>PKWB01000152.1:21486-39088 GCA_003131685.1 Candidatus Dormiibacterota bacterium
GAGATCCCGGTCCACTTCTCGATCTTGTCGACGCCCTCCTCGGTGAGCGTCGCCGACTTGGTCTTCTCGTCGATCGTGTAGTCGTCCTCGGCGACGAGCCGCGGGATCAGTCGCGCATACGTGTAGAACTTGNNAGGATCGAGTCCACCTCGTCGACGATCGCGAAGCGCAGGCGCCGTTGAACGCATCGGTCGAGCTTCTGCGCCATGTTGTCGCGCAGGTAGTCGAAGCCCAGCTCGTTGTTGGTCGAGTAGGTGATGTCCGCGGCGTACGCCTCGCGGCGCGTGGACGGCCGGAGATGTTGCAGGCGCGGATCCGGGTGCGTGTCGTCGACGAACTCCGGATCGTAGACGTACGACAGATCCTGCCCGGCGATGACACCGACCGACAACCCGAGGAAGTGGTACAGCGCCGCATTCCAACCGGCGTCGCGTCGTGCCAGGTAATCGTTGACGGTCACGAGGTGCGCGCCACGACTCTCGAGCGCGTTGAGGTAGAGCGCGAGGGTCGCCACCAGCGTCTTGCCTTCACCGGTTTTCATCTCGGCGATCCGGCCCTGATGGAGCACGATGCCACCGATCAGCTGGACGTCGAAGTGGCGCATGCCGAGGGTGCGCTTGGATGCCTCGCGGACCACCGCGAAGGCCTCGGGCAGGAGGTCGTCGAGCGCCGGGCGACGTGCTGCGTCTCGCTCCTGCTCCTCGACCCGCTCCATGGCCATCTCCTCGGTCTCCTCGCCGAGACCGGCTGCGAACGACTGGCCGTGGGTGATGTCGGTTCCCTCAATCCCGAGGCGCTCCCGGAATTCTCGGGTCTTCTCCCGGAGCTCCTCGTCGGTGAGCGTCGACATCTCGTCCTCGAGTTCGTTGATGAGATCCACGACCCCCTGATAGCGCTTGATCTCGCGCTTGACGGGGTCGCCGAGGACCTTGTTGATCGGCTTTCGGAAGATGGACATACTCCGCTCCATTGTGGCAGCCCTCGCCTTTCACGAAACCGCGGCCACCACAACGACGTCGACGAGCGAGGCTCCGGCACGAGCCAGCACGGCCGCCGCCGCCTCGACGGTGGCTCCGGTGGTGAGCACGTCGTCGACGAGCCACAGGTAGGCGCCGGCGAGATCGCTTCCAGTCCAGGCGAACGCCCCGGCGACGTTGTCTCGCCGGGTCGCCTCGTCGCGGGCGCTCTGGGGCGGGGTGTCGCGGAGCCTGACCAGGTCGCCGAGCACGGGGACGTCACGTGCGTCGGCAACGGCCTCAGCGATGAGCTCTGACTGGTTGTAGCCACGTTGCCGGCGCCGGCGATGACCGAGCGGGACGGCGACGACCGCGTCGGGGGTGAACAGCCTCGGGCCACCGAGCCGCCGCGAGGTCATGGCAGCCAGTTCAGAAAGCGCCTGACGCTCGCCGCCGTACTTGCCCCGGTGCAGGGCCGCCCGAACCGGCTCGACGAACTCGAAGGCCGCGAACCCGCTTCCATGCCGCATGCGCCGCACGGCCGGGATCGGCATGGCGGACATCGTGACGTTGCAATTCGCACAGATCGACTGATCGGAGACGGTGTCGCACCCGGCGCATCGCCTGGGGGCGACGGCGTCGAGGAAGAGCCTGGCGAGCGCGGCGAGCACTCACGCAGGTATGCGCGTCCATCGCGGACGTCTGCGGGGACGACTCCGCGCGAGCAGCCACCCGCGTCCGGGCCAACTTCGATGAGTTTCGCCGCGGGAAGTTCCCGCTGACCGACATGCCGACCTGCCTTCTGGCCACCCTGCTCACGCCGTTTGCCTACCCGCCCTCCCCGAACGCGTCCAGCGCCGTCTGCATGCAGACGATCAACTCCCGTGCCGACGCGACGCTCAGCTCCAGCGCGATCCGCTCGCTCACAGGTCGGCCCTCCTGGGTGAAATCGACCATCAACGCGTGGTCGACGGGTGCGTGGAAGGGATGGTCGACGGAGACGACGGCGGTGTTGATCGGCGACCACGTGCCGGCCGCTTTGGCACTCCCGGTCAGCGCGGTCTTCTCAACGACATACGAGCACATGTGATCTCTCCCTCAGGCCAGGTGGCGGCCGTAGAAATCGAGGATGAGCCGCCACCCTTCGACGGCGGCCTCCACCCGGTACATGGTCCGATCGACGGCGAAGAACCCGTGCCCGGCATTCTCGAACGAGTGGAACTCGTGCTCCTTGGCGAGCCGGGTCAGCTCGGTGTCGATCTGCGCCACCTCCTCGGGTGACGGCCTCGTGTCCTCGACGCCGAAGAGCCCGAGGATCGGGCGGGAGATCTTCGGCGCGCGGTCGATGACCGGCTCCATCCTGAGGGGCATGTCGGGTGGCGAGCCGTTAACCACGAACGCTCCGTAGCAGTCGACCGCGGCATCGACCGGGAGCTCGCAGGCCGCAAGAAACGACTGCCGCCCTCCCGAGCAGTACCCGATCACGCCCACCTTGCCGTTGCTGACCGGCAGGCCTCTCACATAGCGCAACGCCCCGGCGGCATCGGCCAGGAATTGCTCGGTGGTGACCCATCCTCCGGCGCGGGCTGCGGCCGCGGCGTCATCGGGCGAGAGGTCCGGGCCGAAGCGATGGTACAGGTTCGGGCAGATCGCGACATACCCCTCGTAAGCAAAGCGCCGAGCGATCTCCTTGGTCGCCGTGTCCCAGCCGGGTGCATGGTGGATCACCAGGACGCTCGGAAACGGTCCCGGACCGAGCGGCCTGGCGAGGTATGCGCCTATCTCGTCGTCGTTGTGACCGACGACCGTCACGGTCTCGGCAAGCAATCCCTGGTACACGTCGTTCCTCCAATCACGCTATGCGGCGGAAGCGACCCTACCGAATCAGGACATTGTCAGGAGGTCTCCGACGCCGACGCCCGCTCGCGCCAGCGCGCCGCTCGGCAATTCGATCGCCGCTTTCGCACGG
Organism: Candidatus Dormiibacterota bacterium; assembly: GCA_003131685.1. Lineage (GTDB taxonomy): Bacteria > Chloroflexota > Dormibacteria > Aeolococcales > Aeolococcaceae > Palsa-851. Next base: position 24,412 of record PKWB01000152.1, read on the forward strand.
CGCACGATCCGCGAGACCCGCCAGGGTCGGAGTCCGTTGTACATGTGCACGACCTTCCCGTCAGCGTCGATGAACGCGACATCGACGGGAAAGCGCATGAAGAACATGTGGATAGAGCTGCACGGGCGCAGGCAGAGGCCTGCGTCGGCGGCGAGCTCGCGCTTGCCCATCAGGCCCATGAAACGCTGCCAGGGTGTGTCGGCCATCACGACCGCCGCAACGACAGTCTTGCCGGCGGACGTGGTGAGGCGGAAGTTTCGCTGCGTCGAGGACATGACCGCGATGCTACCCGGCGATTCCCGGCGTGTCGCCCCCGTCGCTAGGTCGTCGCGCGGCTGTCAGGGATGGTGACGCGGACCTCGGTCCCGAGCCCGAGCCCGCTGCGCACCTGGACGCGACCGCCGACGACCACCGCCCGCTCGCGCATCTGGATGAGCCCGAGGCCCGCCGTGCGCCCCATCCGGGCGTCGGTGGCATTGACGTCGAATCCGTCGCCGTCATCCTTGACCACGCCGACGACCAGGCGCGGCAGGAACGAGAGGATCACGTCCACCCGCTGCGGACGCCCGTGCGCCAGGGCGTTGTCGATCGCCTGCTCCATGATCCGATACATCGTGATCTCCGCGAGTGATGGCATCCGGCGCTCGCTCCCGAGGATGTGGAGGAGCACGATCCCTCGATCGCTCCAGGCGGCCAGGAGGTCGCGTACGGCTCCCACGAGCCCGCGCTCCTCGGCGAGCGGCAGGAGTCCCGCGATGACCTCGCCGAGCTGCTCCGACGCCTCGGCCGCAGCGGTCCGGCATCGTGAGCTCGCGCCGACCGCCGTCGCCGGTTCGCGGACCAGGCTTCTGCCGATCAGCTCCGCCTCCAGGGCCGCATCGGCAAGGCGCTGCATCGGCCCCTCGAGGATGAGCCGTGCGGTCTCGGCGTGCTCCACATCGGCGATCTCATAGATCTGGCGGGCGGCCTGGCTGTACTGGCTGGCGCGCTGATTTGGATCGGCAACCGATTCCCCAGGCACCTGCGAAAGTTGGCGGCTCATGGTGCGCAGGACCGCCTGCTCCGAGGTGACGTCTCCCAGGCGGGCGCGGATCCCCTCGGCACGGGTCTCGAGGCGGGTGAGCTCGGTGCCCATGTCGAGACCCTCGGCGAAGGTGGCCGCGATCTCGGCGAGGATGGCCGGCGATGCCATGCCGGGGAGCACCTCGAGCACCTGCTGCCGTGCTTCCTCAACAGCGCGAAGCCGGACCATGAGATTGGCGCGCTGGACGCCAACCTCGATGAGCCGGCGCTCCAGCTCGTCGGCACGTTCGTCGAGATCGGCGGCACGGGAGTCGAGGTGAAACCGCAGCCCGACAATCGGGGCGCCGGCGACCCGAACATCGATATGACCCGACGTCATGGCTCGCTGGGCGGTTCTCACCTACCGATTATCGCCGGACGATGAACCGTAAACGCACCAGATCGTAAAGAGTGCCAACGGAGTCCCGCATCGCGCTCACCCGCGAGTCCTCCTTGTGCTCCCAGCGGACCGGTACCTCCGCGACCGTCCAGCCAAGCCGGCGGGCGCGGAGCAGCACCTCGGCGTCGAATCCGAAGCGCAGGGTGCGGAGAGGCTCGAAGCACGCGACGGCGGCGTCGGCGGTGAAGGCCTTGAACCCACACTGCGTGTCATGCAGGCCGCGGAGCGCCGACAGCCGAAGCAGGCGGTTGTAGGTGCGACCCATCACCTCGCGTCGCCCGGGCTGATGGACGTCGATCTGCGACCCCGGAAGCGCTCGCGATGCGATGGCCACCGCGCAGTTCCCGTGCAGGTGCGCGCGCAGCCGTTCGACCTCCTCGATCGGCGTGCTGAGGTCGGCGTCGCTGAAGACGCGATGCTCTCCCCTGGCGGTGAGCATACCCAGGCGCACGGCGGCGCCCTTGCCGGTGTTCCGTTCCAGCGCGAGCACCTGGAGCTCCGGCCAGCCCTCCGCGAGGGTCCGCGACATCGCCACGGTGTTGTCGGTGCTCCCGTCATCGACGATGAGGACCTCGTAGGGCTCGTCGCGGCCGTCGAGGTATGCCCGCATCCGGGTGAGCGTCGCGGGCAGCCGCTGTTCCTCGTTGTATGCCGGAACGATGATGCTCAGCATCCGAAACTCACGGTTTGGCGCGCAGGGTAGCGGCCTCGCGGCGCTCGAGCCACCAGTACACGGGGAGCACGGACTGCCGCCGCACTCGCCATGGCTGCACCGAGAGCCGCCATGCCCACTCGAGGCCGACCCGGCGCACCACCGTCGGCGCTCGCCGCACGCGGCCGGCAAGGTAGTCGAGGGATCCGCCGACACCGATACCGGTCGCCGCGCCGATCGGACCGAGGTAGCGGTCCAGGAACAGCTCCTGGCGGCCGGCGCCGAAGGCCGCGAGGACAACCTCGGGCCGTGCCGTCTCCACCTCGGAGGCAGTGATTCTGCCAGGCGGACCGTCACTCACCGCGACCACCTGGAGCCCGGGATGGGTTTCGACCATGCGGTCACGCGCCGCACCGGCCACGCCCGGTGCACCGCCGACCAGGGCGATGCGGTGCGCGTGGCGTTCGGCTTCGGGAAGGTACGAGCCGATCAGGTCGGCGCCGCCGACACGCTCGGCCTCGGGATGACCGCGGCGCCGCAGTGCTCGCACCAGCCCGATCCCATCGGGCACCACCAACGACGCGGACTCGAGCACCGCGCTGAATGCCGGGCTGCGCCGCGCCATCATCACCATCTCGGGGTTGAGCGTGATCACGACCGCCGGATGCGACGTCGCATCTGCGCGGCGCCGTTCCACCATCTCCACGACCGTTTGCACGGCGGTGGCCATGTCAACGATGTCGACCGGACATCCGAGCACACGAGCCCGCACCGTCGTCCGCGTGGCGGGTGGAGCCTCCACCCTACCGCTTGGTGTACTGCGGCGCCTTCCGTGCTCGCTTCAGCCCGTACTTCTTGCGCTCTTTCTCCCGCGAATCGCGCGTGAGCAAGCCCGCTGCCTTGAGCACGGGGCGCAGTTCGGGATCGGCGGCGATCAGCGCACGGGCGATCCCGTGGCACACGGCGCCGGCCTGACCCGCGATACCGCCGCCGAAGACCTTGACCGAGACCTCGAACCGTCCAGTGGTGTCGGTGACCCGGAGCGGTTGCGTGACCACGGTCTCGAGGTCGCGCCGGCCGAAGTACTCGCTGGGTGGACGGTTGTTGACAACGATGACACCATCACCGGGGACGATGCGCACGCGTGCGACCGCCGTCTTGCGGCGGCCGGTGGCCTGCTTGTATGCCTCAACTGGTGCGGGCAACGATGATCTCCCCTAGCTCGCCGAAGGTGATCGGCTGCGGTCGCTGGGCCTCATGTTTGTGCTCCGAGCCCGCGTAGACGCGAAGATGGGTGAGCTGCTCGGCACCGAGGGTGTTGTGCTGCAGCATCCCGCGGACGGCATGCATGATCGGGAAGGTCGCGTCGACGGCCATGGCCTCGTCGAACGTGCGCACGCGGCGGCCGCTCGGATATCCCGAGTAACGGTCGTACTTCTTGAGGGTGCGCTTGCGCCCCGTCACCACGATGTCGCGCGCATTGATGACGATGACGTGCTCGCCGGTGTTGATGTGCTGGGTGAACTCCGGGCGGTGCTTGCCGCGCAACACACGCGCGATGTTGGCCGCCAGGCGTCCGAGCGTCTGCCCGCGGGCGTCCACGAGGAACCATCGCTGCTCGAGCTCTGCCGGCTTGGCCTGGTAGGTCACCATGCTGGTCACGCCGCGAGCTCCTGGTCCGGGGTTGGCTCATAGCGCACCGACCACTGGTGCAGCCCACGTGACGGCGCCACCGAGACGGAGGGATCGCGCGAGGTCGCGGTATCGACGAGGGAGGCGAGCCACTCCGAGGTGGCTCGGCCCCGGCCGACCTTCACGAGCGCGCCGGTGAACGACCGCATCATGCCCCGCAGGAACGCATCCGCATGCACGGTGATCGCGATCGTCTCGAGGACCGGCTCTCCGGGTTGCGGGGACTCATCGCTGCCGAACGCGACGCGTTCAACCGTTACCGAAGTGACCTGACGGACGGTGCTCCCACCGATGCGGGGCGAACTCCCGAACGCGGCGAAATCATGCTTGCCGACCAGGTGAGCAGCAGCACGGCGCATCGCATCGACGTCGAGTGGTCCGCGTACGGTCCACGCGTTGCGGCGCATCACCGGCGAGCGGCCGTCTCTGCAGACGACCAGGTAGCGGTAGGTGCGGTCGACCGCGTCCCGGCGCGCATCGAACCCGACGTTGCGGATCGCGACAGTGCGCACCGCGAGGTCGGCGGGGAGCATCGCGTTGAGCGCATTGCGGAGCTCGTCCGGTGCCCAATCTCGCTCGAGCGTGCATCCGACCACCTGTCCGTGCGCGTGTGCGCCGGAGTCGGTGCGTCCCGCGGCGGTGAGCGCCGGGGCTTCGGACGTCAGGGCACGGAGCGCGTCCTTGAACGTGCCCATGGCGGTCCGCATGCTCGGCTGGATCTGCCAGCCGGCGAAGTCGGTGCCGTCGTACTCGAGGGTGAAGCTGTAGGTGGGCACGAGTGACTCGTTCCTACTCGACCAGCTCGATGATCGCCATCGGGGCTGCGTCGCTGTGGCGCGGCGGCAGCTTGACGACCCGGGTGTAGCCCCCGGGCCGTTCCTTGTAGCGCTCGAGATACGTCGAGAAGAGCTTGTTCGAGACCTCTCGGTCGTTGACGTAGAGCGCGACCTTGCGGCGTGCGTTGAGGTCGTCGGGCTTGGCGTCGGTGATGACGCGCTCGACCCAACGGCGCAACTCCTTGGCCTTCGCCTCGGTGGTCGTGATGCGTCCGTAGCGCAGCAGAGAGGTCACCTGGTTGCGCGTCATCGACTGGCGATGCGCCGCGCTGCGCCCAAACTTCCGACCGGCGATGCGATGTCGCATGACTGGTTCCGGTTACCTCGCCATCGGCTGGAACAGCGTGTCCAGCTCTTCGGGGGTGACCAGCTCGCGCTGCACGAGCTTCTCGCGAATCTCGTCGAGCGACTTCTGACCGAAGTTGCGCAGCGTCAGCAGCTCTTCCTGCTTCATCGCGACCAGCTGGCCGACCTTGGTGATGTCGTTCGCCTTGAGGCAGTTGAGCGCGCGGACGCTGAGCTCGAGATCCTCGATCGGGACGTCGGCGAGGCGGCTCGGAAGATCGTTGCCGCGCGCCTGGCGCTGCTGCGGAGCGGCGAGGTTGTCGCCGAACCGGACAAAGAGGCCGAGATGGTCGGTGAATAGGCCGGCGGCGCGGCTGACGGCCTCGACGGGCGCGAGCGTCCCATCGGTCCAGACCTCGACGACCAGCTTGTCCCACTCCGTCTCCTGGCCGACGCGGGTCTTCTTGACGAAGAAGTTCGCCTTGCGCACCGGAGTGAAGATCGCGTCGATCGGGATCACCCCGATCGCCTGGCCTTCCTTCTTGTTGCGCTCGGCGGTGACATAGCCCTTGCCGCGCTCGACCATCAGGTCCATGCGCAGCTGCGCCTTGGGCGAGTCCAGGGTGGCGATGTGCTGGCCGGGGTTGCGGATCTCGATGTCGCTGGTGGTCTCGATGTCGCCGGCGGTGACGTCCCGGGGGCCGTGCACGTCAAGGCTGATGCGCACCGGGTCGGCGCTGTGCGACAGGACGTTGATCTCCTTGATGTTGAGCAGGATCTCGGTCACGTCTTCCTTGACGTTCTCGATCGAGCTGAACTCGTGGGCGATGCCCTCGATCGACACCGAGGTGATCGCGGCGCCGGGGAGCGACGACAGGAGCACACGGCGAAGCGAATTGCCGAGTGTGACCCCGAATCCGGGCTCGAGCGGCTCGATCTCGAACTTGCCGTAATCGGCGCTGCTCTCGATCTCTTTGACCGCGGGGGTGGTCATCATGTCAATTGCCATTCAGGACTCCTCTACAGGGGACAGGGACGTTGCGCCGATCCCGGCGCGGAGCATGGTCATCTCGAGTAGTACTCCACGATGAGCTGCTCTTCGATTTGTTGTTCCATCTCATGCCGCTCCGGCAAACGTGTGACCGTTCCCCGGAGCGCCGCGGCATCGAGGATCAGCCAGTCGGGGACCTGCCGGCCGGACACCAGCGACTGGGCGTTCTCAAGCACGAGCATCTTGCGGCTGCGCTCCCGGACCTCGACCACGTCCCCGGGGCGGAGCTGCGCTGACGCGATGTTCAGCGCCCGGCCGTTCACCTTGAAGTGGCGATGGCTGACGAGCTGGCGCGCCTCGCGGCGCGAGCTGGCGAGCCCGAGTCGGTAGACGATGTTGTCGAGGCGACGCTCCAGCTGCTGGAGGAGCACGGTACCGGTGACGCCCTCAGCGCCCTCGGCGCGCTCGAAGTAGCGCCGGAACTGGGTCTCGAGGACACCGTAGATGCGGCGCGCCTTCTGCTTGGCGCGGAGCTGGATGCCGTAGTCGCTCGGCTTGCGGCGGCGGGCAAGCCCGTGCTGTCCGGGGAGCAGACCGCTGCGCTTGTCGAACGTGCAGTTGGTCACGCACTTGGCGCCCTTGAGATAGAGCTTGGCGCCCTCACGGCGGCAGAGACGGCAGACAGGACCCGCTTGATTGGCCATCGAACCCCCTAGACCCGGCGCCGCTTGGGAGGGCGGCAGCCGTTGTGGGGAATCGGCGTGACGTCCGAGATGGCGCTGACGTCGAGCCCGCTTGCCTGGAGGCTCCGAATGGCGGCTTCGCGGCCGGCCCCCGGACCCTTCACGAAGATCTCGATCGACTTCAGGCCATGCTCCATCGCGCGGCGCGCCGCGGCTTCAGCGGTGACCTGCGCCGCGAACGGCGTGCTCTTGCGCGAGCCCTTGAAGCCCTGCGCACCGGCCGATCCCCAGGCGATGACGTTGCCGTCGGGATCGGTGAGGCTGACGATGGTGTTGTTGAACGTCGCCAGGACGTGCGCCTGACCGACCGCGATGTTCTTGCGCTCGCGGCGACGGGTTCGGACGACCTTCTTCTTCTTGGGCATGGCTTATTTGGTCGCCTTCTTGCGGCGGACGCCTACGGTCTTCTTCGGACCGCGACGGGTGCGTGCGTTGGTCCGCGTGCGCTGGCCGCGAACCGGGAGCCCGCGCCGGTGGCGGAGCCCGCGGTAGGTGCCGATCTCGGTGAGCCGCTTGATGTTGAGCGCGATCTGGCGGCGGAGGTCGCCTTCCACCCTGCCCTGGAGCTGCTTGGCGATGACGTCGCGCAGCTTCCCGACCTGGGCGTCGCTCAAATCCTTGGTGCGGGTATCGGCCGGGACACCGGCGAGCGACAGCATTCGCTTTGCGGTGGTCGGGCCAATTCCATAGATGTAGGTCAGGGCGATCTCGATCCGCTTGTCCCGAGGGACGTCAACGCCGGCGATACGTGCCATTACTTGTCGTCTACCCCTGCCGCTGCTTGTGTTTCGGGTTCACGCAGATCACCCGCACCGCCCCGTGGCGCTTGATGACTTTGCAGTGCTCGCACAGTCGCTTGACCGATGCTCTGACCTTCATCCTGGTAACGAATTCCTCATGGTTGGCGGCGTAGGGAGCCGATGGCAAATGCTCGATGCGTCCCGGGAGCGATCCGTGACGCTGGTGCCGGCGGTACCCCGATGCGTGCGCGCCGAACCAGGCTCATGCGAGAGCCCGAGGGAATGAGTATAAACCCCGCCTCGGCCGGCAGGCAAATCGACCCTACGATCACTGGACGTCGGCCAGGACCGGGTCGGGCCGCAGGGTCAGCACCTCGGGACCGGACTCGGTGATCGCGACTGTGTGCTCGAAGTAGCAGGACAGCTTTCCGTCGGTGGTCACCACCGTCCAGTCGTCGTCGAGGACACGCGTCTCCGGACGCCCGACGTTGACCATCGGCTCGATCGCGATGCAGTACCCCGGCTTGATGAGGTTGCCCGTTCCCGGCTTGCCGTAGTTGGGCACCTGGGGGAGCTCATGCATGTCCCGGCCGATCCCGTGGCCGACGTACTGGCGCACCACCGAGTAGCCGTTGGCCTCGACGAAGCTCTGGACCGCGGCGCCGATGTCACCGATGTGGTTGCCCGGCCGGGCCGCTGCGATGCCGAGGTCGAGGGCCTGGCGGGTGGTGTCGATGAGACGCTGCACCTCGGGCGACGCCTCACCACATCCCACCGACAGCCCGCTGTCGGCCCACCATCCGTCCAGGATCAGTCCGCAGTCGAGCGACACCAGGTCGCCATCCCTGATCACCTGGGGACCGGGGATGCCGTGGACGACCTGGTCGTTGATGGAGACGCAGAGCGAGTTGGGGAATCCGTCGTACCCGAGGAAGCCGGGGATGCAGTGATGATCCCGGATGAACGTCTCCGCCTCGCGGTCGAGGTCGAGCGTGGTCATCCCCGCTCGGACCGAGCGTGCCAGCTGCGCGAGGCAGGCCCCGAGGATCTTCCCCGAGACCCGCATCTTCTCGATCTCATCGGGTCGCTTCAGGCGGAAGCTGTCCACGGCGTGCGGGCTCAAGCCGTCTTCACCGCGGCGCCGTCGTGGCTGAGCGATTCCATGATTCGTCCAGTGATGGCGTCGATGTCACCAACGCCGTTGATCGCCACGATTCGAGTGCCTTCGGCGCGGTAGTGCTCGAGCACCGGGGCGGTGTCCTGGCGGTAGACGATCAGGCGCTGAGCCAGCCCCTCGGCGGTGTCGTCGCTGCGACCCTCGGTCGTGGCGCGCTTGAGGATCCGCGTCTTGAGCTCGTCGTCGGGGACCTCGAGAGAGACCACCCAGGCAACCCGGTCCTTCCGGGCGGCGAGCATGGCGTCGAGCGCGATCGCCTGGGGGACGGTCCGGGGGAATCCATCGAGCAGGACCCCCGTGGCTGCGTCGGGCTCGTTGAGGCGGCTCTCGATCATCCGGACCACCAGGTCGTCGGGCACCAGACTCCCGGCGTTCATGATGGGCCTGGCCTCGCGGCCGAGCGGCGTGTCGCGAGCGACCTCATCGCGCAGCATGTCCCCGGCTGCGACGTGCGGGATGCCGAGGCGGACCGCCACCCGCGACGCCTGGGTGCCCTTGCCGCTCCCCGGCGGTCCGAACATCAAGGCGATCATCTGGCGATCACTTGATGAATCCCTTGTACTGGCGCATCAGCAGCTGGGTCTCGATCTGTTTCATGGTGTCGAGGGCAACGCCGACGACGATGAGGATGGCCGTGCCGCCCAGGTAGAGGCTGGTCGAGGGGACGCCGGTGAGGACGGCGGTGAACAGCGGCAGCACCACCGTGATCATCGCCAGGAAGAGCGCGCCGGCCAGGGTGATCCGCCCCATGACCTTGCCGAGATACTCGGCGGTGCTCCTGCCGGGACGGATGCCCGGGATGAACGTCGACTGTTTCTTGAGGTTGTCGGACACGTCCACGGGGTCGAACACGATCGCTGTGTAGAAGTAGGTGAACCCCATCACGAGCAGGAAGTAGATGGCGTTGTACACCACGTTGAGAAAGATGTTGCCGCCGGTGGCCTGCCAGTTGTTGGTGATCCACTGGGCAACGCTTTGGGTCCATCCGCCGCTGCTCTGGAAGAGGTTGGCGAAGATGGTCGGGAAGGTCATGATCGAGATCGCGAAGATGATCGGGATGACGCCCGCGGCGTTGACTCGCAGGGGCAGGAAGTTGCGCCGTCCCTGTGATGCCTGACCGGTGCGCACGTTGAGGACACGCTGGGCTGATTGCACCGGAATCTTTCGTTGCGCCTGCTGCACCTCGATGACCGCCGCCGTGACCGCCACCGCGATGATCGCCATCACCACGATCTGAATGATGTGCGCGGTGCCGCCGGTGCCGCCGTAGCCGACGATGGCCGCCGGAAGCCGCCCGATGATGCCCACGAAGATGATCAGCGACACGCCGTTGCCGACGCCGTACTCGGTGATCAGCTCACCGAGCCACATGGCGATGATCGTGCCCGCGGTCAGCGTGAGGATGATGCTGATCTCGGTTGCCGGCGTCGGGTTGGAGATGATCGGGCCGGTGCTCGGGTTGGTGAACAGCGCGAGGTATCCGAACGCCTGGAGCATGGCCAGCGGCACGGTGAGCCAGCGCGTGTAGCGAGTGATCTTCTTGCGGCCGATCTCCCCTTCCTTGCTCAGCTCCTTGAGCCGGACGGAGACGACCGTCATGAGCTGCATGATGATCGTGGCGTTGATATAGGGGTTCAACCCGAGCGCAACCAGCGTGAAGCGTTGCAGGCCGCCGCCGCTGAAGAGGTTGAGCAGACCGAGGAGCGTGTTCCCGGAGAACAGCTTGGCGAGCGCCACCGGGTTCGTCCCGGGGATGGCGATGGCTGCGAGGATCCGGAAGGCTCCCAGCAATCCGAGCGTGAAGAGCAGCTTGCGCCGCAGCTCCGGGATCCGGATCGCCTGACCGAGCGCCTCGAGGAGGTTCACTCCGTGTCCTCGGTCTCCGCCTCGTTGTCCTGGGGTGCGTCCTGCTCGGTTTCGGGTGCCGCGCCGGTATCGTCGCTGACAGCTCGGGTCTTACCGCCCCGCTCGCGGCGCGCGGGCTTAGGCTGGGTTGCGGCCTCGCTGCCTGCTCCCTTGGCACGTTTCTTGCCGTCGGGTTTGGCGACCGGTTCGCGCGGCGTGGACGGGCGGCTGAGCAGTTCCGCACGCGCGACCACCGCAGCGGCCTTGCGCAGCTCCCGCTTGCCGACGGGTTCAGCGCCCTCGGCAGGGGGCTGCGGGCCGAGCAGTTCGACGGAGCCGCCGGCGGACTCGACCGCAGTGCGTGCCGCAGCCGAGATCCGGTGCACGCGAAGGGTCAGCGCATGGCCGAGGTGGCCGGCAGCGAGCACCTTCACCGGCGATGACACGCGCGGGATGAGTCCGGCCTCACTGAGCACGTCGGGGTCGACCACGGTGTCCTTCTCGAAGCGAACGAGCTTGCCGAGGTTGACCACGACGTATTCGCGGCGCCAGCGATTGTGGAAACCGCGAAGCTTCGGGAGCCGCTGCTTGAGCGGCATCTGGCCGCCTTCGAAACCGGTGGGGAGCCCGACGCTCGAACGCGAGCCCTGACCCTTCTGGCCACGACCGCTGGTCTTGCCCTGTCCGGCGCCCTGGCCGCGACCGACGCGTTTCCGCGGCCGGCGGCTGCCCTTCGCGGGGCTCAACTCATGAAGCTTCACGCCGCGTTCTCCGATTCAGTTGCCAGCTCCTGGAGCAGGGCGACACCTGCCGGGGAGTCAGCCGGCTCGCCGTTGACGGCGACCAGGTGGCGAACCTTGTGGACCATGCCGCATATCGACGGGGTGGCCTCGTGCTCGACCGTGTGATTGAGCTTGCGCAGGCCGAGCGCCGCGACGGTGGCCTTCTGATCCCAGGCATAGCCGATGGAGCTCTTCCGGTAGGTGACGCGCACCGTGCTCACGGCACCACCTCGACGGCGGGAACCTCGGGCACTGCCGGGGTCCGGCCGAGCATGCGGTCGGCCATCCTGCGGCTCCCGACGATCTGCTCCGGCGTCCGCCCGCGAAGCTCGGCGACCGAGGCCAGGGTTCGCAGGCTGGCGAGCGCCGAGACGGTGGCACGCACGACGTTGATGGGATTGTCGGTGCCCAGGCTCTTGGTGAGGATGTCCTTGATCCCGGCGGCCTCGACCACGGCACGCATCGAGCTCCCGCTGATGACGCCCGTACCCGGGACGCCCGGCTTGAGCATCACCTTGGCGGCGCCGAGCTTATAGCGCACCTCGTGCGGGATGGTCGTCCCGACCATCGGCACGGTGATCATGTGTTTCTTGGCGTCGTCGACACCCTTGCGGATCGCGTCCGGCACCTCGCCGGCCTTGCCGAGTCCGGCGCCGACGCGGCCCTTGCCGTCACCGACGACGACGAGCGCGCTGAACGAGAAACGACGTCCGCCCTTGACCACTTTCGCGACCCGGTTGAGAGAGACGATCTTCTCCTGAAACTCGCTGCCGCGATCATCGCGGCGATCCATGCGCATTCCCATCTAGAACTTCAACCCGCCCTCGCGGGCTGCCTCGGCGAGGGCCTTGACCCGCCCGTGGAAGAGGTAACCGGCGCGGTCGAACACGACCGTGTCCACTCCTGCTGCCTTGGCTCGCTCCGAGATCGTCTTGCCGATTGCGGTCGCGCCGGCGGTCGTGCACGCGTTGGCGTCGCCGAGCACCGCACGGAGCGCCGGCTCGGTGGTCGAGGCAGCCACCAGGGTGCGGCCGTTCTCGTCATCGACGAGCTGCGCGCCGATGTGCCGGAGGCTCCGGAACACCGCGAGCCGTGGGCGCGCGGCGGTTCCGTTCACGTGCTTGCGCACGCGGCGGTGGCGTCGAGCGCGGGCGGCGCGTCGATCGTGCTTGGTGAACATGCTGATCAGCCTTCTACTTTCTTATACAGATCTGGTTACTTGGTCTTGCCGGCCTTGCCCGACTTGCCGGCCTTCCGGCGCAGCTTCTCGCCGCGATACAGGATTCCCTTCCCCTTGTACGGCTCGGGCTTCCTGAAGGATCGAATCTTGGCAGCAACCTGTCCGACCACCTCTTTGTCCGTCCCGCTGATCGAGATCTGGGTCGGCGCCGGCACCTCGATGTTGATCCCCTCGGGCGGGGTGTACCGGATCGGGTGGGAGTAGCCCAGGGTCAGGATCAGGTCACCACCCTGCCGCGCGGCGCGGAAGCCGACACCCACCAGGTCGAGGTCTCGGGTGAAGCCGCCGCTGACGCCCTGCACCATGTTGGCGACGAGCGTCCGGGTCAGCCCGTGCAGGGAGCGATGGAGGCGCGCGTCGGAAGGGCGGTTGACGGTGATGACGCCGGTCTCGACGTTGATGAGCATCGAGGGCGCGAAGGTGCGCTGCAACGTTCCGCGCGAGCCGGTGACGCTGAGGCGATTGCCCTTCTCGAGGGCGACCTCAACCCCATCGGGGACGGGGATCGGAAGCTTGCCGATGCGCGACATCAGAAACTCACCAAACGAACGCGACGACTTCGCCGCCCAATCCGGCCCGCTGCGCAGCGCGCCCGGTCATCAATCCACGCGAGGTCGAGATGATCGCGACGCCAAGGCCGCCGAGAACCCGAGGAATCTCGGACTTCCGCGCATACACGCGAAGACCCGGGCGGCTGATCCGGCGCAAACCGGAAAGCGCGCGTCCGCGTGGGCTCCCCGGCTTGAGGGTGACCGTGAGCACCTGCATCGGCGCTTCCCCGGAGACCTCGTACCCGTCGACGAAGCCCTCCTCGGTGAGCACGCGCGCGATCTCGACCTTCATCTTCGACACCGGGATCTCCACGGTGCGGTGATGGGCCTGGTTGGCGTTGCGGATGCGGGTGAGCATGTCCGCGATGCTGTCACTGGTCATGGGTCACCACGAGCTCTTCTGAACGCCAGGTATCTGTCCGATGCTGGCGAGTTGGCGGAAACAGATGCGGCACATGCCGAACTTGCGCATGTAGGCACGCGAACGACCGCACACACCGCAGCGGTGGTGTGCCTGCGTGGAGTACCGGGCGGGCCGGTTCGCCTTGGCGATCAGGGACTTCTTTGCCATCGGTCAGTTCTTCCTGAAGGGCATCCCGAGCCCGGTGAGAAGTGAGCGGCCTTCCGCGTCCGTACGGGCGGTGGTCACGATGCACACCTCCAGCCCGCGAAGCTTGTCGATCTTGTCGTAGTCGATCTCCGGAAACACGAGTTGCTCGCGCAACCCGAGGGTGTAGTTGCCATGGCCATCGAACGCCTTGGGGTCGACGCCGCGGAAGTCTCGAATGCGCGGGAGCGCGATGTTGAGCAACTTGTCGAGGAAGTCGAACATGCGCCGGCCGCGCAGGGTCACTTTGACACCGATGGGCATTCCTTCGCGCAGCTTGAACGCCGCGACCGACTTCTTCGCCCGGATGACGATCGGCGCCTGCCCGGTGATCAATTTGAGGTCCGCGATGGCCGCGTCGATGGCACGCGCGTTGGTGATCGCTTCACCGAGCCCGATGTTGATCACCACCTTCTCGATGGACGGCACCTGCATCGCGTTGAGGTAACGGAACTCGGCGACCAGCGTCGGCACGATCTCGTCGATATAGCGACGGCGCAGGCGGGGCAGCTCGGCGGCGGTCTGGACGGCCATCACACCTGCGCCCTGTCATACGTCTCGCCGCACTTCTTGCACACGATCACGCGCCGGCCGAGTTCGTTGACGCCGTGCGCGATGCGCGTCGTCTTGTCGCACCGATTGCAGACGAGCATGACGTTGCTGTACGGGACCGGACCGTCGAAGTCGACGATACCGCCCTGGATATTGCCTTTCACGCCGGACTTGGTGTGCCGCTTGAGCAGGTTGACCCCGCGCACCGCGACGCGCTGCTGCTCGGGGAGCACGCGCTCGACAACGCCGCGCTTGCCCTTGTCCTTGCCGCTGATGACCTCGACGTTGTCACCCTTGCGGATGTCGAGCGGCCGCAGGTGGCCATGAGCCCAGCCCTCATGGATCAGGGTGGCCCGATGCCGGCGTTCGACTCTCGTGGCCATCAGATCACCTCGGGGGCGAGGCTGACGATCTTCATGAAATTGCGCTCGCGCAGCTCACGCGCAACCGGGCCGAAGATGCGCGATCCTCGCGGGTTGTTCTGCGGCGTGATGAGCACCGCGGCGTTCTCGTCGAAGCGGA
>PKWB01000186.1:0-27597 GCA_003131685.1 Candidatus Dormiibacterota bacterium
ACTGAAAGGTCCAGGCTAGTCCATCGGCAGGGTTCATTAGGACATCGAAATCAACGAGATGCCTGAGGCGTGGGCGCTGGCGTGCCCTTCGGGCAAGGACATATGTCAGGGGAAGGCCGACGACGGCGACTACGAGGGCAGATAGAGCGATCCAATCCACGGTTACCGAGGACTGTACCCGCTTGAATTGGGCGCGTCCACCGCGGCGGTAACCTGATCGCCGGGCGTGTACGTCGAGCCCGAGCCGCCGCCCGCATTCGCGTAAGCGGGCGACTTCGAACGGGTCGAGCGCTCAGGTCGTTAGCCCAGTCACCTCGTCGGGAGTGATAGGTCTTGGATTGAGCATGTACCGGCCGCGAACGTTCACCCGATCGCCAAGGACGCTCCACCGGATGCAGGCTTCGCTGTCGCTGTCATCAACGCCGATGATCAAGGACGAAAGATTGACGGGCGGGCCGGGATGGACATTCGCAACGTCTAACGTGAACGACGACGTTCCCATCGGCGCCCAGCCGGTAGAATCAACGATGGTCGCATTGTCGAAAGCGAGAACAACGCGCGCGCTGGGCGCCGAAGCCTCGCCAGCATTGACGACAAACGGTGTGATGATCCGAAGGCCACCCCCGCTCGGTGAGGACCAGAAACCAGCAACCAGATGAGGTCGCCGCGTGGCGAATCGGTACGCCTCGATTGCGAGGATCGCCGCGAGGACTGCGACGGCGAGCGCCGCCGCAGTGAGAACTGCCGAGATCCCGGCGATCTTTTGATCGACGTCCAGTGTCGATCCAAACCAGAGGGCGACGACGCCGCCAACGGTGACGACGAAAATTCCAAGGAGCGTCAGTGCCGAATTACGGATCCAACCGGGTGAGAACCATCGCGCTAGGACAGCAGCGACTCGCTTCGGCATTTACCGCTCCGGAAGCCGCGCCGTGACCGTGGGCTCGCCTTCCCGGACCTTCGGCTCGCAGTCGGCACAGAACAGCGCCGAGCCGAACGCGCCATCCCTGCGAGCGGACACGGCGACCGGCGCGCGGTCGCAGTAGGCGCAGCGCGGCCAGTCGGCACCGGCACCGCGATACGGCGAGACGTAGACCTGCGTCACGTACGAATGTTCGCACCACTAGGTCCGGGATTCAAGGGCGGACGTGTAGCGATTCGCCGCCCGAGCCGTCAGGGTTCGTTATGCTCGCCGACCACGGGCGAACGGGCGCCCGACGCCGTGGCGGGCGTCTGAGACCCGGCAGAGCGTCACCGTGGCCGACCCCGGGCTCGCGCCGGGCGGCGATCCGAGATCGGATCGAGCAAGTCTTTACCGTACTGACGCTGGGTCATCACCCACCCTGCTGCTCGCCGCCTTGGGCCGGCTGCTGCCTCCCGCCACCGCTCACCTCGACATGGTCGTCGTCACCGGCGGCGGGCAGGCCGCGGTGAACGGCCTCGGTGGACTCGCGGGCCACTACTCGGTCGGCACGGTGGTGACCCCGGGCGGTCTCAACCCGGGGGGAAACAACATCGTCGCCGCTCTCGAGGGCGCCGGCGCCAACGTGCTCGAGGCGGACGGTGGATCCTGGTCCTTCGGAGGCGCCACCTGGCGCTGTCTCGGGTTCATCGCCCTGGCCACCGGACGCCAGATGTGTGCGCTCACCATCGACGATCCGACTGGTCGCCTGCTCGTCCTCGGCGACACCGGGACCGCCGACCAGGAGGACCTGTGCGCCGTCTACGGCAGTGCGCTGGACGCCGACCTTGTGGTCACGCCGCCGGGCGGCGCGATCTCGCCGGTGTTGCTCGCCACGGCACGACCTCTGGAGCTCGCGGTGCCGATCGCGCAGGGTGTTCCGGCGGTTCCGGCCCCGCAGGGGTACCCGATTGATCGGACCAGTACCGACGGCGACCTGAGCTACTCGGGCGGACCCGCTGGCCTTCAGGAGACCCCGTGAGCTTGCTTGCGATACTGCAGTGATGGCTCCGGCTGCTCCGATGAACCAACTGACGCTGATCCATGGCGAGGAGCGCTTCCTCGTGGACCGATCGGTGAGCCTGTGGCGCGACCGCGCACGGCCACCGCAGCTCGACGTCGAGGTCTTCGACGGTCCCGCCCGGCTCAACGAGTTCCGTCATGCGGTCGCCGAGATGCCCCTGTTCGATCCTGAGCGAGCCCTGCTGCTCCGCGATCCTCCTCAGCTCACCGGATCGGCGAAGCGCGGTGGCATCGATCCTCCCGAGCGGCTAGTGGCGATTCTCGGGGAGCTGGCCCCGACCACCGTTCTCTGCATGGTGGCGCACGCCAAAATTCCAGATCGAAATGCCGTCCTTGCCGCCGTCAAGGCACGCGGCGGGTCGATCGTCTTCCATGCCGCGGTCAAGGGTCGCGACCTCCGGACCTGGGTCGAACGGGAGATCGGCGAACGGAGCCTCCGGCTCGGTGCCGGCTCGGTCGACCACCTCATCCGGGTGGCCGGCCCCGATCTGGGCAGCATCGCCTCGGAGCTCGACAAGCTGCTGGCGCTTGCCGCCGGAAGGCCGCTGTCCATCGGTGACGTCCGAGCCGCGGTCGCCGGGGACGAGGCGGCAGGCCTTTACGACACGCTCGGCGAGCTGCTCGGACCGACCCCGGCGAAGGGCGCCGAGTCCATCGACCGGCTGCTCGCCGAGGGCAGGGCCGGCCAGTATCTGCTGGCCATCCTTGCGGGTCAGATTCGCGACCTCGTCCTCACCCAGGCGTATGTCCAGAGACACGGCTCGGGCGCGGGCCTCGCGGCCGCGCTCGGAAAACCGGATTGGCAGGCCGATCGCCTGAGCCGACAGGCCCGAAGCGTCTCGCCGGCGCTGGCCGCCGGTTGGCTTGCGGCGCTGCACGACGTCGATCGAAAGCTCAAATCAGGCGAGATCGCCGAGACCGACGGGCTCCGGCTCGCAGTCCTGCGTGCCGCTGCAGAGCTGACCGCCGAGCGCGGCCAGCGTCGCCACTAGGTCGAGCCGGCCGCCGGGCCGCCTTATTTGGCCTTGGAAGCCTTGGCTGCGGGCTTGGCGGGTGCGACGGCCTTCGGTGCGGCGGCCTTCGGTGCCGCGGCTTTCGCGGCACTGGCCCTCGCGGCCGGCGCCTTCCCGGCGGGCTTGGCGGTCGATTTCGCGGCGGTCGCACGCGTGGGCTGCTTCGCGCTCCGTCCCTTGGCGCCGCCGGCTGCCGCCGAACGAACCGCAGCTCCCTCGGCACCCTCTGCGACGTTCGCCAGGCGCGCGGCCATCGATGCGAGCCGCGACTTCCGACGGCGAACGTTGTTCCGGTGCAGCACGCCCTTCTCGGCCGCGCGATCGAGCGCGCGGATGGCTGCGTGCAACTCAGCGTCGCTGCCGGTGCCGCCCTCTTCGAGCAGGGCGTGGCGCGCCTTTATCACCTTGGTGCGGACCGCTGACTTCACCGCGCGGTTGCGAATGTGTTTCCGCTCGCTGGAACGGATGCGCTTGCGCGCGGATCGGGAGTTGGCCATGCTCGCTCTTCTAGATCACTCGATAACTGGGCACGCCCCCCAAGGCAGGTACGAGCCAGGGACGCACGAAGCCAGGAGTATATCAGCGACTGTGACTCGCCTCTCCACGCGAATCGTTCCCGCATACGCGAAGCTCAACCTCTCGCTGGCCGTCGTCGCTCGGCGCCCTGACGGCTGGCACGACATCGACAGCGTCCTGGTGCCGGTCGATTGGCACGACCTGGTCGGCCTCAGCTTGGAGCTCGCCGATACCGACGCCCTGTCGC
The DNA here is from genome assembly GCA_003131685.1 of Candidatus Dormiibacterota bacterium. Taxonomy (GTDB): domain Bacteria; phylum Chloroflexota; class Dormibacteria; order Aeolococcales; family Aeolococcaceae; genus Palsa-851. Next base: position 3,761 of record PKWB01000186.1, read on the forward strand.
TGACGGTCGACGGGCCTGCCGCCGCAGGGGTCCCGACCGGTGACGGCAACCTCACCGTCCGCGCCGCCCACGCTCTGCGCAAGCTGGCGAACCGGCCGCTGTCGATGCGGGTATGGCTCTCCAAGATCGTTCCACACGGTGCCGGGCTCGGAGGCGGGTCGGCGGATGCCGCAGCCGTGCTTCGCGCCGGCGTCGCCAGGCTCCAGAGCCTGGGCATGCCGACCGACCCCGAGGAGATGGCGGCAGCCGCGCTGAGCATCGGCAGCGATATCCCGGCCCTGCTCTCACTGTCCGCGCAGCGCGTCCGCGGCCGCGGCGATCGCCTCGATCCGCTCACCACCCCGGCGCTGTACCTCGCGATCGCATCGACGACGCCAAGCTCCACCGCCGACACGTATGCGGCTGTGCTCCCCGACGAGATTCGGGATGACGGCCGTTCGGAGCGACTTGCTCAGCTCCTTCAAGCCGGTCAGGCGCCTGACCCTGAACTGATGGGGAGCGCGCTGGAGCCCGCGGCCTGCCGGGCGAACCCAGCCCTCGCCACCGCGTTGCACCGAGCGCGGCAGGTCGTCGCAGGAGTGCGCTGGCACCTGACCGGAAGCGGCGGTGCGGTGTTCACGCTCGCGCACAGTCGAGACGAGGCCGAGGGGCTCGCGGCGGCGATGCGGGCAGCCGGGTTCACCGCGCGCGCCTGCCGAACCGTTGGCTGACGCCGACCGCACTACAATCCGATCCTCAGTGGCTGTCGCTGATGCACCTTCCGTCACCCCGCCGACGCCCGAGACCTGCGACCACCCTGCGCCGGTCACCGGGATCCTGGCGCATGAATTTGCCCATTACGAAGGTGCCGTCGGCCCCGAGGGTCTTCGCCGCACGGTCACGTACTACGGACCGATCGTCGGAGGTCTGCCCATCCGAGCCTGGCACTGCGAGACCTGCGGGCTGCTCCGCCTGACCTACCCTGATGGCCGCACCGAGGAGCGGCGTCTCTACCCGGGTCCGCAGCCGGGTTTGCTTGCCGAGGCGTCGCCGATCGCGCCGGAGCGCGTGTACTACGGCATGCAGGCGCGTGTCTCGGGGCTGACCGCGCAGCCGGCGTTCATCGATCAGCTCACCGGTGGGCAGTCGATCGTGCGCCCGTTGCAGTTCCCCACCGTCACCCTGCCGGAGTGGGACGCGATCACGTGGCTCACGGTGCTGGGGATGATCTCGGTGCTCTTCGGGTTGCTGCTGGCCGGACTGTTCGCGGCTCTCTCGTACAGCACGCCGAACGTGGAGTTGCCGCTGGTCCTGACCATCGTCTTCATCTTCGTCGGCGTGCTCCTGCTGCGACTCATCGTCCTTGGGATCCGGTACGTGGCGCCGGCGCAGAAGCTCAGTCCCAGCGTCGCCGAAACGATGCGCGGTACGCCGGAGCTGGACGCGGCCACGCGCACGGTGGTGTTTCTCCTCGTGCTCTGCGTGATCGGTCTGTTCATCAGCGCGGTGCTGGCGACGTACACGTACTCGACGCCGGGGGCCGAGCTGCCGGTCGTCCTGTTCAGCGTATCGTGCGGCATCATCGCTGCGGTGATCAAGGTTGTTGACGCCACGGTGCGTCACTTCACCGGCCGGTAGCGGCACCCCGGTCGAGCGTCGATGCCGCTCAAGGCTCCGCCCGACCAGGACATCGTCATCGTTGGCGCCACCGGTGACCTTGCACAGCGCAAGCTGATTCCCGCGCTCTACAACCTGCACCGCCAGAAGTTGTTGCCCGCGAAGGGCCAGATCATCGGCGCCGCACCGTTCGAGTGGGACGATCAGCGCTTCCGCGACCTCGCTGAATCGGCGATCAAAGAGTTCTCGCGGACGCCGCTGCAGAAGACCATCTTCGCGTCGTTCGCACAGCGCCTGCGCTTCGTGCCACTCTCGCCAGACGGGGATCTCTCGCCGCTCGGAGCGGCGAGCACACTGGATCGGCGCATCGCATACCTGGCGGTTCCGCCCTCGGCATTCACATCGCTGATCGAAGGGATCAAGACCGCCGGCCTGGTCCAGGGCACGTCGATCATCATCGAGAAGCCGTTCGGTCACGACCTGAAGTCGGCCGAGGAGCTCAACAGGACCCTTCACGACGTCGTCCCCGAGCAATTCATCTTCCGTATCGATCACTACATGGGCAAGGAGACGGTTCAGAACCTCCTCGTCTTCCGTTTCGGGAACTCGCTGTTCGAGCGGGTCTGGAACCGCGAGGCGATCGCACGGGTCGAGATCACCGTTGCCGAATCCATCGGTGTCGACGGCCGCGGCAAGCTGTACGAGGAGATCGGCGCGATTCGCGACATCGTCCAGAACCACATGTTCCAGGTGCTCTCGCTGGTCGCCATGGATCCACCGCTCTCCTTCGACGCCGAGGCGATCCGCAACGAGAAGGTCAAGGTTCTCGAGTCGATCCAGCCGATCCACCCGCATGACGTGGTCCGCGGGCAGTACACCGAGGGGACCGTGGATGGTGAGAAGGTGGTCGGCTATCGCCAGGAAGCCGATGTCTCGCCAACCTCCACCACGGAGACGTATGCCGCACTGCGCCTGCACCTCGAGTCGTGGCGGTGGTCGGGCGTGCCCTTCCTGCTCCGCACCGGCAAGCGGCTGCCGACCCGCGACACCCGCGTGGTGATCACCTTTCACGACGTGCCACTGCACCTGTTCAAGACGGCGGGCGTGCATACGCTGCATCGCAATCGCCTCGTCGTTCGCATTCAACCCGACGAGGGCATCGCGCTCTCCTTCGTCGCCAAGCAACCGGGACCGGAGGTCACCGCGCAGGCTGTGGACATGAACTTCAACTACGGTGACTCCTTCAAGACGTCACCGCCCGAGGCATACGAGCGGCTGCTCCACGACGCGCTCGAGGGGGATCACACACTGTTCATCCGCGAGGACGAGGTCGAGCATGGCTGGGCGGCCGTCGAACCGGTGATCGAGGCTCCGCCGCCGATCACCTTCTATCCCGCGGGCAGGTGTGGGCCGGAGGACGCGGCCCGGATCGCGAGCCCGAGCCACTGGGACGAATCGGTCGGGAGCGTATGACCGCCGCGCTGATCGGGGTCGACCTGGGCGGTACCAGCATCCGCGCCGCGGTCGCGATCGGCGATGTGACCCATGGTGAACCGGTGCACCGCGACACCCCCGCGCAGGATGGCCCGGCCGCGGTGCTCGATGCGGTTGCAGAGAGCGCCCGCCAGGCGGCCGGGAGCACCCACATCCGCGGATTGGCGATGGGCTTTCCGGGACCGATCGATCCGGGTGCGGGCGTGGTCCACGACGCCCCGAACATGACCGGGTGGAACGAGGTTCCCGCCGCGGCCATGCTCTCCGAGCGGGTCGGATGCCCGGTCGTGCTCTGCCACGATGCGGCCGCGGCCGGCTACGCGGAGTTGAAGGCGGGTGCCGGGCGCGGCGCGCGTCATCTCCTCTTCATCACGGTGAGCACCGGAATCGGCGGTGCGCTCTTCATCGACGGCGACCTCTATGACGGCGCGACGGGATCGGCGGGTGAGGTCGGCCATACGCCCATCAGCGACGACGGGCCGCCGTGCGGCCAGGGCCATCCAGGGTGTCTCGAGGGGACCTCCTCCGGGACCGCGATCGCCATTCGAACGCGTGCCGAGCTCGCCGCCGGCACGGCGTCATCGCTGCAGGGGGTCGACCCCGCCACGATCGACGCACGCGCCATCGTGACCGCCGCCAACGGCGGCGATGCCCTCTCGCTCCTGGTGTTCAATGACGCCGGTCACGCTCTCGGGAGGGCGATCGGCGGCTTCATCAACGTGCTCGCTCCCGACGTCATCGTCATCGGCGGGGGATTGATCCATGCCGGCGACCTGCTCCTCAAGCCGGCCAGGCTGGCGGCGGCGCAGATCGCGTTCGAGATCCCCTACCGCCGCTGCAAGATCGTCACCGCCGCCCTCGGCACCGACGCGGGCCTGATCGGCGCCGTCGCCTGGGCGGTGCGGAGCTTCGGCGGCGCGGCGGTGGAGATGCGCTGAGCCTGACCGGCCGGAGCGCACAACGCAGATGACCCACCGGCGGCGAGCCGATGGGTCATGAGGTGAGTTGCGCGAGGACGGGGTTATGAGACCGCGCGTGCCCTGATCGAAGGTGCGGTCGACGCCAGCGGCCTGGGCTCCTTCCGCTTGGATCCCATGAAGCTGAGGATCTCGAAGACGAAGGCACCGAAGACCGCAAGGGCGGCGATCAGGAGGCCGATTGCCGCGTAGCCCGCGAACTGGCCGATCTGGCCCCATCCGTAGGCGTTCAGCAACATGCTGCGGAGCGTGGTGCCCTTGAAGATGGTGGCAACTTCGCCGGCGAGCTTGGTGTTGGTCGGGGCTGCCTGCGCTGCGGTACTCAGCTGCGAATAGGTCTGGCCGTTGCCGATTTCACCGAGATGCACGTTGATGAAGTTGTTGGCATAGACCTCTGCCTGCTGTCCGGTGAGGAGTTCCTGTCCCGCGTATGCCGTCATCGCCGCGCCGTCCACCTTGGGCAGAGCGGTGAGCGCCGCTGAGCCTGCGGCGGGGAAGTAGATCTGCTGTGCGGCGAGCTGGTCGTGCACCGTCGATGTCGCGAAGCTGCTTCCCCAGAAGGCGAACCCACTCACGAAGCCGAGGATGCCGATCAGCCCGATCTGCAGTACGAAAATCCGCCAACGAATTCCACTGGTCATGGTGGGTATCTCCTTATTTGATTTGACCTGAGCCTCATCCTCGGGCTCTGTGCAGCGCGCAGCCAGTGCCACAAGGCCCCGATCCTGTGACTGCGCATGCCACGCAGCGGGGACCAACGTCCCGATGGGCGCGGCTAGGACCAGGTCTGGGCGTCTCCGCCGTGCTTCCGCCTGGCCATGAACGCGGCGACCTCGGCACGTCGCGAGAGGTCGAGCTTCATAAGGATGTTGCTCACGTAGTTCTTCACGGTCTTCTCGGCGAGATGGACCTGCTCGCCGATCTGACGGTTGGTCATTCCCTCGGCGACAAGCCCGACGATGCGTCGCTCCTGCGGTGTCAATTGCTCAACGCCACCATCGTTGCTCGCCCCGAGGACATCGCCCCTGATCCGTGCAAGGACCTGACCGGTCACCGATGGATCGAGCAGCGACTCGCCGTTGGCGACGCGATGGATTGCGTCGAGGAGGTCGTTGCCCTGGATCTGCTTCAGCACGTATCCGGATGCGCCGGCCATGATCGCGCTGAACAGCGCCTCGTCATCCGCGAATGACGTGAGGATGAGCACACGCGTCTGCTCGCGGTGCGCTCGGATGTCCCGGCACGCCTCGACGCCGGAGCGTCCCGGCATGCGCACATCCATCACCACCACGTCGGGTCCGGTCTCGGCAGACGCCGTCACCGCCTCGTCGGCGGAGCTCGCCTCGCCGATCACCTCGATGGTGAGGTCGGTTTCGAGCAGCGAGCGAAGTCCGCGGCGCACCAGCTCGTGGTCGTCGCAGAGCAGGACGCGAACGCGGGTGGCGGGCATCGTCCCAGTGTAGGCGGGCCTTTGGTCACACGGATCGAAGCCCAGATGCTCTGTTCGCCGCCGGGCGATCATCAGATGCTTGCTGGTGACATGCTCATACAGGATTTCGTTCAGATCGACCGTGCCTACGACGAGGTCACGGCGCAGGTGCGCGCAGATCCCCGTCGCCTGATCGAGGCGAGCGCCGGAGCCGCATACCGTCAGGGCGAACGGCTGTCGCTGCGCCTGACTCCGCTCAACGGGGTGCCTCGCCTCGGCAAGACGATCGATGTCGACCTGGCCGATCCCTACGAGCGCGAGGACCGTCTCGTCGTCCCGATGCACTGGTGGGCGCCGGGCGCGACCCGCTTCTTTCCGCACCTCGACGGCGATCTCGAGTTCGCACCGCTGGGGTCGAACGCCTGCCAGATCACCCTGATGGGCAGCTACGACCCGCCGCTGGGATTCGTGGGGCGACACGCCGATGTCCTGCTGCTCCACCGGGTCGCCGAGGCGAGCATCCGCTCCTTCCTCGTCAGGGTGTCACGCAACCTCGAACGCCCCGTCCGCATGCCGATGGTCGCTCGCTGAGGAGGAATCAGCGCTTCCTGTGCGGCTCCCGAGGCACGGACCATACGGCGCGAACGCCTCGCGCTTGACCCGCTTCGATCGTGAACGAGCCGCCGAGGGCGCGAGCTCGCTCTGTGAGGTTGGCCAGTCCGAGGCCCGCGCGACGCTCATCGCCCAAGCCGACGCCGTCATCCTCGACGGTGAGTATCACCTCGATGCCGGCGCGGACGCGAATCTCGACGGCGGTCGCCCGCGCGTGCCGGATGACATTGCTGAGCAGTTCGCGAAGTGCGGCGATCAGATGCTCGGCAAGATCCGATCCGACGATGGAGTCCACCGGGCCGTCAAAGCGAACGCGCGGCTCGAACCCCAATGCGGGGGTCATCTCGGCGGCAAGCGCGAGCACGCGAACCCGGCATCCGGACGCTCCGCGCTCATCGGGCTGCAGCTCGAAGATGACGCTGCGGATCTCCCGAATGGTCGCGTCGAGATCATCGACCGCGGCCTGGATCCGGTCGGCGACGGTGACGTCGCGCACGACTCGCGACAGTCCCTGAAGGCCCAGGCCGGTTGCGAAGAGCCGCTGGATCACCGTGTCGTGCAGGTCACGTGCGATTCGCTCGCGATCGTGGAGCAGCGCGAGCTCCTGCACGCGCTCGTGCAGGCGCGCGTTGTCGATCGCGACTCCGGCGGCGCTGGCGAGCGCCACCGCGAGGGTCTCGTCGTTGTCGGTGAACGGACCGCCGCCCGCCTTCTCCGTCAGGTAGAGGTTGCCGAACACCTCATTGCGAATGCGGATCGGCACACCGAGAAACGTGTACATCGCAGGGTGTCCCTCGGGAAACCCAACGGAGTCCGGGTGCGCCCCCAGATCAATCAGGCGAAGCGGGCGAGGTTCACGGATGACATGGCCGAGGATCCCGAGGCCTCTGGGAAGGTGGCCGATCTGGAGCACCATGGAATCGTCGACGCCCTCGGTGATGAACTCGGACAGGAGGATCTCGCCCTCCGCGGACTCGGTGCCGAGCACGCCGAGCGCCCCGTACCGCGCCCCGGTCTGATCGCAGGCGACCTGGACGATTCGCTGGAGCACGGCGGGCAGCTCCAGGTCCGACGAGATCGCGAAGATGGCGTCGAGAATCCGCTGCACCTCGCTCATACCGGCAAGCGTAGCCTCCGCATGCGATGCCCGCTGCGGTCTCCAGGAATCGTGATATTCTGAATTTGCTGAACATGAAGGTGTAACCGTGTCCGACGCGCAGATGGCGTTCATCGAGGACATGGGTCAGCTCATGGTCACCTGGGGAATGCCGCGCAACCACGGACGGATCTATGCGTATCTGCTGCTGCGGCGCGAGCCGGCAACGCTCGACGACATCGCCGCGGACCTCAGCATCGCCAAGAGCGGCGCCAGCGTCGCCGCGCGACAGCTCGCGCAGCTCGGCCTGGCACGGGCGGTGGGGCAAGCGGGCAGCCGGCGCATCCTCTACGAGGCCCTCTACAACCTCGAGTCGATCTTTGCCGCGCGCGCCCGGCAGATGAACGACCTGGTCGCGCGGTTGCGTCAGGGAGCCCGCGTCGCATCCGGCGCGCAGGGTCGCCAGAGGCTGCAGGCCATGGCCGACTGGTGCCAGGAAATGATCAACCAATACCCACTCCTCATTCGGCGCCTCGAGAAGCGGAGGCACAGATGACCGGCGCGATCGTCATGCAGGGTCTGAGCAAGGACTACGGCTCGGGGCACGGACTTTTCGACCTCGACCTCGAGGTCGCCGAAGGCGAGGTGTTCGGCTTCCTCGGACCCAACGGCGCGGGCAAGACGACGACGATCCGGCTGCTCATGGGACTCATCCATGGATCGGCAGGGACGGCGACCGTTTTCGGGCTCGACTGCGACCGCGATTCCGTTGCGGTGAAACGCGAGGTCGGCTACCTGCCCGGTGAGCTTCCACAGTTCGGCGGCATGCGCGGGAGCGAGGTCGTCGCGTACCTCGGCGGCATGCGCGGAGCGATCGACAGGGCGCGTGTCACCGAGATCGCCGAACGTCTGGAGCTCGACCTCGGGCGGCGTTTCCGCGAGTACTCGCGCGGCAACAAGCAGAAGCTGGGGCTCGTGCTCGCCTTCATGCACCGTCCCCGCCTGCTCATCCTTGACGAACCAACCAGTGGTCTCGATCCGCTCAACCAGCAGACGTTCCATCACATGGTCGGCGAGGTGAGCGCAGACGGGGCCACCGTCTTCCTGTCATCGCATGTCCTGTCAGAGGTCGAGGAGACATGCTCGCGAGTCGGGATCATTCGCGACGGGCGCCTTGTCTCCGATATGACCATGGACAGGGTGCACGAGCTGCGGTATCACGAGGTGGTCATCGATTTCAACGGCGACGTCCCGGAGGGTGCGGTTCGCGCCGCTGCGGGCGTCGAGGACGTCGCGGTGGACGGACCGCGGCTCACGTGCACGGTGCACGGCGGGTTCGACGGTCTGCTCGCGGCGATCAGCGGTCACACCGTGGCCGACCTGGTCAGCCGCGAACCCAGCCTCGAGTCGATCTTCCTCAGCTATTACAGCAAGTGATGCCTCCCCGGCTGCTGCTGCGCCTCCATCGCATCGGCCTGGTCGCCATGGCCTATCTCGGCATCTTCTACGTGCTCGTCAACAGCGCGGCGTTTCCGCTCATCGCAGGCAGGACGCGCGCGTCGCAGGAGGCGTTCGGGCATTCCATCACGGTGCTCGGCGCCACGTTCAGCTGGCTCCTCCCGCTCCCCATGGGCGCCGACACCGCGGCCGGGTATCTGCAATGGCGTGGCTATGGCTTCATGGCCATCGTCTTTGCCGCCTGGGGCCTCATCAGTGCGTGCGGTGCGGTGCGCCGAGACGAGGACCGCGGCCTGGTCGAGTCCTTGCTGGCGACGGGGATCTCGCGTCTCCGGCTCCTCGTCAGCCGGAGCGTGTTCTTCGCGATGCTGAGTGCGGAGATCGTGTTTCTCGCCGGCGCGGCGGGGTGGGTGGGATGCGTGATCGCCGGGTCTCCGGCGGAGGTATCAGGTCTGGTAGGCGAGAGCGCGGCACTCTGGGGCCTGACCCTCGCATCGTTCGGGATCGGGCTGTTGGTTGCCCAGCTCGCTGCCGACTTCCGCTCGGCGGCAGCAGCCGCGAGCCTGGTGGGACTGCTCATGTTCCTCCTCGACAGCATCGGCAGGTCGAGCATTCAGCGAGCGCCGGTCACCGACATCTCCGTCTTCCACCTGTTCAACCAGTCCAACGCCATTGCCCCGCGCGGCACGTTCGACCTCGCGGCAACCCTCGCGCTGTTCGTCGTGGCCGCCACCGCGACCGTGGTCGCGTCGGTGGCATTCGTCCGGCGCGACATCGGTGCCGGGCTCATCCGCACGCGCCGCCGGCGTGCACCCGACGTCCACGTTCCTTCGTCGAATCCATTGCTGCGCACTCCGGTGGCGCGCGGACTCTGGATCCACCGTCTCGGCGCGCTCGGCTGGACCGCCGGCATGGCGGTCGCGGCAGCAGCGGTCGTGCTCCTCGTCAACGTCACGGCAACATTCTTCGCATCGACGCCGAGCCTGAGCCCGTACCTGCGTGGCCTGCCCGGGAGCGTGCACACCGTGCTGCTCGCGTTGATCTGGCTCAGCTTCGCGCAGGCGCTCGTGGCCATCTTCGCAATCACCGTCGTGTCCCGCTGGTCCAACGAGGACTCGTCGGGTGTGCTCGAGATGCAGCTCGCCGAGCCAATCCCACGATGGGGTCTGCTCGGCGAGCGAGCCGCCGAGCTCACCGTGATCGTGACGGTCATGTCGTTCGTGGCCATGGCCGTGATCCTCGCGCTGGCGCCTGCTGAGGGCATCCCCCTCGACGTGGGACGGCTGCTCACGGCGACGGCCCTGCTCATCCCGTTCGGCCTCACCTTCGCCGGGGTCGGCGCGCTGCTCGCCGGCTGGCGACCGCGAGCCGCCGTGGTGGTGCTCTCGACCATCACGGCCATCTCGTATTTCGTCTTCGAGCTCGGTCCGCTCTTCAAATGGCCGGCACTGGCTGACAACCTGTCAGTGTTTCAGCTGTATGGCACGCCCCTGATCACGCCCGTGTTCGTCGGTGGGCTGATCGCCATGCTGGCGATCGCGGTTGTGGGGTTCGGATCCGCCGGCGTCATGCTGGCGCGGCGGGATGTCGCCGCATAGGAGGTTTCTCGTGGCGGACAACGCGAACATGAAGGACGGGATCCGGTGGATGTGGTCGCTCGGAGACTACGGCGCGATCGCAAGTCACCTCGAGCCCCATGCCATCGAGCTGGCCCAGCGGAGCCGCCTCCAGGCGGGCTCGGAGGTCCTCGATGTCGCAGCCGGCAACGGGAACTTCGCCATCGCTGCTGCCGGCCTCGGGGCGACCGTTGTGGCCACCGATCTGACGCCGTCGATGGTGGAGCTCGGCCGCTCGCGGACCGGCGCTCTGGGCCTTGCCATCGAGTGGCGCGAGGCCGATGCCGAGCAGCTCCCATTTCCTGACGAGCGGTTCGATGTCGTGGCGTCGGTCTTCGGCGCGATGTTCGCGCCGGACCCGGAGCGGGTTGCGAGCGAGCTCTTCCGGGTCGCCAAGCGTGGCGGCCTGGTTGCGATGGCCAACTACGGGCCGAAGGGATTCCTCGGTCGTTTCACGGCGATGCTCACCGAGCGCGGTCCGGCACCACCACCGGGAATGCACTCCCCGTTCGAATGGGGAGTCACCGACGAGGTGCATCGCCGGTTCAAGGGGCTCACCTCGTCGATCGAGATCTACCCGCAGGCACTCACGTTCGAGTTCGAGTCGCTCGATGCGGGGTGGGAATTCTGGGAGCGTGCCAACCCGCCGCTGCGGGCGATGCTGAGCATGGTCGACGCCGAACAGGCGGCATCGATCGCCGAGGACGGCAAGAAGCTGATGGCCGAGCTCAACCAGGTTTCGGGCGGCGGTCTGACGCTGGAGTCAGACTACCTCCAGGTGCTCGCCCGCAAGGCNNAGCGCGCTCCACGACGCCTCGATGATGTTGGTGCTGCAGCCCACCGTGCTCCAGCGCCGGTGGTGGTCGCCGCTCTCGACGAGGACGCGGACGCCGGCCGCGGTGCCGTCGCGCCCGTCGAGCACGCGCACCTTGTAGTCGAACAGCTGCGTCGCGCCGATCTCGGGATAGCTCGGCGTGAGCGCCTTGCGCAACGCCGCGTCGAGCGCGTTGACCGGACCGTTGCCCTCGGCCGCGGTGTGCACCACCTCGTCGCCGACCTGCATCTTGATGGTCGCCTCGCAGACGAGCTGACGTCCCTCGCGCTGCTCGACGAGCGCGATGTAGTCGATGAGCGTGAACGGGGCGGGATTGCCGCGCGCCCGGTGGACGAGCAGCTCGAATGACGCCTCGGCGCCCTCGAACGAGTGCCCGCTGAATTCAAGCTCCTTGACCTGGTCGGCGACGCGTCGCGCAAGAGCGCGGTCCTGGGTGAGGTCCACGCCGAATGCCGCGGCTTTCTCGAGGACGGTGCCGCGCCCCGACTGCTGGGTGATCACCGAGTGGCGCTCGTTGCCCACGTGCGCGGGGTCGATGTGCTGATACGCGTACGAGGCTTTGCTCATCGCGTCGATGTGCTGTCCGCCCTTGTGCGTGAACGCTGCGAGCCCGATGTAGGGCGCCGACAGAGGAGGGGCGATGTTGGCAATCTCGGCGACGTCGCGTGCGACCTCGGTCAAACGTGCGAGCTGCGCCGCATCGATGACCTGGACGCCCATCTTGAGCTGGAGGTTGGGGATGAGCGTGCACAGATTTGCGTTGCCGGTGCGCTCGCCGTAGCCGTTGATGCATCCCTGCACCTGGACGGCACCCGCCCGGACTGCGGCGAGGGTTGCCGCCACCGCACATCCGGAGTCGTCGTGGCAATGGATGCCCGCGACGCGGCCGAACCGGGCGGTGATCTCGCGGACCACGGATTCCACGCGGTCGGGAAGCGTTCCGCCGTTGGTGTCACAGAGCGTGATTCGCTCGGCGCCGGCGCTGATGGCCGCGTCGAGACAGCGCAGCGCGTAGTCCGCGTCGCTGTCGTACCCGTCGAAGAAGTGCTCGGCGTCGTACACCACGCGCCGGCCGTGGTCGACGAACCAGCGAACCGAGTCGCCGATCATGGCGAGGTTCTCGTCGGTCGTGGTGCGCAGCACGTCGACGACCTGGCGATCCCACGCCTTGCCGACCAGCGTGATGATCGGTGCCATCGAGTCGAGCAGCGTGCGCAGTTGCAGATCGTCCTGCGCTCGCATGCCGGGCCGCCGGGTTGCCCCGAATGCGGCCAGGGTTGCGTTGCGCAGCGGGCGGGTCTGCATCGCGGCGAAGAACTCGGTGTCGGTCGGATTGGCACCGGGCCAACCGCCTTCGATGAAGGTCACGCCGAGCGTGTCGAGATGCTCGGCGATGCGCAGCTTGTCCGACACCGAGAAATTGATGCCGACACCCTGCGCACCGTCGCGCAGCGTCGTGTCGTAGATCTCGATGCTCACGAGGCTGCTCCGCTGTGCACGCCGAGGTGGCGCAACGCTTCGCGGGCCACCGCGTCGGCGACGGCGTCCGTGCTCGCCGTCCCGCCCAGGTCGGCGGTGAGCACGTCCTCGGTGATGCAGACGTCGACGGCCGCCTCGATGGCGGTCGCAAGGTCGTTGCGATGGAGCGAGTGACGGAGCAGCATCGCGACCGAGAGGATGGTGCCGTAGGGGTTTGCGATCCCTCGACCCGCGAGGCTCGGCGCGCTCCCGTGGATCGGTTCGTACAACCCCTGGTCGGTGGCGCCGAGGCTCGCCGACGGCAGCAGGCCGAGCGAACCGGCGAGAACCGCGGCTTCGTCGCTGAGGATGTCGCCGAACAGGTTCTCGGCGACCACGACGTCGACGGTTGCCGGCTCGCGCACCAGGCGCATCGCGAACGAGTCGACGAGCTCGTGGGTCAGCGTCACATCGGGGTAATCGGCGGCCAGCGCGCTCACGACCTCACGCCAGAGCTGGCTGGTGATCAGCACGTTCGCCTTGTCGATGGAGATGAGCTCCCCGCGTCGCGACTGCGCGAGCTTGAACGCCACACGCGCGACCCGCTCGATCTCCGCTGCGCTGTACACGATGCTGTCGCGGGCGATCTCGTCGGGTCCGCTGCCGGTCCGGCCACGGGGCTGACCGAAGTAGGCGCCCCCGGTGAGCTCGCGCACGATCATGAGGTCGGTCCCACGGGTGACCTCGGTGCGCAGCGTTGTGCGGTCGGCGAGGTGCGGATGCACCTTGACGGGACGGAGGTTGGCGAAGACGTCCAGCTCACGGCGCAGGCGGAGCAGCCCGGCTTCGCAGCGCTGCTCTCCGCGCAGGTGATCCCACGCGGGTCCGCCGACGGCACCGAGCAGGATGGCGTCGGCGGCTCTGCACGCCTCGAGGGTCTCGTCGGGGAGGGGCATCCCGAACTCGTCGATGGCGCGCCCGCCGATCAGGTGGACGTCGATGCTCACGCGCGCATCCACTGCGTCGCACACGGTGGCGAGGACGCTCAGGGCGGCGTTCACGACCTCGGGCCCGACCCCGTCGCCGGGGAGGACGACCACGTTTGCCTTCACGAACCGGCTCCCGCGCGAGCCAGGTCCGGCATCCATGCGGGCCGTCGCGCCTCGAAGTCGGTGATCTCGGCCTCGTGCTCGAGCGTCAACCCGATGTCGTCGAGGCCCTCGAGCAGCCGGCGGCGCTCGAATGGGTCCATCTCGAACGCGAAACGCAGGTCGCCGCATGTCACCGTCTGCGCCTCGAGGTCGACCGCAACCGTGATCCCGGGTTGCTCGGTGGCGAGGTCGATGAGGGCGCGAACCTCGTGGTCCGGCAGCTTCACCGGCAGCAGTCCGCTGCCCAGCGCGTTGGATCGGTAGATGTCCGCGAACGACTCCGAGATGACCGCGCGGATGCCGTAATCGGCGAGGGCCCATACGGCATGCTCACGCGACGAGCCGCACCCGAAGTTTCGCCCCGTCACCATGACGGTTCCGGCAGCGTAGTCGTCCTGATTGAGGACGAAATCAGGTCGCTCGGCTCCCGACGGGTCGCGACGCCAGTCGTTGAAGAGGTACTCGCCGTAGCCGGTCCGCTCGATCCGCTTGAGGAATTGCTTGGGGATGATCTGGTCGGTGTCGATGTCCGACCGGTCGAGCGGGATGAGCACGCCGTCCTCACGGCGAAACGGCTTCATGCTCGACCCGCCGCCACCGGCATGCGGCGCACGTCGACAAAACGCCCTTCGACTGCCGCTGCCGCGGCCATGGCCGGCGAGACGAGATGCGTTCGACCGCCGCGTCCCTGGCGGCCCTCGAAGTTGCGGTTGCTGGTGCTCGCGCAGCGTTCGCCGGGTTGGAGGATGTCGGGGTTCATCCCCAGGCACATCGAGCACCCGGGATTGCGCCACTCGGCCCCGGCGCTCGTGAAGATGGCATCGAGCCCCTCGGATTCGGCCTGCGCCTTCACCTGCGCGGATCCTGGCACCACGAGGACGCGGAGGCCGTCGTGGACACGCCGCCCGTCGAGCATCGACGCTGCGGCGCGCAGATCCTCGATGCGGCCGTTGGTGCACGAGCCGATGAAGATGGTGTCGAGCTTGATGTCCTCGATCGCAGTTCCCGGCTCGAGGCCCATGTAGGCGAGGGCCCGCACCGCCGATTCGCGTTCGGCGGCATCTGCGAATGACTCCGGATCGGGGACACGCCCGGTTACCGGCACCGATTGCGCCGGCGTTGTGCCCCATGTGACCGTCGGCTCGAGGTTTGCCGCGTCGATGACGACAACGCTGTCGTATGCCGCGCCATCGTCACTGTGCAACTCGCTCCAGGCGGCGACCGCCTGATCCCAGAGCTCGCCGGCGGGTGCGTAGGGGCGGCGCCTGATGTACGCGAATGTGGTGGCATCCGGGGCGATCATCCCGGCGCGTCCGCCGCCTTCGATGGTGAGGTTGCAGAGCGTCATGCGCTGTTCCATCGAGAAGCCACGGACCACCGAGCCCGTGTACTCGACAACGTGTCCGGCCGCACCCGCGGTGCCGATGGCGTTGAGGACGCCGAGCGCGGCATCCTTCGCGGTGACGCCGACGGGCAGGGTGCCCTCGATGCGCACCTCCATGGTCTGCGGACGGGACTGACGCAAACACTGGGTCGCCAGGACGTGCTCGACCTCGGAGGTGCCGATGCCGAGCGCGAACGCCCCGAAGGCGCCATGGGTCGCGGTATGCGAGTCGCCACAGACGATCACCGTCCCGGGGAGCGTGAGCCCGAGCTCCGGACCGATCACGTGGACGATGCCCTGCCACCGATGCCCGGCACCGAAGCACGAGATCCCGGAGTCCTCGCAGTTCCGGCTCAGCGCCTCCATCTGCGCGGTGCTCATGGCGTCGGCGCCACTCACCCCGTCGCCGTCGGTGGGGACGTTGTGGTCCATCGTGGCCACAACCAGGCCGGGCCGGCGCACCGGGCGGTGCTCGAGGCGAAGGGCCTCGAACGCCTGCGGCGAGGTGACCTCGTGGACGAGGTGCAGGTCGACGTAGAGCAGTGACGGCTCTCCGGGCTGTTCCGCGACAATGTGCGCGTCCCAGATCTTGTCGAACAGGGTGCGTGGGGTCATTCGGCTCGTGCCACCCCGGTGGTTGCCGGGGCGGGGGTGGCCGCCGTGGACGCGCCCATCGCCGCCATGCGCTCCGGTGGGACCCGCGGCCCAGCCGCAAGCCGCGCGGTGAGGCGGTTCAGCGCATGCACGTAGGCTTTGGCCGCAGCCACCAGAATGTCGGTGTCGGCACCGTGCCCGGAGGTCAACGCGCCGTCCTGGCGCAGGCGCACGCTCACCTCGCCGACGGCGTCCATGCCCTCGGTGATCGCCTGGATCGCGAACTCCTCGAGCTCTGCCTTCACCTGCACCAGCGAGTCGATGGCCCGATAGGTCGCGTCGACCGGGCCGTCGCCGATGGACACCGCCTCGTGGCTCACCCCATCGCTGAGCAGCATGCGCACGGTCGCGGTGGCGCGCAGGTTGGTGCCGCAGCTGACCTGGAGGTGCTCGAGACGGAAGGTTTCCTCGCCACCCTGGCGCTCGTCGGCGACGATCGCCTCGAGGTCCCGGTCGGTGACATCACGCTTGCGGTCGGCGAGCTCCTTGAAGCGGACGAAGGCGCGCTTCAGCTCCTCGCCGTCGAGGCGGTAGCCCAGCTGCTCGAGACGGTCGCGGAGCGCATGACGTCCGCTCAACTTGCCCAGCACCAGCGTGGACCCGGCACCGACCTCGCCCGGCTCCATGATCTCGAAGGTACGGCGGTCCTTGAGCATGCCGTCCTGGTGGATCCCCGAATGGTGGGCGAACGCATTGGCGCCGACCACCGCCTTGTTGGGCTGCACGAGCATGCCGGTGAGCTGGGAGACCAGTCGTGAGGTGCGGTACAGCTGCGAGTGATCGAGCTGCGTCGCAACGCCGTACACCTCCGGGTGCAGCCAGGTGGCCATGGCCACCTCCTCGAGCGCCGCGTTGCCGGCGCGCTCGCCGATACCGTTGACGCAGGTCTCGATCTGCCGCGCACCGCCGAGCACGCTGACCAGCGAGTTGGCGGTGGCGAGGCCCAGGTCATTGTGGCAGTGCACGGACAGCACCACGGTGCGCAATGCGGGGACCTGCTCGTACATCCACCCGATCAATCCGCGCCATTCGTCCGGCGTCGCGTACCCCACCGTATCGGCGAGGTTGATGGTTGTGGCTCCCGCCTCGATGCAGCTGTTCACCACCTCGGCGAGGTACTCGCGCTCGGTGCGGCTCGCATCCATCGGTGAGAACTCGACGTCCTCGCGGAAGGTCTTCGCCAGCGCCGTCATGGAGACGGCTCGGTCGTAAACCTCGCGCTGGGTCATACGCAACTGGCCCTCGCGATGGATCGGCGAGGTGCCGATGAAGACGTGGATCCGAGCGCGAGCCGCGGGCTCGAGCGCGGCGGCGCACGCGCGCACGTCGTCCTCGAAGCATCGAGACAGACCGGCGATGACGGCGCCGTCGACCTGTTCGGCGATGGCCTTCACCGCGGCGAAATCACCCGGGGAGCTGTGCGGGAAACCGGCTTCGATGACGTCGACCTTGAGGCGCGCAAGCTGATGCGCGATCTGGAGCTTGTCGGCCGGGTTGAGCGCAACCCCCGGCGACTGCTCGCCGTCCCGCAATGTGGTGTCGAGGATGGTGAGCTGCTCGGTCATACCGGCGCCTCCTCGCGGTCTGGCGTGTTCAGCACCTTGTCCATACCGGGCGCCGTCTTGCTGTCGAGCCAGCCCATCTTCGAGCGCAATTCCGCGCCGACGCGCTCGATGGGGAGATGCTGCTCCTCGTCGCGATATTCGACGAAGTTCGGCCGTCCGGCTTCGTTCTCTTCGATCCACCGCTTCGCGAAGCTCCCGTCCTGGATGTCGCTCAGCAATTTGCGCATGGTTGCGCGGGTGCGCTCGTCCACCACCTTGGGCCCGCTGACGTAGTCGCCGTACTCGGCGGTCTCGCTCACCGAGTAGCGCATCCAGGACATGCCGCCCTGGTACATCAGGTCGACGATGAGCTTGAGCTCGTGCATGACCTCGAAATAGGCGAGCTCCGGCTGGTAGCCCGCCTCGGTGAGCGTGTCGAATCCTGCCTTCACGAGCGACGTGATGCCGCCGCAGAGCACCGCCTGCTCACCGAACAGGTCGGTCTCGGTCTCCTCGGCGAAGGTCGTCTCGAGCACGCCTGCACGGGTGCCGCCGATGCCGCGCGCATATGCCAGCGTGCGTTCCCTCGCCAGGCCGGTCGCGTCCTGGTGCACGGCGAACAGGCAGGGCACGCCCTGCCCGTTGACGAAGGTGCTGCGCACCAGGTGGCCCGGGCCCTTGGGGGCCACCATGCTCACGTCGACGCCGACGGGCGGGTTGATGAGGTCATAGCGGATGTTGAAACCGTGGGCGAACATCAGCATCTTGTCGGCGTGCAGATGCGGCGTGATCGCCTCGTCATACAGCGCGCGCTGACCGGTGTCGGGCGTGAGCACCATGATCACATCCGCCTCCTCGCACGCCTTGTCCGGGGTCAGCACGCGCAGCCCCTCGGCGTCCGCGGCGGCACGGCTCCTGCTGGTCTCGGGAAGCCCGACTCGCACGTCATGGCCCGAGTCACGCAGGTTGAGCGCGTGAGCGTGTCCCTGCGAGCCGTAGCCCAGGATCGCGATAGGGCGGTTGGACAGAGCCTCCGGGTCGGCGTCTGCGTCGTAGTACATCCGAGCAGTCATTGATCGCTGCCTCCTCTGCGCTTGCTCATACGGTGCCGGTGTTGTCGCCGGCCACGCCCTGCAGGCGCGACGGCTCTGTCGGTGGCTCATCGCCGTCGATCGCGAAATCCATGAGACGGATGCGCGCCTGATCGCCGCGCACCAGGGCGACGACGCCGCTGCGCGCCAGTTCCTTGATACCGAACGGCCTCATCAGCTCGATGAAGTTGTCGATCTTCTCGGCGCTGCCGGTCACCTCGATGATCACCGAGCTGGCGGCGACGTCGACGATCCGGCCCCTGAAGATGTCAACCAGGTTCAGCAGCTCGGTGCGCTCACCTGGTGGTGCCTGCATGCGCATCAGCACCAGCTCATGCGCCACGTTGCGGAGCCCGGTGATGTCGTCGATGGTGATGACATCGATGAGCTTGGCGAGCTGCTTGGTCGCCTGTTCCGCCTGCTGACGTCCGACGTGGACGGTGATGGTCATCCGCGAGATCGTGTCGTCGTCGGTCGGTCCCACCGACAGCGAGTCGATATTGAACCCGCGCCGCCGGATCATCGACGCGACGCGCTGCAGAACACCGGGCTTGTTGTCGACAAGCACGGAGAGCAGCCGGCTCTGGGTCATCAGCTCGCCTCGACGAAGTCGAGCATGCCCATGCCGAGCGGCACGATGGGATAGACGTTGGCGTTCGGATCGATGTTGAAGTTCAGCAGCACCGGTCCCTTGTGCGCCATGGCCTCATCGAGCATCGGTCCGACGTCCTCCAGACGGTCGGTGGACATCGCCTTCATGCCGAAGGCGTCGCCGAGCTTCACGAAATCGGGCGTGAAGGTCAGGTCGACCGCGGAGCGGACGCCGTCGTAGAAGTCGTCCTGGAATTGACGCACCATGCCGAGCGAGGAGTTGTTCAGGATGACGACGTTGACGTCGATGTTGTTCTCCACCATCGTCGCCATCTCCTGCATGTTCATGACGAAGCCTCCCTCGCCGGTCACGCAGAACACGGTCTTGTGCGGGTTGGCGAGCTTGGCACCCATCGACGCCGGAAATGCGTAGCCCATGGTCCCGGTGCCACCCGAGTTGAGGAAGAGACCGGGCTTGCGGTAGTTGAACCAGAGCGCCGCCCAGATCTGATTCTGGCCGACGTCGGCGAGCACGATCGCCTCGTCCTCGCAGCGCGCGTACATCTCCTCGAGGACCTGCTGGGGCTGGAGCAGACCGGTGTGATTCGTGAAGCGCACCGGATGCTCTTCCTTCCACTGGTCGATCTGGGTGAGCCACGCGTGTTCGCGCTTGGGTTCGACGAGCAGGTTCAGCTCGCGAAGCGCGACCTTCGCGTCGGCGACGACGCTCACGTGGGGGATGACGTTCTTGCCGATCTCGGCGGGGTCGATGTCGATGTGCACGAGGTGCTCGACGCGAGGCGCGAACGAGTCGAGCCGGGTGGTCACCCGGTCGTCGCAGCGCATCCCGACCATGATCAGCACGTCGGCTTCGCACACCGCCTTGTTGGTGTAGCCGGCGCCCATGAACCCGACCATCTGCAGCGCCATGGGATCGGTCACCGGGAAGGCGCCGGTGCCGAGCAGCGTCCAGCCGACGGGGATGTGCGCCTGGTGCGCGAGCTCGGCGAGCTCCTCCTCGGCGCCGGCGATGAGCACGCCTCGCCCCGCGAGGATCACCGGGCGCTTGGCACCCTTGATGAGCTCCGCGATCTGACGCAGCTTCGCCGGGTCAGGCCGCGGGGGCGCCGGGTAGGAACGACGGCGCACCGGCCCCTCCGGGTAGTTGAAGGCGGTGACCGCAGCCTGGAGATCCTTGGGGAAGTCGACGAGCACCGGCCCTGGGCGTCCGCTCCGAGCGATGTGGAACGCCTCCTTGATGGTCGGGGCGATGTCCTCGACGCGGGTGATCAGGTACGAGTGCTTCACCACCGACATCGTCGAACCGATGACGTCGGACTCCTGGAAGCTGTCAGTCCCGATTGCGGTCGAGGACACCTGGCCGGTGATCGCAACCACCGGGACCGAGTCCATGTACGCGGTGGCGAGCCCGGTCACGAGGTTGAGCGCGCCGGGGCCGCTGGTCGCGAAGACGACCCCGACCGATCCGCGCTTGCTGCGCGCATAGCCGTCGGCGGCATGGGCGCCGCCCTGCTCGTGCCGCACCAGGACGTGGTGGAGCGCCGGGTAGTCCGGGAGGTGGCGGTAGAGCCAGAGGTTGGCCCCGCCGGGGTATCCGAAGATGGTGTCGACACCCTCGCGGATGAGCGATTCGAGGGCGATCTGCGCGCCGGTGAGCATCCGGGGCGGCTCAGCCAGGCCGTCGGGGGTTGCTGCTGTCGACGCAGCCGCACTCGAGCGTTGATCCGTTCGGGTGGTGATCATTGGTAGTAGCGGTTGAGCGATCGGCGCACGAACTCTTCGCTCTCGTCGTGCCGGGGCGTGCCGGGAGCGAAACGATCCGCGCGGGCGGCGTCGAGACGTTCGGCCTGGTTGCCGTCGTCATGGGTGCTCGCGTCCCAGCGAGTCGGTGTCCCCATGCCGTCATACGGTGCGGGTGCCTGTCGGGGGCNNGGAGGGGGCCTTTTGCTTGATTCCGGCTTGGGTCTTGTGCCTACCTGCGCACGCGACTGGCCTGAAGCATGAAAGCCCCGCTCCTAATCAGGAGCAGGCCTACCAGCAGGACCAGCGCGAAGCCGTACGACATCTCGCCGCGAAGGATACGGCCTGGATGTCGCTCCCGTCAAACACGGAGTTGTGACAGGTGCTTCACCGTATGCTTCCGCGCATGCCTGAAACACCTTCGACACGCCCGAGCTCGGTGATGCTGCACGGTCCTGACCGCGCGCCCGCACGAGCCATGCTTCGAGCCATCGGCTTCAGCCGTGAGGATCTCGAGCGCCCCATCATCGGTGTCGGTCACTCGTGGATCGAGACCATGCCGTGCAACTGGAACCACCGCGCGCTCGCCGAGAAGGTGAAGGAGGGGGTTCGCGCCGCGGGCGGCACGCCGATGGAGTTCAACACCATCGCGGTGAGCGACGGCGTCAGCATGGGCACGCAGGGGATGAAGGCATCGCTGGTCTCCCGCGAGGTGATCGCCGACTCCGTCGAGCTGGTAACGCGCGGACACAGTTTTGACGGCCTCGTCCTCATCGTCGGCTGCGACAAGACGATTCCCGCGGCCGCGATGGCGCTCCTGCGGATGGACATCCCCGGCCTCGTGCTCTACGGCGGCACCATCCAACCGGGACGTCTGCGTGACCGCGACCTCACCGTCCAGGATGTCTTCGAAGCCGTGGGCGCGTACAACGCGGGCCGCATCGACGCCGAGGAGCTTCGCGCCGTCGAGGAGCACGCCTGCCCGGGTGCCGGCGCGTGCGCCGGCCAGTACACCGCCAACACCATGAGCACCGCTCTCGAGTTCCTCGGGCTCTCGCCTCCCGGTGCCAACGCCGTCCCGGCGACGCACCCCGACAAGCCGGTGGTGGCGGAGGCGGCCGGACGCCTCGCGGTGCGGCTCGTGGAGGAGGGGATCAATTCCCGGTCGATCGTGAGCCGCGCCGCACTCGAGAACGCGATCGCATCGTTCTCGGCGACGGGCGGCTCCACCAACGCCGTGCTCCATCTGCTCGCCATCGCCGCCGAGGCGAACGTTGCGCTCGACATCGACGACTTCAACGCCATCTGCGCGCGGACCCCGATCCTCGCCGACCTCCGGCCCGGTGGTCGCTTCGTCGCGACCGACCTCCACGCGGCGGGCGGCCTCGGCCTCCTCATGCAGCGGATGCTCGAGCTCGACCTTCTCCACGGCGATGAGAGGACCGTCGACGGGCGCACGCTCGCGGAGGTCGCAGCGGCGGCGATCGAGACACCGGGCCAGCAGGTGATCCGCCCCGCGAATGCGCCCCTTCGCAAGCACGGGGGGATCGCGGTGCTGCGCGGAAATCTTGCGAGCGAAGGATGCGTTGTCAAGCTGGCGGGCAACGATCGCGAGTCGCACCGCGGGCCCGCCCGGGTCTTCGATTCGGAGGAGGAGGCGTTCGCTTCGGTTCGCGCGGGTGCGGTCAAGCCAGGTGACGTGGTCGTGATCCGCTACGAGGGACCCGTCGGCGGCCCCGGCATGCGCGAGATGCTCGGGGTGACCGGTGCGATCGTCGGTGCGGACCTCAGCGACTCGGTGGCGCTGATCACCGACGGCCGCTTCTCNNTTCTCAGGGGCGACGCACGGCTTCATGGTCGCCCACATCGCGCCGGAGGCTGCGCTCGGCGGCGCCATCGCCGCGGTGCGAGACGGCGACATGGTCAACATCGACGTGACGTCGCGCCGTATCGATGTCGAGCTCGATGACGCGGAGATCGCGGCGCGACTCGCGGACTGGAAGCGGCCCGAGCCCCGTTATGCGACCGGCGTGTTCGCCAAATATGCGGCCACGGTGTCGTCCGCGAGCCTCGGGGCGGTCACGGGGCGCTGACGCCGATCTTCCCGACGGCGCCGCGCAATCCGCGACAGCCGACACACCCGGTGCAGTCGATGCAATCCGAACACGCGACACAGGCGATGCAGCGGGTGCAGCGGAGACACGCGACGGTGAGCACGCAGCGCCGGATAGCGGCACCGAAGAAGGTGAGCACGCTGCCCGCGACCGCTGCGCTGGCGACGGTCACGGCGCTTCTGACCACGGCTGCGCTCAGCGCGGTCGCGGCGCTCCCAGCGACTGCCGCCGATGCGCGAGTGAGGGCCGATCCCGCGACCGCGGACGAGTAGGCGGTCGCGGCGGATCCCGCCACCGCGGTGGAGCGGCGAGTGGCGACGCTCCCCGCGACCGCGGCGCTCTCGACGGTGAGGGCGCTGCCGGCCACGGCCACGCTCGAGCGAGGTAGCACCGCGCCGGCGCCTGCGTCCTCCTCATCCGCGTCGCCGGCCAGCTCGCGGCGAAGTGCGAGGACGCGCGTCGCGGTCACCGTCGCAAGCAGGCCGAGGCCGGCGGCGATCACGATCCGCCGCCTGCGTTCCGCAGTCATGACGGTGAGTCTATCCCCAGCGCGCGGCGGGTCAGGGCCGCTCTGATCCGACCCCGGCCTCGACCGGCGTGGCGCCGCCGAGGTCGGCCGCCATTTCGATCCCGACGCCTTCCTCGGCGCCCGGGATGCCGTGCGCCTTGGTGCGCAGCGGAACCTCCTTGATCAGCAGGGTCAGGAAGAACGCGACCACCAGGATCGGCACGGCGGTGAGAAAGACGACATGGAGCGACTCCGACACCGCGTTCACCAGCCCGGTGTGAATCGCCGGTGGCAGGCTGGCGAGCTGCGCGGGGTTCCCCTCGAGCGAGACCGGGTTGATGCCCGAATGCAATGCGCTCGCCGGGAGGTTCTTCAGGAGGTTCGAGGCCAGCTGGTTGCTGAAGATCGCCCCGAAGATGGCCACGCCGAAGGACGCACCCATCGAACGCAGGAACGTGGCCGAGCTGG
>PKWB01000186.1:27638-27758 GCA_003131685.1 Candidatus Dormiibacterota bacterium
ATGACCGGGAAGATCTTGTACCTGCCCATCCGGCTGATGATCTGACCGCTCGAGATCGATGCCACCAGCAGTCCCGCCATGAGCGGCAGGATGTTGAGCCCCGAGCTCGTGGCGCTCGCG
>PKWB01000082.1 GCA_003131685.1 Candidatus Dormiibacterota bacterium
CCGGCGAGGTGATGGCCATCGAGCGCTCCTTCGAGGCAGCCTTCAGCAAGGCGCTTCGCTCGCTCGAGCAGCCGCAACCGGATCCCGCGGTGCTGCACGAGCCGGTGCTCATCGACGTTGCCAACGATCGCCGCGCGGCAGCGTTGATGGAGGCGCTCCGCGGCGGGAGAACGCCCGAGGAGTTGACGCGACGCAGCGGCATCGCCTCGTGGTTCCTGCGGCGTCTCGGCACCATCGTTGCCTGCGAGGAGCGGNNCGACGACGAGGCGCTCGCCGTTGCCAAGCGCGCCGGCCTGACCGACGCGCGCATCGGAGCGCTCACCGGTATCGCTACGGAAGCGGTTCGCGCACGCCGGCAGAGCGCCGGCGTGCGCCCGGTCTTCAAGTGCGTCGACACCTGTGCCGCCGAGTTCGAAGCCGCGACGCCGTACTACTACTCGACCTACGAGACCGAGGACGAGGGACCGGCCGCACCGGCGCCGGCGCNNGGGCATCGAGTTCGACTACTGCAGCGTCCACGCTGCGATGGCACTTCGCCGGCAGGGTGTGGACGCGGTGATGGTCAACAGCAACCCGGAGACGGTGAGCACCGATTTCGACTGCAGCACACGCCTGTACTTCGAACCGCTCGACGAGGAGGCGGTGTCAGCGATCATCGAGGAGGAGCAGGCGTCCGGCGTGGTGGTGCAGTTCGGTGGCCAGACCGCGGTCAACCTCGCCGAGCCGCTGGACCGCGCCGGCTTCACCATCCTGGGGAGCAGCATCGCGAGCATCGATCTCGCCGAGGATCGACGTGCATTCGAAGCGTTGATGCGTTCGCTGTCAATCGCGCAGCCACAGGGCGCTGCGACCACGGATCTCGACGAGGCGCTGGCGATCGCCGACGACATCGGCTTCCCGGTGCTGGTGCGGCCGTCCTACGTGCTGGGCGGGCGGGCGATGGAGATCGTGCACAGTCGCAGCCAGCTGCAGCGATATCTCGAGGCCGCCATGGCGGCACTCCCCGCTGAGGGCGGGCGCCGCCGTGGTGCGGTGCTCATCGACCGCTACCTCTTCGGCACCGAGGTGGACGTCGACGCTATCAGCGATGGCGAGACGGTACTGATCCCGGGACTCATGGAACACGTCGAGCGCGCGGGCGTCCACAGCGGCGATTCTATGGCCACCTACCCGGCTCGCATCCTCGGTGATGACGTGCGCACGCTGATTGTCGACGCGACGGTGCGCATCACGCGCGCGCTCGACGTCCGCGGCCTGTGCAACATCCAGTTCGCGGTGCACCGCGGAATTCCCCATGTGCTCGAGGTGAATCCGCGCGCTTCGCGCACCGTCCCGTTCCTGAGCAAGGTGACCGGCGTCCCCATGGTCGAGCTGGCCACGCGCGTCATGCGTGGCGCTACGCTCGCCGAGCTGGGATGGTCGACGGGCCTCGTCCCGGCGCGCCCGCTCGTGGCAGTGAAGGCGCCGGTGTTCTCGACCGTCAAGCTGATCGACGTCGACACCGCGCTCGGCCCGGAGATGAAATCGACCGGCGAGGTCATGGGCATCGATACCGACCTCGGCGCCGCGCTCGAGAAGGCGTTCGTGGCTGCGCTCGGCGAGATGCCCACCAAGGGCGGCGCCCTGTGCAGCGTCGCCGACGTCGACAAGGCGGAGGCGCTGCCGATCGTCGCCCAGCTCAGCTCGCTCGGCTTCACGATCTACGCGACCGCCGGCACCGCTGCCGCGCTTGCGAGCGCGGGCATCTCCGCTGTCTCGGTGGGCAAGATCGGTCACGGGCGCCCCAACGTCATCGACGTGATCGAGGACGGGCGGGTGTCCATCGTCATCAACACGGTCTCCAACTTCAGCACCGACGAGCTCGACTTCCGTGCCGACGGCGGCGCTGCCGCGGCGGTCGGGCGCACCGTGAAGGATGGCTACCGCATCCGGCTCGCCGCTGAACAGCGCCGCATCCCGTGCTGCACCTCGCTCGACACCGCGGCTGCGCTGGTCGACGCCATCGGCAGGCACGCGTCGGGCAAGAGCGTCCGGGTCGCGACCGTACGCGAGTACCGCGACGGCGTGGTGCAGGCGGTGTCGTGACCGCGGACCTGAGCAGGGCCGCCCTCGAGACGGGCGACGTGCTTGTGGTGGAGCGGCTCGGGGGTGGTCTGCTGGAACTGGTCGCGCGGCTCCCGCATCTTGCCGCGACGGCGATGCCCGGAACCTTCGCCCAGCTGCGATGCGGAGAGGGGACGACACCCCTGCTCAGGCGTCCGTTCAGCGTTGCCTGGACCCAGGACGACATCTGCGGCTTCGTCTTCGAGGCCGTCGGGGCGGGAACCCGGCTGCTCTCGGAGCTGCAGCCCGGCGATCGCCTCGACACGCTGGGACCGCTCGGGCACGGGTTCAGCGTGGTGGACGCCGGGCCGGTCGTCTGCGTCTCGGGCGGCCTCGGGTGCGCCCCCTTCCCGCTGCTCATCAACGAGCTGCGCCGCCGTGGTGTTGAAGACATTCTTGTCTTGAACGGCGCGCGCACCGCCACCCGCCTCTACCCCGCGGAACGGTTCGCCCGTCCGGCCGTCTCGGTGGTTGCGGAGGCCACCGATGACGGCACCCGCGGGCACCACGGCCGGGTGACCGACCTGCTCGGCCAGGCACTGGCCTCGCGTCCCGCCGCACTCTATGCGTGCGGGCCCAACCCCATGCTCGGTGCGGTGATGCGGACGCTGCTCGAATCGGGGGCCGACCTGCCACCCACGCTCGAGGCATCGCTGGAGGCGCCGATGGGGTGCGGCTTCGGAACGTGCCTCGGGTGTGCGCTGCCGGTGCGCGCCGAGGACGGCAGCGGTGCATGGAAGCTCTGCTGCACCGACGGGCCGGTCATGCCCATGCGCGATGTCGACTGGGAGGGGCTCAGCGCGCTCCCCGGGGCAGACGTCGCGTGACCGAGGACGGATTCACCCGCGTCGACCTCGGACGCGGGCTCACGCTGCCCAATCCCGTGGGTCTCGCCAGTGGCACTGCCGGGTACGGTTTCGAGCTCGACCAGCTGATCGACATCAACCGGCTCGGTGCGCTGTACACGAAGGGCACCACGGTGCGCGCACGCGACGGCAACCCGCCACCGCGAGTTGCCGAGACCGGCGGAGGGATGCTCAACAGCATCGGGCTCCAGAACCCCGGGGTCGACGCCGTTGCGGCCGGGTACGCTCCGCGATGGCGGGGATGGGCGATTCCAATCATCGTCAATGTCGCCGGTGGCTCGGTCGATGACTATGTGCATTGCGCCGGAGTCCTCGAGCCGGTTGCGGAGGTGGCCGGTATCGAGCTCAACATCTCGTGCCCGAACATCGCCCAGGGGCTGGACTTCGGCCGCGACCCGGTCGCCGCCGGTCGCCTCGTGGCCGCGGTGCGCAGGGTCACCGAGCGCTGCGTGATCGTGAAGTTGAGCCCCAATGTGACCGACATCGCCGCGGTCGCCCGTGCGGTCGAGGACGCCGGAGCGGACGCGGTGTCGGCGGTGAACACCTACATCGGCAGGAAGATTCATCGCGCCAGCGGGCGATCCGTTCTTCCACTCGGCACCGGCGGTCTCAGCGGCCCCGCGATCCAACCGCTGGCACTCGCTGCGGTGGCCGCCGTCTGCGATGCGGTGCACATTCCGGTGATCGGCGTCGGTGGCATCGTTGATGCGGCGTCGGCGCGCGACTTCCTCATCGTCGGCGCCAGCGCCGTCCAGGTCGGGACCGCGACGTTCGTCAACCCGGAGACCGCCCTGCAGGTGCTTGACGGTCTCCGGGGTTGACTGACCACTGACCGGCGGCGGACCTCAGACCGGCGAGCCGGCCTCCACCGGCGTCGGGCTCAGGTGTCCGTTGAGCGCCATGACCTCCTCAGGTGGCTCCATGTCGATCGCCACCTCGCCGTGGAGCAGGAGATCTCCAACCTCGAGCTCCCTGTCGGTCATGCGCAGCGGCACGATGAGCCCGACCAGCTTGATGACCACAAAGGTCGCCACCGCGTCGTACACGATGATGAAACCGAGGGCGAGCGCCTGCAGGCCGAGCTGCTTGGCATTGCCGTAGACGAGACCGGTCACGGCGACCGACGCGGTTCCTGCGGTTCCCACGTACACGATCATGTTCGGCGATGCGAGCACGCCGGTCATCAGGCCGCCGAATGCTCCCGCAACGCCATGGGTGTGGAAGACACCGAGGGTGTCGTCGACCCTGCCCGTGAAGAGCTTGGTCTTGCCGAGAAGATTCATGGAGAGCCATGGCAGGACTCCGGCGCCGATGCCGATGATGAATGCCGAGTAGGCATTGACGTACCCGGCTCCGGGGGTGATCGCGACCAGGCCCGCGATCATGCCGCTGATCATCCCGAGGATGGTCGGCTTCTTCAGGAAGAAGATGTCCATGATCATCCAGGTCAGCAGCGCGGTTGCCGTGCACAGGTGTGTGTTGAGCACGGCAGCGGATGCGTCGGCGTTTGCGAAGTACGGGTCACCGCCGTTGAA
>PKWB01000012.1:0-305 GCA_003131685.1 Candidatus Dormiibacterota bacterium
TCACGGTCGGCGAGGATCCAGTCGACCGTGGCCTCCAGCTGATCGCGGCTCATGCCGAGGGGAGCGTGCGAGGCGACGGCGCGGATCAGGTCGCGGCGCGTGAATGTCGCCTGCCGGGCGGTCAGCCCACGAACGCCGAGGAGGTCCACCGGACGCTGCACGTCGAGGCGGCGCGGCTCCAGCGCACCGGGCTCGCGGCCGAATACCGCCTGCACCGTTTCGCCGTCGAGCCCGACGCTCGCGGCACGCTGGTGCCATCGGGCGAAGAGATCCTCAGTGGCGGCGACCTCGTGCTTGCCCTCGCG
>PKWB01000012.1:412-4348 GCA_003131685.1 Candidatus Dormiibacterota bacterium
TGGCTCCAGCTCCCGTCGGGCCGCTGCACCCATGTCGGGACTGTGATGTGGGTGTGCAGCTGCGGATCGACGGTGACCGTGCTGGTGATCGGATCGGTGACCGGCCGAGCGGTGCGGTGCACGAACTGGGGCATGACCAGCTTGGCTCGTACGGCCTCTGTGGCCTTGGCGTCCGGGGCGTACTGGCGCGCCCAGCCTGCGTTGGCCTGGAGATAGTCGGCGGCAGCCTGGACGCCCTCGCCGTGGATGCGCAGGATGGTGGACCGCGTGCGCTCGTCACCGAGCGCGTAGAGGATGCTCACGTCCTTGGGTGCTGACACGGTCACGTCGAAGGCGACGACACTCTGTCTCCGCCAGTGTTTGCCGAGGTCCTCACCCGTGCGCGGGTGCGTGCCGGCGAGCACCGCCGCGAAGTCGGTGTCAGTCACCTCGCCGCGCAGTCCGAGCGCCTCCGCGCCGAGGCCGGACCAGCGTCCTGGGGACTCGCCGCGGGCGGTGTAGTACTCGAGCTGCTGCTGTGCGACCGCGTCGCGCAGGTACCGCACCGCCTGCTCGACACTGGTGAGCTTACCGATCGAGATCATCGCGGAAACCCGTCCTGCATGAGCTTCAGCGTAGGGAGAAAACGCCTACAGAGCGCTTACTTTTTCGGAACGTTTGATCTGGAAGAAATCAGCGATGCAACTGTGTGCGGTTTAGGGTGGTCGATGCATGTGCGCGAGGTCGTGAAGGCGGGACAAGAGGTGAGATGCAGGTGCGTTTGTCGGAGGTGGAGAGAAGGTGGCCGGTTGGTGGAAGACTGAGAGATGACGTCGAGGAGGCTCGAGGCGATGCCTCGAGCCTCCGACCTTGCAGATCATCGGTCGGCGCACTGGCGTTTCCCGTCGCGGGGTTCGCGGCGTTCGCGGATGACGCGAACTTCGCTGAACGCGAGTCTTTCGCGATGAGAGCGAGACGCGCGCAATCCACTTGATCAGCATGGAACGCTGACTGCGCGTACGCCGCGTGCCAAGCGGCATGCGCGCGATGCGTCTGATTTGCGATGTCCGGTTCAAGGGTGAAACCCGCGAAAGACGCGAGAGTCGCGACCCCGGCGACGTGACTGAGTGCGCATACACGGCGGCAGCCCCGACGCATGGCGTCAAGAGCGACGCACCAGCCGCCAAAGGCGTCGGGATCAGGCAACATTGGCCCCGCTGTGCAACGTTGGGCCCCGCGAAAATGTAAGCAGTCTGTGAGCAAAAACCTGGCATGCTCAGAACATGTCTCCGGCTGAGTCGACGGTGTCTCTCTGGGATCCGGCCTCGGGACGATTTGATGGATGTGCGCTGCGCGCTGCCGTGGTGGCGCGCGGCTGGACGGTACGAGAGTTCGCGCGTACAGCCTGTCTCAGTCGAGCCTGTCTCTATCGGGCGATCGCTGGACAACCGGTGAGCGACAGGGCGGCAATCCGCGTGTTCGAGACTCTCATGAAACGCGCGCCAATCCTTGTGGTTCGATGCCGGCACGCGGTGGCGCGCTACAGCGGCGAGGAGGCGACAAGTCTCGCGTAGGACTGGAGCGCAGCACGCTGATCCGCCGTGTAGTAGCGGCGAACCATCTCGATGCTCTGGTGGCCGAGAAACTGCTGCAAGTGAAAGATCGGCGTCCCAATGTCGACGGCACGTGTCGCGAAGGTGTGGCGCAGCTTGTGAGCGTGGACGTAGACGCCGCTGCGCTCGCTGAGACGTTGCATCAGCTGCTGCACGCCCGTGACCGTGAGCGGCAGCGCCCCAGGTCCGACCTTCTGAGTGATGCTGAGGAAGACCTCGCGAGATGGGCTGGTCCGCTTTGGGTCGCGCTCGGTGGCGATGTATCGCTCGAGCCGCCGCGCAAGACTGCTCGCCTCCGAGGCGCCGCCACCGTGCGCGGAGAGCAGCGGCACGGTTCGATCACGGCCGTTCTTGGTGAGGTCGGGGCTGTGAGCGGTCCGCTGCACCACCACGAAAGGCGGTCGGTCCCGTACGTGGAGGTCGTCGACGCGGAGCGCCACGAGCTCGCTCACGCGCACGCCGGTCGCGAGCAGGGTCTCGACGATGAGCCGGTCGCGGGTACTCTCACAGGCGTCGAGCACGCGCTGGACGTCCCCCGGACCGAGCGCCTCCGGCCTCTTGTACTTCGCCTGGCGGGGCCTCGGGATGCGTTCGATGCCGGTGAGCCCGATCGCCTCGTATCCGGGCGTGCCCGCGCAGAACCGCGCCAGCGCGCGGAGGTAGGTCCGGTACTTGGCCACCGACGCTCCACTGAGCACGCTGGCGAGATCCGCGAGGAACCCCTCGAGGCGTTCGACCGTGAGGTCCTCGAGGTCGCGGATGCCGACCTCGTCCCGCCAGAGCGTGAACCGGCACGAAGGATTGATCAGGTAGTGCCGGCAGTTGCGAAGCGTGGTCGGCGACCAGTCGAGTGCGTGACGCCGGAGCATCGCCTCGACGGCGTCCGTGACGGTGGGCCGTTGCCCGGGCAACAACGCCGCAGCGTCGGTGCGTCCGCCGGCAGGGGAGCCCGGTCCGTGGCGGCGCGACGGGGTCGGACGCATATACGCCGCCACAGTTCCGGAACCGGCGGGTGGCTCCGAGTAACCGTCTTTTTTCAAGATCGTGGTCATAGTACCGAGTCACCGCTGCCCTTTGCACAAAAAGGCAACGGGCGACCCGGAGAGACGGCGCGCGTCCACGCTGAGATTTGAATTCAAAACTGGCCCTGCAAGGCCGGTGGTGGAGCGGAGGGGATTCGAACCCCTGACCTCTGCCGTGCGAGGGCAGCGCTCTCCCAGCTGAGCTACCGCCCCGAGACGAAGGTCACGCCGAGGCGTTTTGCAGTATAGGGCTGGCGCTCGAAGCGCCTACGAGGCCGTCCGGGTCGCGAAGAAGGTTTTCACCGCCTCGGCGAGCGCCGGCAGGTTGAAGGGCTTGGGGAGCATGCCGTCCGCGCCGGCGAGCCGGGCGGCCTCGGCCTCCTCGGAGAGGGCACTGAACATGAGCACGGGAGTCTGGGCGGTTGCGGCGTTCGCCCGGATCCGCCGGCAGGCTTCGATGCCGTCGATGCCCGGCATCATGATGTCGAGGATGATCAGGTCCGGGCGGTCGCTCTCCGCCATCCGGACGGCCTCCTCGCCGTCGGAGACGGTTGACATCTCATACCCCTCGAGGTCGAGATAGCGCGACACCACGGACAGGACGCGCGGGTCATCGTCGGCGAGCAGTACGCGCGGCCGGGACATTGCCCCCATGGTAAGCAGGCGCCGCGAAAAGGGGCGGCTCGCGTCCATTCCTTTACAGCCTGGACTCGGATCGGCGCCCGGGCTGGGGGAGGCGCTCCGGGCACGACCGGTGGCTATACTCGCCCGCAGGCATGTCGAGTACCCCGGCGTCCCTGATCCTCTTCGGGATAGCGGTCGGCGCGTACACGCTCGCGGTGGTCGCCTTCGTCCTCCATCTGGCCTTCCGCAAGCGGATCCTCGGCGACATCGGCATGGGCCTGGTGCTGATCGGGTGGCCGCTTCACTTCGCGTCGATCTTCACGCGCGCGCTCGAGGCCGGCCACTGGCCGCTCGGCAACATGTACGAGTACTCGACGGGGATCGCCTTCGTGATCGTCACGGTCTGCGTGATCCTCATGGTCCGGGCCCGGATGCGGCTGATCGGACTGCCGGCCATGATCGTCACGGTTGCGCTCATGGGCGTGGCCTACATGCTCTACGTGCCGCCCGGGCAGCTGGTCCCGGCACTGCACAGCTACTGGCTGACCATCCACGTCACCTCGATGGCCACGTCCTCGGCCATCCTCAGCTTCTCGTTCTTCTTCGGGATGGCCTACCTGGCGCGTCGCTGGGCGGACAACCGGCTGCTCGCTGTGGCTCCCGCGGCCGTATCGGCGAGCGTCAGCAGCAGCAGCAGC
>PKWB01000102.1 GCA_003131685.1 Candidatus Dormiibacterota bacterium
GACCTGTTCGCGCGCCTGCGACGCGACCGCTTCGGAGACCATCCGATATCCCGGCACGGCCAGGGGGGCGAACGCGAAGAAGACACGAAGAATTACGAATTCGGGGACGTGTTCGATCTCGACGTACGCGAGACGCTCATGAACGCGGTACGGCGCGATGCCGACGCGAACGGCCGTGATATTGATCAGCGTGACTTGCGGCCTGACGGGACCNNGGGGGTCCCGTCCTGCCTCGGCTCAGTCTCCTTTGCGGCGCGCTGTTCCTCGGCTCTTGCCAGAGGATTTTGTCGTGCATCGGTCCGATACGCTGACGCGGTCGGCTACGGTGCTCATGCTTGACATGAGTCGGTCCATGCCGTTGCGCGGATATTTTTATGCCGCCAAGAAGGTGGCGCTTGCACTCGACTCATTGATTCGCAGTGCTTATCCGCGGGACACGCTGCACATCATTGGGTTCAGTGATCTGGCGCGGGAGATCAAGCCGGCGGCGCTTCCGCATCTCTCGGTGAACGAGTACGTGTATGGGACGAATATGCAGCACGGGTTGATGCTGGCCCGCCGGCTGCTCGCGAGGGATCCGGGGGAGAACAAGCAGATCATCATCGTCAGCGATGGGGAGCCGACCGCACATATCGAGAACGGGCGTCCGGTGTTCTTCTATCCGCCGCTGCCGGAGACGTTTCACAAGACGCTGCTCGAGGTGAAGCGGTGCACGCGCGAGAACATCGTCATCAACACGTTCATGCTCGAGTCGAACCATCACCTCGTGCAGTTCGTCAATCAGATGACGCGGCTCAATCGCGGGCGCGCGTTCTTCATCAGCCCGGACCGGTTGGGGGACTACGTCCTCGTCGACTACGTGAGCTCCAAACGGGGAGCGGCTTAGGCGGGTGGAGTTCAGGGGGTATCTGGATCACATTCGCGCCGACGGCGATCGGATCGCTGCGCTCGCGCCGCGCGGATTGGACCTGCTCGTGCCGACCTGTCCGCCGTGGGATGTTCGCAGGGTCGTTGGACACCTGGCGGCGGTGTACGACCACAAGGTGATGGCGATGCGGCTGGGACGCAAACCCAGCCAGGGTGAGTGGATGACCGACGAGCCCTACGGCAAGGACACGGTTGAATGGTTCGAGGACGAGCACGCGAAACTGCTCGCCGAGCTTGCTGCGCACTCGCCACAAGAGCAGGCGTGGTCCTGGTGGGAGGCCGACCAGACCGTCGGGTTCTGGTACCGGCGCATGGCGCTCGAGACTGTGGTGCATCGCGTCGACGTCGAAACGCAGTTCGGCGCAGCGAGCGCGATCGACGCAGCGTTCGCGGTCGACGGTATCGACGAGGTGCTGACGATGATGCTGGCCGGTGATGAGGAAGCGGTTGCCACGGTTCCGGGCACCGGGACCGTGGAAGTGCTGGCGGACGATGCAGCGTGGTCGGTGGTGCTCGAGGACACGCGTACCCTGGTGACTCCGGGCCGGAGGACCTCCCCACACGCGACGCTCTCCGGCGATCCCGCCGACTTGTTCCTGTATCTGTGGGGACGTGTCCCGGTCGATGGGCTCACGCGTCGCGGCGACGAGACCCGTATCGCGCTGCTGCGATCCCGGCTCGCCGCGGCAACGCAGTAGGTCGCATGGAACGCGCAGCGTTCGCGGAGCGGATCCGCCTGCAGTTGACGTCGCGATACCGGGGCGCGAACGTCGAGGTGGATTCAGCGCGATTCGCGCTGCACGTCACCGGTTCCGGGCTCGACCTCATGCTGCCGCTCGCACCGCTCTTTCACGCATGTGAGCGTCAGCCGGACCGGGTGCCGGCGTTGATCGGTGAGTACGTCGCGTCCGTCGAGCACCAGCTCACGCCGCAACCCGCGGTTGCGCTGTCGACATCGCGGCTGCTCTGGTGCGTGCGCAATGACCGCTTCCTCGGCAGCCACGGCCGCGTCGCCGACCTGCTGCGTGCGCCGGTCGGCGCCGACATGAGCGCGTTCGTCGCCGAGGAGCTCCCAGGCTCGATCATGCGCGGCGTCCCGCGCGACGAATGGACGTCGATCGGGATGAGCGACGAGGACACGCGCCGCATCGCCGGCGCGAACACCGCGGAGCGCTTCGAGCCGCTGGTCGCGCGCATCGCACGGACGGATCGCATCCCCGCCGACGGGTGGCGTGTCGCGTCGGATCCGCTCTTCCAGGGCAGCGTGCTGATGGCGCCGCGAGTGCTCGCGGCACTGGCCGAGCGCGCGGGTGGCGACGTCCTGCTCGGCGTGCCCGACCGCGGCACCGTCCTCGCCTTGCCGGCGGCGCTCCCGTCCGCGGATCGATTTCAGCGCCGCGTGCTCAAGGAGTGGCGCGAGGCGATGAACCCCTGCTCGCGCGAGGTGCTGATCACCGACG
This sequence comes from Candidatus Dormiibacterota bacterium, assembly GCA_003131685.1. Classification (GTDB taxonomy): domain Bacteria; phylum Chloroflexota; class Dormibacteria; order Aeolococcales; family Aeolococcaceae; genus Palsa-851. Next base: position 2,388 of record PKWB01000102.1, read on the forward strand.
GGCAGCAGGTTCGCGCAGTGTCCCGCCGGTCGCGGACGTCAGGGCCGGTGGTGCTGCCCTGGCTCGCCGAGTAGCAGTCGAGACGCGGTCCCGACGCGGTTCGCCTCCTGGCGAGCTACGAACGCGCTCGCGGCGCCCAGCACAACGGCGGCTGCGACACCAGCCAGCGTCCTGGCGGCGACCCGGGTCGCCCGACCCCGCACCGAGATCCCCGACAGACCGGGCCCCTCGCCGAACCACATGGTCAGCGCAGTCTGGTCTGCGACGACGCCGTCCTCGCCGTGAATCCGGCTGCGCTCGATGCGCACCGCGGCAGGCCGAGCGCCACGCCACCGCTTCTGATCGAGGAGCGCGGGTGCTGCGCGCAGCGCCCCGCTGCTGGCGATCGCACGGACAACGGCCACAACACGTTCCGACGTCGGCATCGCTGGACAGGATAGCGTTCTGCCTGTGACGCTGATCGACGAACTCCCCGGCCGGATCGATGCGAGCTTCATCGGCGCGCTTGCCGGTGAGCACGCGGCCGGAACCGCGGCGGGAACAGCCGACCTGGTCGGCGTCGCCGAGTCGGCAGCAGCCTGCGGCGGGTTTGACGACGCCGATCTGCGCCAGCGTGGCCTCGAACGGCCATCGCGCGCCGGTGCCGCGGGACTGCTCCTGCGCGCCCTCCCGTTCGGTCTTCTGAGCCCGCTCGACCGGCCGAGACTGCGGCGCGACTCGTACCGCTGCGTCGCAATGGCCGGAGCCGATGAGGGCACCGCGGTGACGGCGGTCGCCGCCGCGCTGCTGATCGCCGATCTCCTCAGGTTCGACCTGGAAACGTCGCTGGTCCGGGTTCGTCAGTCGCTGCTCGAGGACGCCCCGATGGCGCTGCTCGACCGGCTCCGCGTGGTCGACGAGGGACCACCGATGGACGTCTCCGATCCGGACCCCGGCCTCACCCTCCAGCGCGCCATCTGCGCTTTGGCGACCGCCAACCCATTCGACGACGTGCTCGCTGCCGCGGCCAGCGGGACGGCTGTCGCCGCGAGCCTCGCCGGTGCGCTGGTCGGAGCTCGTGACGGCGTCGCGGCCGTCTCCGGGATCGACCGCGACCACCTTCCGCATGCGGACCGCGCCCTGAGCGTTGCCCGCCATCTCGCCGAAGCGGCGGTCGCGACGCTCCCTCGCGATGAGGCCAATGCCTTCAGGCTCTAACATCAGGAGCGTCATGGAAGCCACCGCCGCGCCGTCCTCGACGCGAAAGATCAGGATCCTCACCGCCAAGGTCGGCCTGGACGGCCACGACCGCGGCGTCAAGGTCATCTCCCGGGCGCTCCGCGACGCCGGTGTCGAGGTCATTTACACGGGTTTGCACCAGACCCCTGCCATGGTCGTCGAGGCCGCCATCCAGGAGGACGTCGACGGGATCGGCATCAGCCTCCTGAGCGGCGCCCACATGACGCTGTTCCCCGAGATCATCCGGCTCCTCAAGGAGCGCGACGCCTCGGACATCGTCGTCTTCGGCGGCGGGATCATCCCCGACTCCGACGTCACGGCGCTCGAGAAGCTCGGCGTCGACAAGGTGTTCACCCCGGGAACGTCGCTCGACGAGGCGGTCTCCTACGTCAAGGAGCGATTCGGCGCGGGAGCGGCGGCCTGACCCCGGGGCTGCTCTGCCTCTCGGTGGCGACCGCGCGGGCAGGGCGGTTCGTCAATGACCCGGGAGATGCGAGGGCCGGCGTCGCGCCGCCGCATCCGGCATTCGCGACCTTCCGGAAGATGTCCTATGTCTGGGTCGACGGGCAAGCGTTCGAACCGATCGGGGACAGCCTCGACCTCTGGCTCGCCTTCCTGCGGGGCAACGGCGCCCGCCAGGCATGGATGGACGTGAGTGGTGGCGAGGAGGTCTGCCGGGTGATCCGCGGCGATGGTGAGGAGACCTGGCGGGCGATCTGGAATGGCGGCATCTTCATGCTTCACGGCGCCGAGGAGACCGGACCGCCGCGGCGCCACGAAACCGATGTGTCCGCGATGGCGCAGCGGCTCCACGACGCTGTCCATGCGGAGATCGAGGCCGGGGCCACCGACGTCCGCCGCGCGGGACTGGAGCGGGCCCTCGAAATCCTGGCCTCGCCTGGCGATGGTGAGGAGGTCTCTGACGTCGCGTGGCCATATTTCGTTCTCCCGGAGGGGAGCGCGACGGCCGCCCAGCGCCTGGTCGCGGCCGCATGCGCGGCGTGGCCCGAGACCCCGGCGACCGCCGACCCTGATGCCAAACCGGCCCGAGGCGAGGGGTCCGTCGACGCCGCCCTGGACGCGATCGCGGCTGCGGTGAATTCGGCAGCGACTGCAGAGCCGGTAGAGTAGCCAGGCGGATATGGCAGTTTCCCTCGAGCTCAGCGCATCAATACGGTCCGAGACCGGGCGCCACGTGCACGCCGTCAGGCGTCGCGGCGAGGTGCCCGCAGTGCTTTACGGCCACAACGTGGAGCCGCAGGCACTGTCGATCGAAGCGCGCAGCCTGCAGCGGGTCTGGCACCACGCCGGCCACAGTCACCTGGTGGACCTGGCGCTCGAGGGCGGCCGCGCTCGCAAGGTGCTGATCCGGGAACTGCAGGTCAATCCGCGCACGACCCAACTCATGCACGTCGATCTCTTCGCGGTCAACCTCCGCGAGAAGCTGACCGTTGAGATTCCGCTCATCCCGGTCGGCGAGTCCCCGGCGGTCACCGAGCTCAAGCTCGGGGTGCTCCAGCAGATCATCACCTCGATCAAGGTCGAGTGCATGCCGGGGGACATCCCCGCGCAGCTCAACGTCGATATCTCCGGGCTGACCGAGATCGACCAGGGTATTCGCCTCGCCGAGGTGCCGCTCCCCGAGCGGGTCACCCTCGCAACCGGCGTCGATCCCGACGAGCTCGTCCTCAAAGTCGCGCAGGTACGGGTTGCCGCCGAGGCCGAGGAGGCTGAGGCTGCGCCCGCCGAAGGCGAGGCTGAGACCGCCGAGACCGCCGACGACGACACCGGGTCGTCCTAGCGGCCCCGACCCCGATCCTGATGCCGGCGATGATGATCGCCAGTACCGCGTCGTGCGACCAGAGCAACTGGTTCTCGTTCGTGTGCAATTCGATCCAGTCGCACGATCACAGCGGCCTGGTCGGCCCGCTGGTGCAGAACCTGCTGTCGGCGATCGCGATCTTCATCGTCCTCTACCTGGTCGGGCGGTTGATACGCGTGCTCGTGCTCTGGGCGATGAGCAGGGGCAAGGCGGATCGCCAGGTGCGGACGCTGGTGCGCAACCTCATCACGGTCACGACCTACGTCGTCGCGGTGATCAGCGCACTGGTCGTCTACGGCGTCAACGTCGCGGTCATCCTCACCGCCGCCGGGGTTGGCACGGTCGCGATCGGTCTCGCGTTCCAGGATCTGCTGCGCAACGTGCTGGCGGGAATCTGGCTCCTCCTCGAGCAGCCGTTCCGGCTCGGCGACACGATCACGGTCATGGATCAGACCGGCGCGGTGCAGAACATCACGCTGCGAACGACGACACTTCGCACCGGCGTCGGTGAGCTGGCGATCCTGCCCAACCTCACGGTGTTCACCGGGATCGTTGTCAACACGACGCATTTCGACACCCGCCGGCTCACCGTCGGCGTGCGGATCCTTCCGAACGTCGATCTTGCCGAGCTGATGCGCCGCGCGCGCACCGCGGTCGAGGAGATACCCGGCATCGAGGCCAAGCCGGCGATCGTGCTCGAGCCGACGCTCGACCGTGACGTGCCCCTGCTTCGCTGCCACTTCTGGGTGGACCAGCGCGAGCAGGATCCCGATGCGATCACCGCGGCGGTCGCCGAGCGCCTGTGGGACGTGGTCGGTGCGAAGCCCGAGGCTGAGTCCGCCGAGCCCAAGGCTCAGAGTTAGAGTCGCCGTCCGTGGAGACGTCCCAGCCCAACACCTCGCAGCGGATCGTCGTCGTGCGCCACGGCGAGACCGAGTGGAGCCGCGAGAAACGCCACACGGGACGCACCGATCTTCCGCTGACTGCCGAGGGTCGCGCGCAGGCGGGTTCGCTGGTCGCGCGGCTCCAAGCACTGACCTTCGCGGCGGTATTTGTGAGCCCCTTGCAGCGCGCACGCGAGACGTGCGCGATCGCCGGCTTCGGGGATCGAGCGGTCGTCGATCCTGATCTGATCGAGTGGGACTACGGCGAGTTCGACGGACTGACGGGCACGGAGATTCAGGAGCGAATACCGGGATGGACGCTGTTCGACGACGGCGTCATCGGCGGCGAGACGATCGATGATGTCGCAGCCCGCGCGCAGCGAGTGCTCGCCCGCGCACGAGCGGTGGACGGTGACGTGCTGCTCTTCGGCCACGGTCACCAGCTGCGCATCCTCACGGCGTTGTGGCTCGAGTATCCGGCGCGCGCGGCGCAGCGTCTGCAACTCGCGACCGCTTCACCGTCGATGCTCGGCTACGAGAACGCCTGGACTGCGCTGCTCAGCTGGAACGGCCTGCCCGTAAGCTGATCGAGCGCGGACGGATCAGCCCCTGGTGAGGTCGGCCTCCTCCTGAAGGGCGGAGATGCGACTGCGCCAGTACACGAGGCGGCGTTCGAAGCGAAGCGCCTCAGCATGCAGCGCCTTGAGATCGGTCTTCTGCACCTCGTTACTGGCGTCAGCTTCCATGGTCCCGACGTGCTCCTCGGTGGTGGCCAGCACCGAGCGCTTGAACTCGAGCAACTCCCTATAGACCTTGACCCAGTGCTCGGCGTCGTCGAGATGCTGGCTGCTCTCGTCCTCACCGTCGAGGAGCCGGTCCGGCTCCACCTGCTCGAGTGCGGCCTCCTCGTCGCTCGGGGAGGTCGTCGTCTCGGATGGGTCGTGGGTCATTGCTGCCCGGCTCCTGAGGTGGTCCAGTACGCCAGCCTGCTCTTGAAGGCCTCTATCTCCTCCTCGAGGATGGCGATGTTCTCGCGGCTGAGGTATTGCCTCATCGCGTCGGGCGCGCTTGTCGCGAACGCGCGGGTCTCCTCAAGTTGACGCTCCATCATGGCCACGAGCTCCTCGTACAGCTGCATCCATCTGGCGGCATCGGGCGACGTGGACTCGACCGGCTCTGCCGCAAACAGCTCCTGGACCGCCTGCGGATCGTGTTCTCCCATCGATGATCTCTCCCGGGGTTGCAGGTTGCTCTTGCTCGCAATAGTACTACTGACGATATCACTATAGCTGTGACCATGGATATCAGTATGGCAAACGGGCGCGCAATTTCCGCGTCGCGGCACGGTGGACGCGCCGAAGGGTCGTCGCGACGTGGTCACCGCCGCGCGCGACAGGCGCTGGGAGTGATCCCCGGCCCGGTGTCCGTCAAACAGCTAGGGCGTCAGCGTACTCAGAGACGGACGTGGTCGAGGTCGATCTCGGCCAGCTCAGGTGGCCGCGGGATGCTGTGCGCGTCGAGGAGTTGCAGACACCTGATGACATAACGCGCGCCGGCGATGTTCAGCCCGCGCTGTCTGGTGAGGCGTTGAATCGCGCTCAGCGTCAGGATGTCGCGCTGCGTGTAGCGGCGACGATTGGTTGCAGTTCGCGCCGGAACGCCGAGACCCATGGTCTCGTACATCATCAGGGTGCGAGGGTGCGACGCCAGGATCTCAGCCGCGACGCTGATCGTGTACAGCGGCTTGTCGAGGTCGAGCATTCGCTCCGACATCGGAGCCAATGCTTCAACAGCCACAGCTGACTCCGCAGAGGCTGCATGCACCGGGGCTGCGCCCTGTCGATCGCTTGGTGGTCATGGCTTCGATTCTAGTCGCGTGCACCGCGAATGGGGCCATGAAGTGTGCGATTGCGCCATAGCCGTTACGCGCCCAAGGTACTTGACTCCCACCCGCCCATACTGATAGTGTCGCTATAACGTTTACCGATAGCTATGAGGTCACCTCGATGGGCATCGCCGGGGCCGTCCACGACGGGAGTCTCGCCCGCGCGAGCGCTCTCAGCCTCGATCAGGAGCGCCAAGGCCGCGCTCGTCAGCTCGCGGACTTCGAGGACCCGGTAAGCCGTCCAAGGGGCCGCCGCGGCGGCCCACTCCGCTTCGGCGATTCGTCCCCGGAGCGCAGCCGGTCGCCGGCCTTGCGCTCTCGGGTACCTACAGGCATCATTCTTAGTTATAGGTTCGCTATAACAACTCTGGAGGTCATTCCGATGGCCACTGAACGTCGATTCGCCTTCTCTGCCGAGCGCAAGGAGCCGCTCAACGACGCGTCCCATGTGCGCAACGCCATCGCCCGGTTCGACCAGGTCGAAGGTGTGAGCGACGCGGAGCGCGATCGGGCCTGGCGCCGCATCCGTGCGGCGGCAAAGCGACACGGCATTGAGATCAAGGTCAGGGGGTGGCGTCAGCTCATGGCCGGCAGAAGGTCATGACTGCTGCGGCCGAACGGCGGCCGTCGGTACCACAGGCAAACAACTGCTGGTGAGCGGCGTAAGGGACCGCCGGGCTGAGAATGAGCGGCCCGGCCGGCCCCGACCGCCTCTTTTCTTTTCCGTCCACGGGAGGGGGTGTAGGGCAGGCGTTCCGTGAGCGCCTGCCCTTTTTGCCAACGTGGGATGGTTGAGCGATGCGAACGCTCTTCTCCGCCGACGGTCACAACCGCGAGGTCGACGTGGCCACCGTCCAGCAACTGCTCACATCCCATGAGACGTTCTGGCTCGACATTCAGGCGCCGGACGACGACGACTACAAGCTGTTGACCGACACGTTCAAGTTTCATCAGCTCACCATCGAGGACGTCAAGCATCAGAACCAGCGGCCGAAGCTGGATGGGTATGACGGCTATGCCTTCGCCGTGGTCTTCGTCATCGCGCTGAACGGAGACGACGTGTTATTCCGCGAGCACCATCTCTACATCTCCCCCAACTTCCTGGTCACCGTCCATCTGCCGCCCGAGCCGTCATTCGACAACCTCAACCTGCGAATCGCGGAGTCACCGGTGAGCGTCTGTCATAAGTCGTCGTTCCTGACCTACCTGGTGATGGACGCCATCGTGGACACCACCTTCTCGGCGCTGGAGACCTTCGATGAGTCGGTCGACCGGCTGCAGGACGAGGTCCTGCGCGACGCCAACAACCGCCAGCTCGCGCTGCTCCAACAGATGAAGCATTCGGCGGTCGAGATGCGACGCGTCCTGGGCGCACAGCGAGACATGTTCCAGCGTCTGGTGACGCTGTCGCTCGAGGCGGACCGCGAGACGACCGCGTACTACCGCGACGTCTATGACCACATCATCCGTCAGTACGAGACCGTCGATTCGCTCCGCGACCTGCTCACCGGTGCGATGGACGTCTTCCTGTCGACGGTCTCCAACCGCCTCAACATGACCGTCAAGGCACTCACCGTGGTGGCAAGCCTCTTCCTGCCGCTGACATTTCTCACCGGGTTCTTCGGCATGAACTTCGCCTGGCTGGTCACGCGCATCAACACCGGTTCGGCGTTCGCGATCGGCCTGTCACTGATGGCGATATCGATCATCACTCAGCTGGTGCTCTTCCGGCGACGGGGTTGGATCTGATCGGCGGCCAACCAGCAGCGCCAGGGCGGTTCCATACACCAGATGGCCCGCGAGCATGATCATCTGCCGGTCGCGGCGATCCCGATCCGCCGCCGGCATGATGCCGAAAGCGGGCACCCAGCCCATGTAGCTCACGCCCCAGATCGCGGCGCCATAGGCCATGCCCAACGGGACGCGCGCGATCAGCGGTTTCGGCGCGATGACGCCGAAGACGGCTCCGGCGCCGGTGCCGAATCCAAGGTGGAAGACGGTCGCGAGCGCATCCTGCTGCCCTTTGCTCGGCCGGATGCCACTGCGTCTCAGAACGCGCGAGGTGATCTTCTCGGGGGGCATGCCGCGCATGAGCCCCAATTGCTTCCCCCCAATCATCAATGCACTCATCGGTGCCGTCGCCAGCGCCCCGGCGACGGCACCGCGCAGGATCCGCTTCACTGCGTGCCTCTCACCGCGCACGCCAGAAGTAGCCGCCGCCTCCGAGAAGCAGCACGACGAGCACGATGATCAGGATCAGTGTCAACACAGCCTCGACCTCCTAGTGCGATTCGAACTATCGCATTATATGATAGTCTGACTATCATGGGGGATGCTGGATCAACCGGATCGGAGTAACGGCGCCATCGGAGACAATCCGAGATCGTGCAACCCAAGACTGACGATGCGTCCTGATGGCTGAACAGCGCGCCGTCGTGGTCGTCTCGGGTGGTCTCGATTCCACGACGATGGCCTACTCGCTGCGTGCCCAGGGGTACTCGCTGGTCGCCATCTCCTTCGACTACGGACAGCGCCATCGCAAGGAGCTCGCCTTTGCGGAGCAGATGGCGGCAGACCTCGATGCACCCTGGACGCTGATCGATCTCCATGCGGCCGGGCTCACCAGCGTGCTCACGGGGTCGGCGCTGACCGATGAGAGCGTGACCGTCCCCGACGGCCACTATGCCGACGAGAGCATGAAGATCACCGTGGTGCCGAATCGCAACGCGATCATGCTCAGCATCGCGTGCGCGCTTGCGGTCACACGCGGTGCCGGCGCGGTTGCATTCGGCGCGCACACCGGTGACCACTTCATCTACCCGGACTGCCGCCCTGAATTCGTGCGCGCGTTCGAGACCATGGTGAACATCGCCGTCGAGGGGCTCGCGAGCATTGAGATCCTGACACCGTTCCTGTCGATGACCAAGGCCGACATCGTCACGCTCGGTGCCGAGCTGCATGTCCCCTTCGAACGAACCTGGTCCTGCTACAAGGGTGGTGCATTGCACTGCGGCACATGCGGGACGTGCTACGAGCGCCGTGAGGCTTTTGCGCTCGCCCAGATGACGGATCCGACGGTGTATGAGAGCGAATCCGCGGCAGCTCGCTAGCATCGAATAACGCTGAGGGAAATCCCAGAAACCTCCAAGAAGCGTTGGAGGGCGCGCCCGTAGCGTCGTCAGTGTCGAATCAACAACCGCTGACACAGGAGCACTGACATGAACACAACGGAAATCCTTCTCAACATCGACCTCGCAGCCGGCACCACCGCACTCGTGGCACTCGGAATGATCGCGGTGCCGAACATCGATCGCATCCGCACCTTCAAGCGCGCGCTCACTCGTCGTCCTCTGCGTCATGCGCGCGAACGGCGTGTCGTGGTGAACGGCCTCAGCAGGTCGTAGGGCGCAGCCGAGCGACAGAAATGCACCTTTACCCCCTCATGAGAAAGGGCCGCCTCCAGCCTTTGGAGGCGGCCCTTTCGAGTCTCTGCTCGTAGGGTTATCGGCCTGGCTCGGTTGTAGCCGGCGGCATCTTGCCTGCATCGGCGCCGCTCGCCGCGCGCCTCCCGGCAGTGGCGCTGCGCGCCCGGTGCGCCTCGATCACCGAGTGCGGATCCCTGTGCTCGCGGCTGTTCTCCGCCGGCGAGGCCACGATCCCCTCGTGCTGCGGAACGCCAAGACGCAGCTTGTTGTAGACGGCGCCGATGAGGATGAACTGACTCATGAATCCCAACCAGGCCGCGAGCAGAAAGAAGAGCGCGAACTGCTGCCCGTAGGTACCGAAGCCGTTGGAGACCTTTGCGTAGAGCGGAAAGAGCAGCGAGAAGACCTCAACCAGCACCCCGGCAAGCACGGCGCCCGGCCAGACATCATTCAACGCGAACGTACGGTTGGGGACGAACCGGTAGATGGCGATCATGAGCGCGACGAGCGCAATCGCCCCGGCAATGGTGCCGACGACGCCGGCACCGGGTGACGCTGCGAGCGCGCTGTTGGCGCCCACCACGAAGAGGACCGCGGCGATGAAGACCAGCACCATGATCAGCCCCATGGCGCGCTGCCGGAACATGTCTCGTTGCGTGGTCCCGAAGATCATCGTCAGCGCGAACTCCATGGAGGCGAAGAGGCTGGTCCCGCTCCAGAGCAGTCCGAGGATGGACAGGAGTCCGAGAAGCCCGGCGTTGTGATGCACCTTCTGCAGGGCCTGGAGAATCTGCGCGTGAGCACTGCCGGGGAAGATGGACACGATGTCCGTGTAGATGGTCCTCTGGGTCCCGGGTCGTTGACCACGAACCCGACGATCGCGAGCATGCCGAGGATCAGCGGGAACATGGCCAGGAACGCGTTGAAGGAGAGGCTGGCAGCGTAGTTGCCGCCCTGGCTCTGGCCGTAGGCCATGAGCACCTGTACCGGTCGCCACGAGGTGATGTGCTTCGGCATTCCTGATCGAGATCCGCTCCGACACGCCCGGTGAGACTTACCGGTACCTATGCAACCTTACATGATAGTATCGCTATCAGTATAGCCCCTCAGGCGAGGGCGCTCGGCAACGGTCGGGTCGTCCGCTCAACCTCGTTCGCGAGCTGCCGCGGTGTCACATCAGCTTTGACCAGGAATTCCAGCGCCCCGAGGCGCAACCCGCGCTCTCGCAACTCTGGATCGCTGTAATTGCTCAGGATGATCACGGGGATCTGCGCTGTCTCGGGCATCCCGCGCAAACGCTGGAGCACCTCGAAGCCGTCGAGCNNCGACCACCACGTCGTAGCCCTCTCCAACCAGGCGAAGGCGATACATCTCAGCAGCTTCGCCGTCGTCCTCGATCACAAGGACCTTCACAGCTTCCTCCACCCTGGTGTCCTCCTCATAACCCATATCTACAGCGCCGCCGCGGGCCGATCGCAGATTCATCAGGAGTTCTGGCTCGGTACGCTAGCGTACGCAGCGACCTAAAATCAAGCGTCATGGCTGCGTCTGATGGCGCCTTGAAACCGATGGCGCGGGCACCGTCACCCACCGACTTCGAAGCCCCTGACGAGCAGCGCTGGGTTCGAGACTTCACCGATCCCTCGCGGGAATGGCGCCGTCTGTTCTCGGAGTTGCTCGGTACCTTCCTCCTCGTGCTCGCCGCGGCTGGAGCCGGCGTCACCGCAGCGGCGACGGGCGTCCCAATCTCCCGAGCAGCAGCTGTCACCGCGCCCGGCCTCACGGTGATGGCGGTCATTCTGTTCATGGGCAAGGTCGGCGGCGCCCACCTCAACCCGGTTGTGAGTCTGGCGTTCGCCCTTCGCTCGGAGTTCCCGTGGCGCAGGGTGCCCGGCTACGTGCTCGCGCAGGTTGCGGGGGGCCTGCTCGCCTGTCTCTTCCTGTGGGCGGCGGTTGGCCGGCCCAGCACGCTGAGCGCCACGATTCCCGCCGTCGGGCTCGGCGATTTCCGCGCGATGCTTGTCGAGGCGGTGCTCACCCTTGGCCTGGTGAGTGTGATTCTCGGCACCGCGTCNNGTCTGGTGAGCGTGATTCTCGGCACGGCGTCAAGTGCACAAAACGTTGGTGGTTTGTCCGCTGTGGCTGTGGGTGCCTACATCGCGCTGGCCGGATTGTGGTCGAACCCGCTGAGCGGCGCATCGATGAATCCGGTGCGCTCATTCGCGCCAGACCTCATCCGTGGAGACCTGACGCACACCTGGGTCTATGTTGTCGGCCCAGTGGCGGGAGCGCTGCTGGCGGTGCTCGTCGCAGCGCTGCTTCGGGGCCCGGGCGGTGACCCGAGGGCCAGGCGAGCCGCCGAAGGAGACGCCCCCGCTCCGGCGCGCTGAGCATCACTCCAGGTTCAGCAGGAAGTCCTCGGGGTTGGCGTAGCTGGGGTTCGTGATCAAGTCGGCGCCGGCAACTTCGGGGTGCGTGCGACGTGCGTTGGACAGCACGCTCTCGGGCACGGAACGCGTGTCGTAGGTGCACACAATGGTTGCCGGCGACGATGCGAACGCGACGTTGATGATCGACTCGTAACGGAACCACTCCGCCAACTGTGTCTCCGATCGCCCGGCCCACACCGGCTCTCCGACGATGCGAATCCACGGAGCACCGCGTTCGAACCGCTCCGTCAGGAAGGCGCGGTATCCGCTCGCTGCATTGCTGAGGGAGCTGTACCACTCTGACGCGTCCAGGAACTCGACGTGCTGCGCATTGTCCCCAAGGGCGTCACGAACAAGGTTCATATAACGCCTCGCCGTGACCGTCAGGACACAGTCAGAGCGTGCGATCCCCTCCATCAGAAACGGAATCGTGGCCGCCAGGTACTCGTCATCGGACCCGTACTCGAGGACCCGGTGTTTCAGGAGCGCCGGAGAGACCGTGGCCCTGCCGCCGACGAGATAGTCGACGCTGACCCCGAGTGCATTCGCAAGAGCAAGCAGGCTGCTGGCACGGACCTCCTGGCGGCGGCCAGATTCAATCTGTGCGATCGCCGCGACGCTGAGGCCCGACTGATACGCGAGCGCTTCGCGGTTCCAGCCCAAACGCTCACGCGCTGACTTGAGCGACTGCCCGATTCGCGACGACCCCATGTCCTTGATTCTCCACTCTCGGTACGAACGGACTTGCAGACCCGCGTTCTGGTATTATGTCACATGACACTGTCAATTGACTAGAACGGAGCAAACCGAGCCTGGGCGGCTCGCGCAAGGAAGGAGCCGTGGACCACCCCAGCCAATCGCAATCCACAGAGAGGGACGATCGCCACGCTCGCTGGGTCGCGATGTGGCGGGAGGCGGTTCGCACGAGCCCCCTGGCGATTGGCCTCGTCCAACTCTCCACGACACGCTTCGTCGAGATATCGGATAAGGCAGCGGAGCTTTTCGGGACAACGGCCGAAGGGGGAGTCGGTCTCGACTACCTTTCGGTCTCGGAACGCCCGGAGGAGGCCGCTCAGACATTTCGGTTGGTCGGGGAGCGGATGCTCGATGGGATCCGGGGCCGGCGCCGGTTCAGGAGGTCGGACGGTTCCAGCGTCNNCGTCGAACTGCAGATCTCCGGTTGGGCTGTCCGTTCCAGCAGCGGTCCCGACCTCGGGCTCCTGATCGCCTCTGAGGTTTCAGAAGACGAGAACGCAGCGATCGGTGGAGACGCCGCCCCCAACTCTCGGACCAGGGCCGGCTTCGACTTTGACGACGTGCAGATCACCCTGAACGACCGCTGGCGCATCGCTTACGTCAGCGCGAATGCCGGCACCGTCCTTGGTCGACCCTCTCGCGAGCTGCTCGCCTCGTCCATCCTGGAGCTCACGCACCGGGATGACCTGGCCGCCCTACTCCTGGCGTTCGCGCGGGCAACCACCGACAGGAGCGCCGATGTTCGAATTCGGCTGCGCAAAGACCGCAGCTGGCGAACGGTGCAGGCTGTGATCACGGCCCTGGAGGGCGACGGCAGCTTGCCCTTCTCATTGATCGCCATGCCGTCCATCGAGCCCTACGCGCACGATTCCACCGGGACCAGCCAGCTCGCCGGGCACCTCCGGCGAATTGCAGCGCAGATCGAGGCAGCGGGCGCGCTCGCCCCCCTCATCGAGACGGCCGCACACCTGGCGATTCCGGCCGCTCCCGAGCTGTCGCCTCGCCAGTGGGAGATCGCGTCTCGACTGCTCGGCGGAGAGCGTGTGCCGACCATCGCGGCGGAGATGTATCTGAGCCAGGCCACGGTGCGGAACCACCTGAGTGCGATCTTCCAGAAGTTCGGTGTGCACTCCCAGCGGGAGCTCCTTGCTCTGTGGCGCGGCGGGGTGAGAAGACCTGTCCGACCGGGAGATGGTGCGACCGGGCACCGAGCGTGATCGGCGACGTGCAATCCGAATCACGACTTCGCCGTGACACTCCGTCTATACCAACGTGATACGTCGTCTACGCCGATGCGACCATTGGGGGGCCACACTGGAGTCGATGACGACTGTCAGCGAGTCGCATCGGTTCACACCAACCTCTTCGCGACTCGACTTTCGGCTCCATGACTGACGGGGTGCGAAGGCTCAACCCAAGCAGATTGGCCGCTCATGCCGCCGCCCTGCAGGAAGGGAAGCATCTCTACGAGTCGCTGTTCGAGCGCAGCGCAGTCGGTCAACTCGTCATCGATGTCCCGTCATTCCGAATCGACGTCGTCAACAAGGCGTTCTGCGCGATGGTGGGATTCGGCGTCGACGAACTGGTCGGCCAGGACCTCGCGGTGATATTTCCGCTGGGACAGAGCCCGGCCAACGATATCCTCGAACGTGTCAGCGACGCAGCGTCCGAAGGATATGTCGCGCAACGATTTCTCCAACGCCGGGACGGCACCATCCTTCCAGCGCTCGCGACCACCGCGGTGATGCGCGATGAGGATGGAGCCTTTCGACTTCTCGTCAGCCTTCAGGATCAAACCCGGCAGCGGGCCTCCGACAACCTGGAGTGGCGCAGCCAGGCGCTGATCGATGGCGCGATAGCGGCACTGCCCATGACCTTCACGGCTTTCGACACCAACCTCCGGTTCACGTATGTTGCCGGCGGCCTGTCGCAACACGGAACGGTTCCCGAGGTATTCATCGGGAGACACGTGCGCGAATTCACGTCGCACCGGCCAACGCTTGTGGCGCTTCGAAACGCTCTCCTGGGATACGAGTCGACCACCCGGACGGTGGTGAATGGTGAGACCTACCTCAGCCTGCACGGACCCATCCGCGACGACGCTTCCACGGTGATCGGGGTCATCTCGGTCTCGACCAACGTGACCGCCGAGGTGTCCGCTGAGGCAACGCGGCATCAAGCTGAAGACCTTCGGCTGTTCATCGCGCAGCACGATCCGCTCACCGGGCTTCCCGGCCGTTCAGCGCTCATCGAGCACCTCAACGCTCTGGCCTTCACCGAGCAAGGCCCGGGATCGCTGCTTCTTGTCGACATTGACGATTTCAAGCTCATCAACGAAGGCATGGGACTGCCTGCGGGCGACGCGGTGATTCTGGAGGTCGCCAGTCGCCTGTCGAAGGCGTTTCCGGGAGCGATGGTCTCGCGAAACGGCGGCGATGAGTTCGCGGTGGTCCTGCCTGCCGACTCCGTACCGGCTGATGCCACGGCCGGTGCTGAGGTCATCCGCACCGTGCTCGGCGCGGATATGGATGTGGACGGCCGTCTGCTTAGAGTGACTGCAGGGGTGGGGGTTGCCATCAGGCAGATGGTCGGAGCGTCGTCGACGCTCATCGGCAATGCCGACTGGGCGCTGTCCCGGGCCAAGGATGCGGGCCTCGACCAGTGCCGCGTGTATGACCGGGCCATGCGTCTCGAGGCGGAGAATCGACTCGTCATCCAGGCAGGATTGCGAGTTGCGCTCATGGCCGGCCAGCTCAGCGTTGCGTACCAGCCCATCGTCGATCTCGGTCGCCGGCTGACGGTCGGATCTGAAGCCCTGCTCCGGTGGACTCACCCGGATCGCGGGGCCGTCGCGCCGGGGGAGTTCATCCCGATCGCCGAGCAGAGCGGGCTGATCATCCAGATCGGACAGTGGGTGATGACCACGGCATGCGCGGATGCTCGAACCCTCCAGCTCGAGCACGGCATCCAGCTCTCGGTGAACATCTCGGTGCGACAGTTGACGGGCGGGCTGTTCTGGGAATGGCTCGAAGAGGTGCTCGAGCAAACCATGCTGCCGCCGACCGCTTTGACGGTCGAAGTGACCGAGAGCGTGCTCATGGATGATGTCCCGCACATTCGACAGACGTTCGAGCGGTTGCACTCCGCCGGAGTCAAGGTGGCGCTCGACGATTTCGGCACCGGATATTCGTCGCTTGCGCGTCTGAGCAGAGTCCCTGTCGATGTGATCAAGCTCGATCGTGCATTCGTCACCGACATTGACAAGCGGATGGAATCGCGCCATATGGCATCCGCAATACTGGGGTTGAGCTCCGCAATCGGAGCGACCATGATCGCCGAGGGCATTGAAACCGAGGCTGAGTCGGCAACGCTGCGCGACCTCGGGTGCGTTCTCGGCCAGGGCTATCTCTTCGCCCGCGCCATGTCCATTGCTGATCTCACCGATCGCGTATCGCTGGAGGTTGCCACTGGACAGGCTCGTGACGTTCTGCCTAGGTCCACGTGATATGACGTCTATTCCGTTGATGCCAGATAACGCCCAAACTTAAGATGAATAGCGTTCGCACGTACAGAAGACGGCTGGCGCGACGCGGTGACAAGACGGATCTGCCGCCGAATCGTCCTCGGTGGGTGCTTGTAATCCGGACCCCGCGTTCTCTGTTTTGGAAGGCTGAACATCACAGGCCCTGACTGCGTACCCCAGCGCCAGAATCGCATTCTCGCCGCCCTTCCCGCGGTGGAACGACTGCAATTGTTGGAGGCGGCGACAATCGTCACTCTCGATGTTCGAATGGTGTTGTTCGAACCCGGTGGCCCGATTGACGCCGTCTACTTCCCGACTGACGGGGTCATCTCACTGGTCACTCCGCTGTACAGCGGTGCAGTCGTGGAGGTGGCCACCGTCGGTAACGAGGGAATCGTCGGAGTGCCTCTCGTCCTGCCGGTCGGCGGGTTCGCGGTGCGAGCCATCACGCAGGTTGCCGGCCATGGCCTTCGACTCGAGGCGGGTGTCTTCGTCGAATGGCTCGGGCACAGCCGCTCCTTACAGACGCTGGTCGACCGGTATACACAGGCGCTGTTCGGGCAGATCGCTCAGGCGGCGGCGTGCAATCGGCTCCACTCGAGCGAAGAGCGCCTCAGCCGCTGGCTCCTGATGAGCCACGACCGTGTCGAGGCGGATGACTTCATGATCACGCAGGAATTCCTTGCACAGATGCTCGGGGCCCGGCGCTCGACGGTGTCGGTATCCGCCAGCATCCTTCAGCGCGCCGGGCTCATCAGGTACACGCGAGGACACGTGACCATCGTCGACCGGGATGGCCTGGAACGTGTGTCCTGCGAGTGCTATGCGGTGATCAAGCGGGAGCTTGACGGGGTCGCGCGGAGACCGCTGCACCCCGACGCCTGACGGGGCCGTCTCGGGCCTTTTTCGGAGGGCGGCCCTCGCGGCGAGTCGCATCGCCTCCCTGTCGACGTACCCTTTGGGCCGTCGTCCACTCGCCCTATCCAGGGGACTGCCATGAACGCTGATGAACTGAGAGCCGCCCTCGACGTCGCGCTTGCCGACCGCCAGCTGCTCACCCATCCCTTCTACCTGCGCTGGGAGGCGGGAACGCTGCAACCCGGCCAGCTCGGCGCGTACGCCGCGCAGTATCGCTACTTCGAAACAGCGCTGCCCAGCCTGCTTCGGGAACTGCTCAGCGGCCTCGAGCCGGGGCCGGCCACCGACCTCGTGTCGCAGAACCTCGCTGATGAGGAAGGCAATCCGGAGCCGCACGTCGCTGCGTTCGCACGGTTCGCGGACGCGGTCGGCGCGGAAGATGCGCCGGCCACCGTTGGTACCGAGAGGCTTCTCGACACGTACCGATCGCTGACCGCGTCGAGCGGCGCCGAAGGATTGGCCGCTGTTGTCGCGTACGAGATGCAGGCGCCCGGGATCGCGACGTCAAAGGCAAGCGGGCTGCGCCGGCACTACGGGCTCGATGCGACCGGCACCTATTTCTGGGATATCCACGCGACCATGGACGTGGACCACGCGCAATGGGGGATCGAGGCTCTGGCAGCGCTCGACCTCTCGGAACGCCGAGTGGTCGGGGCGGCGCGCGCCGCCGCCGATGCCTGGTGGGCATTCCTCGACGATCGGGAGTCGGCGGCAGCGCAGGCGTAACAGCGGGCCGCCTTCAGTCGAGCGGCAGTTACTTCGCCACGACGCCGGCGAATCGGCGGAGATAGAGCGGCCATCCGGCCGCGCCGTCGACGCCGTCGCGGACCGCGTCCCAACCGTTGCCGTGGCGGTCGAGGTTCCGGTGCTCGAGCTCGACGCGTGTGCGGTTCGGCGCCTCGGCGATGAATCGCACATCGACCTCGCTGGTTTTCTCGATATCGGTCTCGAGTTGCCATTGCGGGCTGATGTCCCAGCTGATCACCACTCGGTTCGGCGGCTCGTACGCGAGCACCCGCGCCCAGCGACATTCGCTGCCGTCGACACCCCGGTCGTAGACATGGCCGCCTACGCGCGGCTCGAAGATCGTCTCCGCGATATCCACACCAAGGATGTTGTGCTCCGGCGGCTTGAAGCTCCCAAAGCCTGTCGTGAACACCGAGAACGCGCGCTCGATCGGCGCCTCGACGACGATCTGGTGGCGGATGGACGTTGCTGCTGCTGGCGTGGTCATGTCTTCTCCTCGTCGGGTTGCTCGACGGCGGCCTTGTACGCCGTCATTGCACTGGTCCAAAACCGATCGAGCTCTGCGCGCAGTTCGCCGAGACCGTCCGGATTGATCGCGTAGATGCGGCGGTTGCCGGCGGGCCGGTCGACCACGAGCCCCGCCTCCTTGAGCACCCTGAGGTGCTGCGAGACGGCCGGCCGGCTGACCGGCAGGCCTTTGGCGAGGTCGCCGACAGCAGATGGGCGATTGGTGAGCCGCTCGAAGATGGTGCGCCTGGTGCGATCGCCCAGAACGGACCATCCAGCAAGTTGGTTAGTTGCCACGCACCGTAAGCTAACACTTACGAACCTGCCGTGTCAACGCCGAACAAATAAGAGGGCCGCCTCCAAGCGTTTCGGAGGCGGCCCGGGCGAGAGGGGAGGAGGTGCTAGGAAATCAGCTGCAGCCGCTCGTCGCTCCGCAGTTGTGGCACTTGTAGCAGGCGCCGTTGCGCACCATGAGGCTGCCGCAGTCGCTGCAGGTTGGTGCGTCCTCCTGGTTGATGAAGGCGCCGGCGCTGATCGTTGGAATCGCGGTCACGGGCTTGCGCGCGGTCGCCGCAGGCGTTATCGGAATCGTTGCCATGGCTTCGATCTCCGCGTCAGCGGCCGACACCGGTTCGGTGACGCTGCCGTCCGGTTCGCGGCGAATGATGCCGAGGCGATCGCGCTCTTCCTGGGGCAGGAACCGGGATGCGAGCCAGCGGAAGATGTAGTCCATCACCGACTTGGCGATGGGGATCTCCGGATTGCGCGTGAATCCCTGCGGATCGAAGCGCGTGTGCGAGAACTTGTCGACGAGCGCCGGGAGGGGCACGCCGTACTGGAGCGCGAGTGACACCGCGGTGGCGAACGAGTCCATCAGCCCGCTGACCGTGGAACCCTCCTTGGCCATGCGCAGGAAGATCTCGCCGGGCGTGCCATCCTCGTAGAGGCCGACGGTGATGTAGCCCTCGTGGCCACCCACCTCGAACTTGTGCGTGATCGCGGTGCGCTCGGCGGGAAGGCGCTTGCGCAGCGGACGCTCGACGACCTGGACGCGATGCCCGGTGGTCTTGTCGATGCTCGTTGCGAGCGGCTGGCTCTTCTTGCTGCCGTCGCGGTAGATCGCGACCGCCTTGAGCCCGAGCTTCCAACCATCGGTGTACGCGCGCTCGATGTCCTCGACGGTTGCCTCGTTGGGCATGTTCACCGTCTTGGAGATCGCGCCGCTGATGAACGGCTGCACCGCGGCCATCATCCGGAGGTGGCCCTGCCACGTGATCGAGCGCTTGCCGTTCTGCGGCGTGAACGCGCAGTCGAAGACCGCAACGTCCTCATCGCGAAGAGTGGGTGCACCCTCGATGGTGTCGTTGGCGTCGATGAACGCGATGATGTCGCCGATCGCGGTCTCGCCATAGCCGAGCCGGCGCAGCGCTGCCGGCACGGTGCCGTTGACCATCTTCAGCATCCCGCCGCCGACGAGCTTCTTGTACTTCACGAGCGCGATGTCGGGCTCGACGCCGGTGGTGTCGCAGTCGAGCATGAAGCTGATCGTGCCGGTCGGGGCAAGCACCGTGGCTTGCGAGTTGCGGTAGCCGTGACGCGCGCCGAGCTCGTGGGCTTCGTCCCATGCGTGCCGGGCGGCACCAACGAGGTCGGGCTCGATGTTGTCGGTCGGGATGTTGTACGCGGCCTCGCGATGCTTCCCGACCACGCGCAGCATCGGCTGGCGGTTGAGCGCGTAGCCGCTGAACGGACCGATCTCGCGGGCGAGGCGCGACGACTGCGCGTACGCCTCACCGGTGAGGATCGACGTGAGGCAGGCGGCCAGGTCGCGACCCTCCGGGGAATCATAAGGAACACCGCGCGCCATGAGCAGCGCACCGAGGTTGGCGTAGCCCAGGCCGAGTGGGCGGAACTCCTCGCTGTTCCGGGTTATCTTCTCGGTTGGGTACGACGCGTTGCTGACCATGATCTCCTGCGCGGTGATCGTGATGTGGACCGCATGTTTGTACGCCTCGATATCGATCGAACCGTCGTCGTTGAGGAACCGGGTCAGATTGATCGACGCCAGGTTGCAGCTGGTGTCATCGAGAAACATGAACTCACTGCAGGGATTGCTGGCATTGATGCGACCCGTCGCCGCGCTGGTGTGCCAGTCGTTGATGGTGGTGTCGTACTGCATGCCGGGATCGCCGCACTGCCATGCCGACTCGGCGATCAACCGCATCAGCTCGCGCGCCTTCACGGTCTTGAGGATGCGGTTGGAGTCGGTGACCGCGCGAAGGTGCCAGTCGCGGTCGTCTTGCACCGCTCGCATGAACTCGTCGGTCACACGCACGGAGTTATTGCTGTTCTGGAAGAAGACCGATGCGTACGCCTCGCCGGTGAAGGAACTGTCGTAGCCGGCCTCAATCAGCGCCCAGGCCTTGCGCTCCTCGCTCACCTTGCAGGTGATGAACTCCTCGACGTCAGGATGATCGGCGTTGAGGATGACCATCTTGGCGGCGCGCCGAGTGGTGCCACCACTCTTGATGACGCCGGCAAACGCGTCGAAACCCTTCATGAAGGACACCGGGCCGCTGGCCGTCCCGCCGCCCGCGAGCGACTCGGTGGCCGAGCGGATGGTCGACAGGTTGGTCCCGGTGCCGCTGCCGTATTTGAAGAGCATGCCTTCGGTCTTGGCAAGCGTAAGGATCGACTCCATCGTGTCCTCGACGCTGTTGATGAAGCACGCGCTGACCTGCGGACGGCTCGTGGCGACGCCGAGGTTGAACCACACCGGGCTGTTGAAGCTCATCTTCTGATGGAGCAACAGGTGGGTCAGCTCGTCCTG
The DNA here is from genome assembly GCA_003131685.1 of Candidatus Dormiibacterota bacterium. GTDB lineage: Bacteria > Chloroflexota > Dormibacteria > Aeolococcales > Aeolococcaceae > Palsa-851. The sequence continues at coordinate 23,332 of PKWB01000102.1, forward strand.
GAACGCCTGCGCATCGGTCTCGGTGGCGAAGTACCCGCCTTCACGGCCCCACTTGCCGATGGTGTCCGCAACCCGCGAGATCATCTGCTTGACGCTGGTCTCGCGACCCGGCGTACCCAGCTTGCCGCGGAAGTACTTGCTGACCACGACGTTTGTGGCCATCTGTGACCAGAACGTCGGGATCTCGCAATCCTTCTGCTCGAAGACGCTCTCACCCTTCTCGTTGCCGATCGCAGCGGTCCGGGTTTCCCAGGTGACCTCGTCGAAGGGATGCACACCCTCGTGGGTGAAGCGCCGCTCGACGTGAATTCCGCCGCCCTCAACTTCAACTTTGGCACTCACGCGTGCCTGTGCCGTCCCATTCCTGCGGCCTGAACGACGGCCGCTCGGCGGCTCCATCGAGATGCTGTGGGCGTCGTCTGGGACGGGTTTGGAGGCGGATCGATCCACGGTCTTTCCTCTTCTAGCTGATGGGCGCTTCATTGTGCAGAGACGTGTGCTGGACGGCGCCCTGGCGACCTCAAGCCCTGATCTCCGCGTACTGAGATCACTCTAATGATCCCATATCTTGGGGCTCAGCCGTCCGGGAGCCCCCATATCTTGCGAGTCGAGAGCGCTGGCGTCAAGGGGGTATGCGGTCCCAGTTCCCTCGGTGAGTATGGACCGATGCAGCTCCGGGACCTCGATGCGCATGGCCACTCTCCGATCGCCGGCGAGGAGCAGGAACTCGCCCCGAGCTGCGGTTTCGAGGAAGCTTCGCTGCGCTTCGGTGAGACCGAACGCGTGCTCCATTCGGGCCGTTTCCGCAGCTCGATGACCGCCGAGGAGGACGACCGCGCAATTGGTCGCGATCACGCTGCCCTCGTCGGTGCCGAGGAGGTCCTGCGCGTTCTGCGTCGCCACCACGAGTGATGCGCTGTACTTGCGGCAGCGCCGTGCGAGCTGCACGAGAAGATCGCGGAGCGGCCGGTGGACGCAGAGCGCACCAACCTCGTCGAAGACGATGTGGCGGCGCCGGCGGTCGCGTCGCACCAGCTCCCACAGCCATCGCGCGACGATGAGCGTGGCCGCGGCCACGTGCTCCGGAGGCATGTCGCGCAGCGAGATGGCGCAGACGCGCGACCGCGGCCTCGAGCACGAGCGTCCCGATGGCGAAGCTCTTTCCGTGGCGGACGCGGCGAAGACGGCGATGTTCGGGTTGGGATGACGCGATGTGTCGAACGGCGCCACGCGAACCGGAAGCCCCGACCGCGTGGCGGCGCCAAGGCGGTAGCCGTCCGGATCCGAGCACCCTGCCTCGATCCAGGGGATGCACGTCGCCGCGGCGGTTGAATCGACGAGCTTGGATGAGCGCAACGCGTTGATCCCGAGCGGCAGCGTGCTGACGTGTGCCGCCAGATGCCGGAAATGGGTGACCTCCACACCGATCAGCGCGGACGCGAACCCGAGGCGCAATGCATCGCTGCGTGCCTGCAGCTCATCGATCGAGTGCGCGCGAGCGGTGGCGATCACCGCGAGATGCAGCGGCCGTCCGAGGTTGCGAGCGAGGCGTTCGCGAAGTGCGGTTGCGGCGTCGAGCCCGATGTCGACGTGCACATCGCCGAGCGCCCCTCGCTCCACCTCGAGCATGCGATGCGCCGTGAAGTCGCGCAGGCGACGGTTGAGACGCCCCAGCGCATCACCGAGTGGCGCCGGCTCGAGGTGGATGGCGATGTCCGCTTCCGCCTGCACACCGAGGAGCGGCGCGAGCCATCCCGGGCTGACGGGATGCCCGGGAAGTCGTTGCAGCGCATGGCCGCAGACCATCTGGTCTCCGACGGCGGCGTGCTCTCGATGCTCGGACCAGGTGGTTGCGTCGTTGGCGTCGACCCCGTCGGTGATCGCCGCGAGCAGCGCGTCGCCGTCGACGCGATGTGCGCGCACGCCGAGTGCGCCCAATCGATCGCAGGCTTGCGCGCAAACCGAGTCGAGGGCCGCCGGCGTCTGTGCAGAGAGGATCACGAAGACCCGGCGGGTGTGCCGCTCGCCGTCGCGGATCTGGTCGGCCCAATAACGGCGCATCGCCTCGTCGAGGCGCGCGTGCTGACCCTGCGAAGCCGACACGTCAGACTCGGTCAGCCGGCGCACGCGGATCAACAACTGCATCGGGCGTTCGAGGGTGTGGCACATGCGTGCGAACGCGGCGCCCGCGGCGGCCTTGCGCGCGGCGTCGAGCGCGTCGATGTCGAGATCGGAGGTGGCGAGGACGGCGGAGACCTGGCCGCTCCGCTCGCAGCGATCGCCGCGGATGACGATGCGATCGTCGATCGGCGCTCGACGAAGAGCGGCGCTCCTGACCGCTCCGAGATTCAGGACGGCCACGAGGAGCGCAGCTCACTGCCGACCCGGCGCGCCAGGCGGCGGAGCGCGATCGCGGCGGCCACGGTCTCGTCGAGCCCGACGAGGCGGTGCGCATTTTCCGCGGTCACCACCGCGTCGTCGTCGGGGATGTCACCGATCAGCTGGCCGCCCAGGTCGGCCATCGGTTCGCTGAGGTCTGTGCCAGGTCGGGACCGATTGACGATGTACCGGAGCTGATGGCGCAGACCGAGGCGGCGCAGCGCCTCGGTGCGCCGGTACGCGTCGTGCACGCCGCCCGCGGTGGGGACGACCACGATGAAGACGTCGTCGCAGGCACAGATCGCGGTGGTGGTCATGGGATTGAGCTCCGGGCACACGTCGAGCACCACGAGATCGAAGCCCTCCATGTCCAGCTCACGGAGCACCTCGCGCAGCAATGCCGGGGTCACCGGCCACTCGGGGTTGACCGCGCTCTGGGGACCGAGCAGGACCCGTGCGCCCGACGCGTGACTGATCATGAAGTCGATCACGCCGCGGTCTTCCGGCGGCGCGAGCGCGAAGTCGAGCAGCGTGCGTTCGGGTGCGCCGAGGCGGATGGCGACGCTGGGGCTGCGCAGGTCGAGGTCGACCAGCGCGACGCGCGGGGCCNNGCCGGCTGCTCGTCGGTCCGGCTTGAGGCGATGAGGCAGGTGAGCTCGGTGGCGAGCGTGCTGCGACCGGTCCCGCCGCGCAATGAGAAGAACGTCACGCGCCGCGCGCCACCGGCACGGGTCGGTGGGCGAAGGATCGGCGTGAAGTTCGGACCGGCCGGTGACGGGGGCGAAGGCGCTGGACCCGGATCATTCTTTCGACCATCGCGGGGCGGTGGGCTCGATGGTGGCGCCGGCGGTGTCGAGCGCTTGCCAAACAGCTCGAGCACCTGTGACCCATCGTCGTCGCTGCCGTCAGAGGATCCTTCGGAGGCCGTCGCAGTCGCAAGCTCCCATCGAGTCGTCCCGCGACGCCACCGCATCCAGAAGAGTCCCGCGAACACCGCCCAGTCGAGCGCGGGACGCCCCGCAACGCGCAGCCATCCGAGCCCGGCTGCGGCAGCCGCGATCGCCACCGCAACCGGGTCGACGACGGCCGGAGGGAGTGGTGATCGAAGCAGTGAGTACGCCGCCAGCGCTCCCACCATCACCACCGCAAGCTGTCCAGCGCCAAGCCCGAAGGCCAGCGTGTCCGGTCGGTCGAAGCCGTCGGCGAACTCGATCTGATNNTCGCAGAATGACAGTATCGTAGGGTTCGGTCAGATCCTCCTCGCGGACAAATCGCGGTTGCGGCGCCGCGAAGGCGACAACCTCACCGCCGCATAATCGACACCGGTGTCAACGTCGATTCAGGCCCGGTGGAGGTATTCATGGCAGCGATCGTCGAGCCAGAGGTGGCGACGTATCAGCAGTACATCGACGGCGAGT
>PKWB01000098.1 GCA_003131685.1 Candidatus Dormiibacterota bacterium
GTCAAGCATCTCTTGGACCTACGGTGTCAAGTATCTGCCGGACCTTCACACTGACTGCGGGGGCGGAAACTGTAAGCGCTGTGTGAGCAAATTCCTGGCATGCTCAGGGCGTGCTCGCCATCGACTGGTCGCTGCGCATGGGCAACCCGAGACCCGGCTGATGCCGCCCCCCGATCAGACGCAGCTCCGATAGGGCTCAACCTGATATGTCTTCGCCGCAGGCAGCACGCCGGAGCCATGCCGACCAAGTCGAGCGACCCGAGCGCCCGGTGAGTGTGGCACCCCCGCCTCTTCCCCAGCCGGTCGCGCAGCGGAAGGACGACGGCGAGCCCGCCTCCGCCCGCGTCCCGATGCTGCTGACCGTTCGCGACGTGGAGGCGGAGCTCCAGCTGGGACGGACCCGGACTTACGAGCTCCTGCGTTCCGGCTCCATCCCCGTGATCCGGGTTGGACGTGCGGTACGGGTACCTCGGGACGCTTTGCGGCGCTGGGTCGACGAACACACTGCCTGACCCGGGGCTTTAAGCGTCCGCAGGACGGCCGGCTTCGCCGAGGAAACCCATCCACCCTGGCGGCCGCTCCGGGCTGGGAATCCTCGGAAAGCGGGAAGTTTGTGCCAAGGTCTGCGCCAACTGTCGCCATTTTGGCGCCCGCCGCGGCGACATTGGCCGTCACGTGCCACCCCACGGCGTCACGATCCGAGCCGGATTCGTATTCAGAATGGCCCTCGGCGGCCCAAAACGACCCGGCTCAGGCCCCGAGTGACCGCTCTCGAAAAGCGGTGTGGTTTATAGCCACCGTGGGTTCGAATCCCACCCTCTCCGCCAACCGACGAAGACTCGGGCGCAGCTACACCGACCCGGCCACAGTCTGCGCGGCGGCCCCGACCTGAGAGTCCATCTCGGCGCCGCTCTTCGTTCCCGACGAGACGCTGAGCACCACCAGGTAGTTGTCCTTGACGAAGGCGTAAGTGACCGAATTCGCCTCGATCTCCTTGATCGCGCCGGTCCCCAGCCCCGACACGGAAACCGCGCTGCCGCCATTCGAGTTGGCCTGCCCGCTGAGCGCCGTCGCGATCGCCGCCTGAAGCGCCGCCTGGCCGACGCCTCCGGGGAATGGCTCCACAAAGATCACGCCGCCGCCACCGCCACTGCCGGTCGTGTCCGAGTAGATGCAGGTGGTCGCCGAGCACCCGCCGGTGAGGGCTGTGACGCTGGCGTCGCCAGTGATGCTCTGCACGTCAGCGGCAGTGAGCAAGGTATTCGCAGCTGGAGCCGACCCGGTCGACCCGCCACTCAGGCCCGGAATGTTCGGCAAGGTCAGGCCGCCGGTCGACGGCGTCGGCGTCGACGCATTGCTGGCTCCGCCGCAGCCGGCGATCGCGATGATCGCGCCAATGGAGAGAGCTCCCATAAGGAGAGGCTTGCTGGTCATCGAATTCCTCTTGTCTTCTGCCAGCGCTCCCTCCGCGCTGAATCGCCGCCGATGATAGCGGTCGACAGCGCCAATCCACCCCCGTTACCAAATCGGGAAAACGACTTCACCTTGGTACAGTCGAAGCAATGCCGCCCGTGACCCGCGCCACCCCCGGAGTACTTCTGCCGTGATGCACGGAGGCCCATTCATGGGCGGCAAACGGGACAAGCCGTCCGGCCGCGTCTCCAACCGCCGGCTCCTTCGCCAGACCGCCGGTCTGTTCAAGGGCCACCGGCTCGGGGTGGCGGCGATCGCCGCCCTCGTGGTCATCACCGCCGGGGCCGGCGTGGTCAATCCGGTGCTCATCGCGGTCGTCTTCGACATCGCACTCTTTCCGACCCACGTGGTGAATGGCCACACGGTCCTTCTGCCCGTCAATCTGACGCTCCTCGAGGTGCTGGTCGGGATCATGATCGGGATCACGATCGTGACCGGCGCGATCGGCGTGCTCCAGACGTACGTCACCAATCGCGTAGGCCAGCGGGTGATGGAGGAGCTCCGCAACCGCCTCTACGAGCACCTTCAAGGTATGTCGCTCCGATTCTTCACCGGGACGCGGACCGGCGAGATCCAGTCCCGGCTCACAAACGATGTCGGCGGCATCCAGTCGGTGGTGACCGATACGGCGACGTCGCTGCTCTCCAACATCGTCACCCTCCTCAGCACGCTGGTTGCGATGCTCGTGCTGTCCTGGCAGCTGACCGTTCTCTCGCTGGCGATCACACCCCTTTTCATGTTCTACACGTACCGTGCCGGCAGGGTCCGGCGTCAGATCACCATGCAGGCGCAGGAATCGAAGGCGGAGATCAGCGCGATCACCGAGGAGACTCTCTCGGTCTCGGGAATGCTCCTCGCCAAGGTTTTCGGCCGCGGTTCTGAGGAGGTCGTGCGTTTCCGAAAGGAGAATCACCGGCTCGCCAACCTTGCCATCCGTCAAGAGATGATCGGGCGTGCGCTCTTTGCTGTCATCGGCGCCTTCTTCAGCAGTGCGCCCGCGCTCGTGTATCTCATCGCCGGATTTGTCATCGCGGGCAGCCACGGCACCCACACACCAATCCAGTACGGCACGATCGTCGCCTTCACCACGCTGCAGAGCCGGCTCTTCTTCCCGATCGGCAGCATGCTGTCGGTGTCGATCGAGATCCAGGCGAGCCTGGCTCTGTTCGAGCGCATCTTCGACTACCTCAAGATGCCGCACGACATCGTCGACCGGCCGGACGCGCGCGTGGTTCCGGCAGACGACATCAAGGGCGACGTCCGCCTCGACCACGTCTACTTCCGCTACGACCGCGGCACCTTCGGCCCGATGACCGAGCCGATCCACCGACCGGCGGCGCCAACGCCGATAGCGAACGGACACGCACCCGACGAGAACGACCCGGTCCCCAATGAGATCCGCCGCGATTGGGCAATCGAGGACGTGAGCTTCGAGGTCAAGCCCGGCCAGCTTGCGGCGATCGTCGGGCCCAGTGGCGCCGGCAAGACGACCATCTCCTACCTGATCCCACGCCTGTACGACGTCTCCAAGGGAGCCCTGCTCCTCGATGGCATGGACGTCCGGGACTACACGATCGCATCGCTCGCGGACGCGATCAGCATGGTTACGCAGGAGACGTACCTCTTCCACGCATCGGTGCGGCGCAATCTCACCTACGCCAAGCCGGATGCGACCCAGGAGGAGCTCGAGGCCGCCGCGCGCGCGGCATTCATCCACGACCGCATCGTCGCGCTCGACGACGGCTACGACACGCTGGTCGGGGAGCGTGGCTACCGGATGTCCGGCGGCGAGAAGCAGCGCCTCGCGATCGCGCGGGTCGTCCTCAAGTCACCACGCGTGCTGATCCTCGACGAGGCGACGTCGGCACTCGACACCACCAGCGAGCGCCTCGTACAGGCCGCCCTCGAGCCACTGCTCACCGGTCGCACCACCATCGCGATCGCGCACCGGCTCTCCACCATCCTGGCCGCCGACGTGATCTTCGTCATCGACCGCGGCCGCCTCCTCGAGCAGGGCACCCATGCCGAGCTCCTGCGCCGCGGCGGCGCCTACGCGAAGGTTTACGAGCAGCAGTTCCAGGGCGGGCGCGTCGAGGCCGTCTGCGAGGATGGCATGGTGCTGGCGAGCGGGGAAGTGGTCGCCGCCGCACCAACAGCTCCGGCAGCGTAGAGGGCCCGCGTGCCGTCGCGCCTGGACGCCGTGGTCATCGGCAGCGGCCCCAACGGCCTGGCCGCGGCCGTCGAGCTGGCTCGTGGAGGGGCCGAGGTGCTAGTGCTGGAATCCGCGCCAACCATCGGCGGCGGAACCCGAACCGCCGAGCTGACCCTTCCCGGCTTTCTCCACGACGTCTGCTCCGCCGCGCACCCGCTCGGCATCCTGTCGCCGTACCTGCGCACCCTCCCGCTCGCCGAGCACGGGCTCAGATGGATCCAGCCGACGGCCTCGGTCGCCCACCCGCTGGACGGCGAGACGGCGGTCATCCTGCGCAGGTCGCTCGACGCCACTGCCGACGCACTCCGACCGGATGCCGCCGCGTACCGGCGACTCATGCGTCCGCTGCTCCGCCACCCGCACGAGCTCCTCGCCGAGGTCCTCGGTCCGGCACACCTCCCCCGCCACCCGCTCCTGCTCGCCGGCTTCGGCGTGCCGGCGCTGCTCCCGGCCACTGTCTTGGGGCGGACCTGGTTCCGCGGCGAACGCGCTCGGGCGCTGCTCGCCGGCTGCGCGGCCCATTCGATCCTGCCGCTGACCCGGCCGGTCAGCGCGGCCATCGGCCTCCTGTTCCTGATCACTGCGCATGTCGAGACCTGGCCGATTGCACAGGGCGGATCGGCCGCGATCACCAGAGCGCTCGCCGGACACCTCATCTCCCTCGGCGGCCGTATCGAGACAGGGACGCAGGTTGGTGCGCTCGCCGACCTCCCCCCGTCGCGGGTTGTGCTCTTCGACACGAGCCCCGACCAGGTCGCAACCATCGGGTCACCGGTGCTGTCCCGCGGGTACGTGGAACGGCTCCGACACTTCCGCTACGGGCCGGGCATCTTCAAGATCGACTGGGCGCTCGACGGACCCATCCCATGGACCGACCCAGCCTGCCTCGAATCGGCGACGGTGCACGTGGGCGGGACGCTCGACGAGATCGCGGCCTCTGAGGCGGCCGTCTGGCACGGTCGGGTCTCCGACCGGCCGTACATGATCGTGGTGCAGCCGAGCCTCTTCGACAGCTCGCGGGCACCCGCCGGCAAGCACACCGGCTGGGCGTACTGCCACGTCCCCGCCGGATCCACGCTCGACCTCACCGACGTCCTCGAGCGCCAGGTCGAACGCTTCGCACCCGGGTTCCGCGACCGCATCCTGGCGCGCCACGTGATGAACACCGCGGCGTTGGAGCAGTACAACGCGAACTACGTCGGCGGGGCGATCACCGGCGGCGTCACCGACCTCGGCCAGCTCTTCACCCGGCCGGCGGTGCGCGCCAATCCGTATTCGACACCGAATCCCGACGTGTTCATCTGCTCCGCCTCGACACCCCCCGGCGGCGGCGTGCACGGCATGTGCGGCTACTACGCAGCACGCGCCGCGCTGCGACGCCTGGCCACCGCCGCTGTGTGAAGATGAAGCGATGATCCTGGTGGTGTTTCGATCGCGCAACCGGCCGGACGGCGACCTCGAGGAGTATTCGCGGCGCAGCAAGCGCCTCCACGAGCTCGTGCAGCAACACCCGGGGTTCATCTCGATCGAGAGCTTCGAGACACCCGACGGCGAGGAGGTGTCGCTCGAGCTGTTCGAGAACGAGGAGTCCGTGAAGGCGTGGCGTGACAACCCGGAGCACCGCGACACCCAACGCTGGGCGCGCGAACACTTCTACTCCTGGTACTCGGCGCAGGTGAGTGAGGTCATTCGCGCGTACGACGTCGACCTCATGGCCCAGAAGGAGACGGCAGCCGCCTCGTAGCGTCAGCGACGCGCGCGGAAGAAGTCCTGCAGCAACGCGCCGGCTTCGCCGGCGGCGATGCCGCCGGTCACATCGATCCGGTGATTGTTGCGTGGGTTGCGGAGCACGTCGTACACGCTGTCGCCGGCACCCTTTTTTGGATCGCGGGCACCATACACGCACGCGGCGATGCGCGCCTGCACCATCGCCCCGGCGCACATCGGACACGGCTCCAACGTCGCATAGACGGTGACGCCATCGAGACGCCAGCCACCGACGATGCCCGCAACACGTCGCAGCACCAGCATCTCGGCGTGCGCCGTCGCGTCACCCCTCCGCTCCATCGCATTGCCGGCGGTCGCGAGAACGGCGCCGTCGCGGACCGCCACCGCGCCGACCGGCACCTCACCGCGCGCACCCGCGGCACGCGCCGCCCGCAGCGCGCGACGCATGAAGCGCTCGTGCAGCTCGATCGCTACCCCACCGCGACGAGCGGCAGGTCGATCCTCAGGTCCGGACGCTCGACAACGCGCATCGTGTCGTCGACAAAACGCACACGCTCGAAGGTGATGCAGTTCACCGGACAGTGGTCTTCGCAGATCCTGCAGTTGGTGCAGCGATCGTAGTTGATGTAGATCTCGCCCTCGTAGCCACCCGCACCGGGCTGGCCGCCCGAGGTCGCGCACACCAGCGTCTCCCCGCCCGAGGAGCGCTCGCGATCCTCGCCGAAGACCACCACGTCGATGGCCTTCTCAGGGCACACGTCGTCGCACGCGCCGCAGAGGACGCAGACGTTCTGGTCGTAGTGGTGGACGGAGTCGCACTGGAAGCAGCGAATGGCCTGGACGATCGCCGTCTGGTCGCTCCACGACTGCTCCACCTCGGTCATGTCGTAGCGCTTCTTGGCCTCGAGGATGCCCGGCTCAACGCGCGCGAAGAGCTCGGACTGACGGTGGTCGTCGGTTCGCTCCACGACCGTCTGATAGATGCGATCCCCGGCTGCCTCCATGTCCTCGCCGAGGAACTCGCGAATCGACCGAGCAACGCGATGCCCCCAGCCGGCGGCGTCGACGATGAACGACGGTCCCTGGACGCAATCACCACCGCAGAAGAGCTTGTCCACTCCCGTGTGACCACCGCGATCGGCTGCAAGCAGACCACGCTGCGTCACCGGGACCAGCTCGTCGGGACGCTCCATGATCTGACCGGACGCGAAGATCACATAGTCCGCAGACACCGTCCAGCGTTCCGCGTTCGCCCGCTCCTTCACGGAGGAGAAGATGAGCTTGCCGCTGAGGGGATCGAACTCGAGGTCCTGCAGCGGAGCGAAGGAGACTGCCTTCACATTGCCCTTCTCGTCCCCGAGGATCTCCTTGACGATCACGCCGCACTGGATGTGCAGCCCGATCTCCTTGGCCTCGTGGAGCTCATTGCCGAACGCGGGGAGCCGATCCTCGGGCTCGATCGCAACCATCCACACGTCCTTGGCGCCGAGCTTGATCGATGACTGGCACGCGTCGGTCGCGACTGCACCACCACCGACCACCACCACGCTGCCACCCACGGGAAAGTGCTCGGGGATCTTGTCGTACGACACCGTGCGCAGGAAGCTCATCGCGTCGGTGACCTCGGGAAGGTCGCTGCCCGGAATCGGCAGGATGCGCCCTTTCATCATCCCGATCGAGAAGAAGACGGCGTCGTACTCATCGAGCAGATCCGCGGTCTTGATGTCGCCGGCACCGCCGCCGATGTTGCTGTTGAGGCGGACGTCGATCCCCGTCGACATGATCATGTCGAGCTCCCACTGGAGCTGGCGGTGATCGAAGCGAAACGGCGGGATCGAGGTGCTGAGCAGGCCGCCCACCTTCGCCTCGCGCTCGAAGAGCGCCACGTCATATCCCTGGACGCGCAGGTCGAGCGCGCAGGTGAGGCCGGCAGGTCCCGCACCGACGACGGCGACGCGTCTGCCGTTGGGCGGCGCGATCTTGTAGTTGATCCACAGTCCCTGCTGGAAGGCGAAGTCGGTCGAGAATCGCTTGATCGATTTGATCGTCACCGGTTCCTCGCCGGGATCCCATCCGCGCTTGCAGTCGGTCTCGCAGGGGTGGTTGCAGAGCCGCCCGAGCATGCTCGGGAAGGGGTTGGTCTCGTGGATGACCGCCCACGAGTCGACGTAGCGACCCTGGCTCACGTAATCGATGTAGGTCGCGATGTCCTGGCGGATCGGGCAGTTGCGCTGGCAGGGAGTGATCGGGACGTTGAAGCCCAGGTCGAGATGCCCGCTCATGATCTTCATGGGCGCCTTGTCGATGACGTTCTTCGCGATGGCGCCAAGAACATGCGCCGCGCTCACCATCCCGACCGGCGCGCTGTTGCGCGAGAAGAACCCGCCTTCGGATGCGGTGACGATGGCAGCCTCGGCGGACGCTTTGCGCATCACCTCGGCACCTCGCTCGATACGCTCGCCGAGGTCGATCTCCGGCGCGGGGCGCATGACGTCGCGAACGCTGGTCTGGTCGAGCGCATCGAACGATGACACGACCACCTCGAGACCGATGGTGCCGAGCACGTCGTCACCCCGGACGACGATGAGCGGGACCGGGTCCTGGAGGCGTAGTACCTCGAGGACGTCGGACAACCGGTCCTCGGGATCGCATTCGGCGCCGAGTGGGGAGGCGATGCTCTCCAGCTCAGGCATGGGGGGCCTTGCGCCTCACGAGTGCGAAGTCGGCAAGCTCTCGCGGCGTCACCATCCCGACCACGGTTTCGTCCTCATGCGTGACGATCGCCAGGCGGCGCCCATGATTCGCCATCAGCGAGACGACCTCACTGAGACGCTGGTGCTCGTCGACGAGCAGCGCTGACTGGCGCAGCATGTTGCGCGCCTGCACGTTCGTTGACGGCGGGCGCACCGCGAAATCGCTTCCGGACACCACGATGTCGCCCGCGATCAGATGGTCGATGACATCTTCTTTGGCCACGAAGCCGACCGGCCGCCGGTCGACGAGCACCACGATCTCACTCAGGATGTTGTCCGCAAGCAACTTTGCGATGGCGTCGGCCGGTGTGCTCGGGAGGCAGAACACCACCTCATTGCGCATCACCGTTCTCACCTCGGGATCGCCCGCTTCGAGTGCGAGGCTGTCAGGATCGACCGAGGCTGTCAGAGGGACCGAGGTCACGCTCCCGCCTCTTGCGCCATCTGCTCCTGCAGCCGGCGAAGGACGTCCTGCCAGGTTTCGGTGGTCTCAACGGGCCGGGCCTGGGCCCGTGGCGCGGCGCGCTGGATCTTGGTGCGTGTCTTGGTGATCTCGCGCTCGCGCTTGCGATCCTGGACAGATCGGGCCGACTCGACAGCCTGACGGACCTCGGTCTCCACCTCCGAGATCTCCTCGGCGGAGGTGGCCGCGCGAAGCGATCTCCCCAGGCGCGACGTCACATCGGGCGGCAGTTGCGGCCCTGCGTCGCGAAGCATGTCGCTGCCCTTACGGCGCAGGAGATCGAGCGCATGTGCGGCTCGAGCGCGTTCCGCATTCGCCGAGCGCTGCTGCTGATACAGCTCCATCCCGCTGGCGATCAGCTGCGGGTACTGGAACGCCTGACTGAATTTGCCGGTATTGATGCGCGCAGTGATGTCGTCGACCGACCGCTGCAACTCCTCGCGCTGCTCGCCCTCGAGGCTGCCGAGCAAGTCGGCGAGAATCGGGCGTGCCTGTGCAAAGGCTCGCTTCACCCACGCGGGAAGATGATGGTGCGAGGGCTCCGGCACCGGCGCCGGCGTCGTCGCTCGAGGAGCTCCGACGGGACGGACGATGGCCGGGAATGCGGTCGTGAGGGGCGCCTGATGCTGGCTACGGGCCCTCGTCTGAATCACTGCGATGCCACCATCGTACCCATACCGGGGGGTGTCGCGACTCCCCCGTGTATCGATTGACTCACAATCCTGCCCCTGAGCATCCCCACAGAGTCTAGCGAGCCTTCGGGACTCGATGTGGCGGGCCGGTGCGGGGCTTGGCAAGCCCGAGGTACGCCGAGGGGCATATGTCGGCGAGAACACACTCGTGGCAGCGTGGCCGGTTGGCGACGCAGATCCGCCGGCCGTGCAGGATGAGCCTCAGGCTGAGGCCTGTCCACTCGCTCGGCGGCACGATGCTGCACACGTCCTCCTCGATCTTCACGGGGTCGGTTGCGTAGGTCAGGCGCAGCAGCCCGGTGAGCCGTGTCACGTGCGTATCCACCGCAAAGCCCGGCTCCCCGAACGCGACGCCGAGCACGACGTTGGCGGTCTTGCGCCCGACGCCGGGCAGCGCTTCGANNGCACGACGTTGGCGGTCTTGCGTCCGACCCCTCGGAGCTTCACGAGCTCCTCCATCCGTGACGGAACCTCACCTCCATGGAGGAGCACGAGATCCTGGCTCATCTCGCGAATCGCCCGCGCCTTGGAGCGAAAGAACCCGGTCTTGTGAATGATCGC
>PKWB01000066.1:0-19842 GCA_003131685.1 Candidatus Dormiibacterota bacterium
GCTCAGTCCCCGCAGCCGAATGAAGGTCCGCGACGCGATCCTGGTTGCGTATCGCGGCCTCACCCGTCATTGGGTGCGCGCAACGCTGAATGTGCTCGGAATCGTCGCCGGCGTCGCGTCGGTGATCATGCTCGTCTCGGTTGCGCACTCGGTCAGCAGCAGCGCGAAGTCGGCGGTAGAAGGCTTGGGTGCCAACCTGGTCGTGGTGTACCCATCCGGCACCCCGTCGTCAGGCGTCCAAATCGGTATCGGCACACCATCAAGTTTGACCTCGAACGACGTGACAGCCCTCAGCAACATTGCCAATGTCCCCGATGCCGTGCAAGCCGTCCCGAGCGCAGGGATCAGCATGAACGTCAACGCTTCTGCACACACGTGGCAGACCGATGTGATCGGGACCACGCAGGGCTTCGGGATCGCTCGAGGTTACACGCTCAGTCAGGGCGTGTCCTATGGCTATTCCGCCGTGGCTAGCGCGCAGAACGTGGTCATCCTCGGACAGACAGTCGCGCGACAGCTGTTCCCCACCGTCGACCCAATCGGTCAGCACGTTCTCATCAACCAGCAGGACTTCACGGTCATCGGCGAGTACGCAGCACGGGGCTACTCAGGCCTGTACAACCAGGATGATCTCGTGGTCATGCCGATCACGACGGCCTGGGACTTCGTGCTTCCAACCACGGCGGCCAGGATCCAGCAGATCCTGGTGCAGGCAACCAGCCCGAACACCACGGCGAAGGTGGCGACTGAAGTGACGAATACACTGCTCCATCAGCACAGCATCACCAACCCGGCGCTTGCCGACTTCCGCGTGGTGACGCAGCAGGATCTTGTCGCCGGCGCGGAGCGCGTGGGCACGGTCATGCAATGGATGCTCGGCGCGGTGGCACTGATCGCGCTCCTCACCGGCGGCATCGGCATCATGAGCCTCATGCTGGCCACCGTCGGCGAGCGAGCCTACGAGATCGGTGTGCGCCGCGCTGTCGGCGCCAGCCGTGAGGACATCCTCGGCCAGTTCCTCATTGAAGCGCTCCTGCTGTCGATCCTTGGTGGCATCGCGGGCATCGCGCTTGGTTTCGGTGGGGCGACCTTCACCGGAGACGTCTTCACGGATCTCCCTGCACCGGTGGTTACCGGCTTCGCGGTGCTCATCGCCGCCGGCGTGGCGCTGGTGATTGGAGTCGGGGCGGGCCTCTATCCCGCCGTGCGGGCGTCTCTCCTGCAGCCTGTCGAAGCCGTACACCGACAATAAGCCGGTAGTTGATGATCAAGATTCCCACGCTTTCGCGCTCGCCTGCCACGGCCGCGGCCGGGTCGGCGGTGCTCATCATCACGGCGCTGGTCGGGGTGATTCTCGCCGCGGGCGCTGATTCGGGGTCTCCCACCACGCCGGGCCAATACGTCTCGGCTCCGGCGGCCAATGTTGCCCCGCTCGTCCTCCCGAAGCCCTGTGTCGTGACCAAACGTCGCCAGTCGTGCATCGCCGCTGCGCCGACGTCGCATCGCGCGAAACAGGTCAAGAAGCAGCCCGTCCAAACGGCAACATTGCCCGCGCAGACCGCCGCTCCCCCCACGGCCGGCCCGTGAGGGTATTCGTCTCCGGGGCAGCCCGCTGTGGTAGCACGTGGGCCGCGAACGTTCTCGGACATGCCGTCGACTCGCGGATCGTCTACGAGCCGGACGGGCACAACTCCGATGTTCTCGGGGCTGTCGCCGCGGCGCGGCTGGGCGAGTACCCCGTGCTCGAGGCGGGCGACTCGAGCTACTGGTATCGCCTGATCTGGGATCTCGCGTTCGCCGGCGGCTGGCCATGGGACAAGGTCGAGTCAGCGCGAGCGGCGGGTCGAGGGCTGGTGCGGATACCTCCGGTGATGCGCGACTACCTCGTCGCCGGACTCGCCGAGGGGACCCGGACTGTGCGGCGGCGACCACGCAACGTCGTTGTGAAATCGGTCAACTCGATCTTCTCGCTGGACTGGATCGTCGAGCGGTATTCGCCGACTGTGGTAATCCTTCGCCGCAATCCCTTGAACATCGTGTCCAGCTGGCTAGTGCTTGGGATGTGGAGCGACCACGCGATCGGCAACCATCCGGTGGTGCGGGAACGGTATCTGACCTCACTCGGCCTCCAGTCGCCCAATAGCACGTCGTCGCCGGTGAGGATCGCGGCCTGGAATGTCGGGCTGCTGACCCGCGCCCTCAAGGACGCCGCCGACCGTCATCCGTCGTGGATCGTCGCATCACACGATGACCTCTGCGTCGATCCGATGCAGAAGTTTCAGGCGTTGACCGCCCGCATCGGATTGCAATGGTCAGACGCCATGGAGCGCTATCTCGCCGAGTCCGAGGACCCGGCCTTCACAGTCCATCACGGCACGGTCAAGGTGCATCCCAACGCAGTGACGGCCACCACGTCAGGCAGCAGGCGCGAGCAGCAGGCCACCCAGTTCACGCGCCGCCTCACTCCTCAGCAGACCGCCGAGGCATTGGCTGTCCTCGAGAGCTTCGATCTCGGCGATTGGGGACCCCGGACGATCTGAGGAGCCGCCAGCCAGGGCCGTCGCCCACCACGGGTGGGTGTCGCCTGTCGCGATCCCTCCCCACACAATGGCGAAGGACCCCGCCCCATCACTCGGCGGAGTGAGCGGCGAGGTCCCCCTGGTGTCGGCCGAGCGACACAGACGTCGACGGCCTCCCTTCCTGCAACGAGTGCCTAGCTCAGGCGGCGCGTCCTCCGGATCTCGGCCGATGCGATGCCGGTCACCCCGAGACCGCCAAGCAGGAGCCCGAGTGCAGGAGCCGCCGGGAACCCGACACCGGTGCCTGGCGTCGTGATGCCTTGCACGCCACTGCTCACAGCGGTGACGGTGATGTGCACGGGCTCGTCCCCGCACTTGTCGTAGGAGCGTGCGTTGTTGGCATTGCCGTTGTAGACGGCGATCCACTCGTACGTTCCAGCGGTTTTCGTGCCACTGAAGCTAGCTGACCTAGCGGTTCCGTCCGCCATCAAAGCGACGGTGCTGGTGAAGATCGCCGGACCGCTGCACGACGCATCGCTGGGGCTGTACAGCGAGAACGTGATGGCGCCGCTGGGGTCCACGCCATCGGAAACCTTCACGCTGTCCCAGATCACGGTTCCGGTCACGCCACCTGCCGACGGTGTCGACTTGAGCGAGGTCGAGTGCTTGCCGATGGTGACTGGTTCCTTACCGCACACGCTGAGCGCTTCGGTGTTGTTGGCATCGCCACCGTAGTCAACGACCCACTGGTAGAGGCCGGGCTCCGTGGTGATGTAGCCAGGTGCCGGAACGCTGGCTTTGCCATCCACGAGCGCGAATGGTCCAGCCATGAAGATCCAACCATGGACCGTCCCACCGTCAGTCGTCAGCTTCATCTGGCAGGTTGCATTGTCCGGTCCGAACAGATAGAAACGCATGTTTCCCGTCGGATCGCTCCCGATCACCGTTGCCGAGTCGGTGAGTGCTGTACCGACCGGCGCACCGTGAGCGCTCGAAGGCACACTCGTGATGCTCGTCGGCATCTTGCCGATGGTGACGGGTTCCTTGCCGCACACACCCAGCGCCTCGGTGTTGTTGGCATCCCCCCCGTAGTCGGCAACCCATTGGTAGACGCCGGCCTCGGTGGCGGTGAATCCGGGTTGCGGGACGCTGGCTTTGTCGTTCACGAGCGCGATCGGTCCGGCCATGAAGATCCAGCCATGGGGCGCATTCTGCGAAGTCTGGTTGAAATTGCAGGTTGCGTTGTCCGGCCCAAACAGATAGAACCGAATGTTCCCGGTCGCGTTGAAGCCGTCGACGGACGCGGAATCAATCAGCGTGCTCCCGACGTGCGAGCCGTGAGACGTGGACGGCGTCGTGTCGATGCTCGTCGGCATCTTGTTGATCGTGACCGGCTCATCGCCGCACGCGGTCGGGCCGGACTCGATCGCACCGCCGCTGGTGATCACGATCTCAGCGGTCCACTCGAAGGTCCCCGTCGACTGGGCCACATAGGTGCCCGAGGTAACTGTGCTGTCGGTCAGCGACGCCGTCGTGACCGGTTCGCTGTCGGTGAAGACCGGGCTCGCGCCCGCAACGCCGCAGGTCCCAGGCGCCCAAAGGAAGAAGGTCACATGGCGGGAGCTGTCCGCATAGACGACCGCCTGGTCGGCAAGGGCGGTCTTATCCACCACCCCCACCGACGGCTGTGGCGTCGTGCCGATGATGTAATGCGCCGACGCAGACATCGTGGTGGCAAGGCCTGCGACCGCCACCCCGAGTACAGCGCCGCCGCCGATAGCCAAGGTGCGAGCTTTTCTCGCCCAGCCGTGTTGCCGCATGGATAACCCTCCTGTCGCGGCGCCTCCCAGCGCCCCCTGCTAACCCTGACCCGCCCACTACACCTATGTCGCGAACGCTGCGAACACGTCGTTCCAATCGAACGGCGTTATCGTAACAAACGCTCTGCTATGCCGCAAGTTCTGAGATTGGGCCCTGGCGTGAACGGGGGCTTAGCTCGGCTTCGATCGAGGCGCGCTGGGGGCCCGCCATACGCCGCTCGATGCCGATCCGCCCTCCGTCGGGGACGCCGCGAGCCCGGGCCCGTACCGGTAGACGTTCCCGCCCGGGAGCGGGGGCGCGGCCCCGATGGGCCGCACCCCCGCACTCACCGGTTGTGCCCTCAGACGGGCAGCACGGTCCTCTTGAAGTTGGCATTGGTCACGAACGCGAACGAGCAGTAGATTGCCGCGATCGCAGTGAGCAGGGCAAGGATGCCCGAGATCTGGTTCCAACCCGCGCTCGGCAGGCTCTTTGCCCAGAAGCCAATCGCCAGCGTGATAAACGTGAGAGCGAGCAGGAAGAACACCAGCGACACGCCGCGTGAAGCCCCGCCCAGCGATGCGATGAACATGTAGGCCGTGAAGATGCCCCATGCAAGCGCGTACAGGCCGAGGATCGGGGTCGGGTCCTTGGGAAGCAGCGGCGCGAAGGTCGTGTTGATCAGAACGAAGCTGAGCCAGAACAACCCGTAACTCGTGAATGCAGTTGCCCCGAACGTGTTACCGACCCTGAACTCCCACATCCCGGCCAGGATCTGTCCGACGCCACCGAACGCAACCGCCATGGCCAGCACTACTGCTGCCGACCCGGCCGTGGCTGTTCCGGGTGCCGACGTGATGAAGCCCGCGTTGATGGCCCCGAGCAACAGCGTCGTCATCCCGAATCCGATCAGCCCCAGCGGCGCTGGGTTTGCGACTGGTGCGACCGACTCCGCCACATAGGGCGCGCCGGGTGAAACTACGGTTGCCATAAGTTTGTAGCCCTCCTAATGAGTCCCGGAGTACCTGACACCCCGGAGCGTGTTCGAAATCGAACTGTCCCCCATCGCGACGGATCTACTGTTCTTTGGCTTCCTCCTCAGTGGCGCGGCGCTGGAGATCCGCGACGATGCTCGAATCGGCGAGCGTCGTGGTGTCGCCGAGCTTGCGGTTCTCGGCGATGTCACGGAGCAGGCGGCGCATGATCTTTCCACTTCGAGTTTTGGGCAGATCTGGCGTGAACGCGATCCATTTCGGCTTTGCGATCGGGCCGATGAGCTTGGCGACGTGGTTGCGCAACTCGGCGATGAGCTCGGTCGACCCCTCGTAACCGGCCCGCAGCGTGACGAACGCGGAGATCGCCTGCCCGGTCTCGGGGTCGCTCTTGGCCACGACCGCAGCCTCGGCCACCGCCGGGTGGTCCACGAGGGCCGACTCAACCTCCGCGGTCGAGATGCGGTGACCGGCAACGTTCATCACGTCGTCGACGCGCCCCATGAACCAGAAGTAGCCGTCCTCGTCGATGCGAGCGCCGTCGCCGGCGAAGTACTGGGTGCCGAACCGGTTCCAGTAGGTCTCCCGGTAGCGCTCGTCATCGCCCCAGATGCCGCGCAGCATCCCCGGCCACGGCTTCGTCAGGGTGACGTAGCCGCCTCCGCCAAGCGCGACCTGGTTCCCCGCCTCATCGACCACCGCGGCCCCGATGCCCGGGAGCGGCTTGGTGGCGGATCCCGGCTTGAGCACGGTCACCCCGGGAAGGGGCGCGATCATGATCCCCCCGGTCTCGGTCTGCCACCAGGTGTCCACCACCGGGACGCGGTCGCCACCGATGTGCTCGCGGTACCACATCCACGCCTCCGGGTTGATCGGCTCGCCCACGGTGCCGAGCAGCCGGAGGCTGGAGAGGTCGTGCTTCTGAGGAAACTCGGGTCCCCACTTCATAAAGGTGCGGATCGCGGTCGGCGCGCAATAGAGGACTGTCACCCCGTACTTCTCGATGATCGACCACCAGCGATCCTTGGCCGGGAAGTCCGGGGTGCCCTCGTACATGACCGAGGTCACGCCATTGCCGAGCGGTCCGTAGACGATGTACGAGTGCCCAGTCACCCAGCCGACGTCGGCCGCGCACCAGTAGACGGTATCCGGCTGGATGTCGAACACCAGGTCGTGCGTGAACATGGCGTAGAGGTGATACCCCGCGGTGGTGTGCTTGATGCCCTTCGGCTTGGCTGTGGTGCCCGAGGTGTAGAGGGTGAAGAGGAGGTCCTCTGACTCCATGTGCTCCGGCTCGCAGGTGTCCGACTCGCCCTCGACGAGATCGTGATACCAGTGGTCGCGCCCCTCGGTCATCGGCACCTCGTTGCCGGTGCGCCGCACAACCACGACGTTCTTGACGGTGGGCGAGTCCTCGCATGCCTCGTCGACGTTGCGCTTGAGGGGCACGAGGCCGCCGCGGCGCCAGCCCTCGTCGGCCGTGATGATCGCGACCGCTGCGGCATCGTTCATCCGATCGCGGACGGCTTCGGCGCTGAATCCGCCGAAGACCACCGAGTGCGCTGCGCCGATCCGCGCGCAGGCCAGCATCGCCATGGGCAGCTCAGGGATCATCGGCATGTAGATCCCGACCCGGTCGCCCCGTTTGATCCCGAGCTTCTTGAGTGCGTTGGCGAGGCGGCAGACCGCTGAGAGCAGCTCGGCATAGGTGATCGCGCGCGTGTCGCCCTGCTCACCCTCGAAGTGGTAGGCGACCTTCTCGCCCTTGCCGGCCTCGACATGGCGGTCCAGGCAGTTGTACGAGACGTTCAGCTCACCGCCGACGAACCACTTCGCGAACGGGAGGTCCCATTCGAGCACCGTGTCGAACGGCTTGTACCAGCTGACGTACTTCTTTGCCTGTTCAGCCCAGAAGCCCTCGGGATCGGCGGCCGCGGCCTCGAACAAGCTCTGGTCGGTGACCCTCGCCTTCGAGAGGAACTCCGGGCTCGGAGCGAACGTACGCCGCTCATCGAGCAGGGTGTCGATGGTTCTAGCCCGCTCGCTCATCGCGACCTCCTTGACGGCGCCCTGACGGAATTGGTTGCCGCGCATTAATTGCACTAGTGCGCCCGCTTAGGCAAGCACTTCCAGGTATTCGACCCACGGTCGTCCTGATCCGTCTCTGGGCTCGTCCTGGTTGGATGACCGACCAGCCCCGTATCCGATCTCGCCTGAGCTATGTCGGCGTTCCGTCACCGGTTGCAACCAACTCTTCACACGTTGCCATCGGGCGCAGACCGGGAACGCGTCAATACTGGCTCTCGGGGTGGACAGGACGGTGTCACAAGGCACCGCCGCTCTGGAGGACTCAACCATTTCTACGCGAGTGAGCCGACGGCGCAGGCGCCGGTCTTCGGGCCAGGGCCTGGTTGAGTTTGGCATCGTCGGGGGACTGCTGTTCTTCCTGATCTTCTCGGTGATGAACGCCGGCTTCTACCTCTATGGAGCCAACGCGATGCAGTACGCGGCCGACATCGGCGTCGCCACCATCGCCGCCGAGGGCAACTACGAGAACAATCTCGCTGCCTTTCCGAACAACGCCGACACGATTGCGATCACGCGGATGGATTCCGATGGTTTGAACAGCACTCCGCTGGTCACGGTCACCGAGGTCGACATCTATAAGCAGAATGTCGTGGCCGGAGTGTTCTCCAACGTGAGCACCTGCGGAACTTCCGGCACAACGCTCTGCGAGAACATCTACAACGCAGCCGGCGTCCTGCAAAACGGCGTTTCCGGGGTCGCGCTCTGGGATCCCAGCACACGCAACGTCGGCAATTCGCCGGACTACGCGAAGCTGGTCATCAAGTTCAGTTACACACTGCTGATCGGTAAGACAACCTTCAACAGCACGACCTTCAACCTCTTCCGCCTGGAGCCGCAGACGTGATGCGCCGCCGCGGTGCCCGGAACGGTCAGGCAATGGTGGAGATGGCTCTCCTGCTCCCGGTTCTGCTGCTGCTCTTCCTCGGCGCATGGACTGCCTCGAACCTCATCGATGACAACAGCGTTGCCCTGCAGGCAACGCGAGCCGGGGCGCGCCTCGCCGCAGAGTTGGGGAACGGTGGATCGAGTGGTGCCACGCAGGCGCAACTCGACACTGACATCCTCGACCAGGTGTATCCGATCGTATCGCCGCAGTTGACGAATGCCAAGGTGACCGAGATCGACATCTACCAGCCGAATGGATGCATCGGGACAACCCCGTTTGCCTCGGGAACGTGCCCGCCGAACAATGGCAGGTACTGCTCGACGGTCACCAACTCCTACACGCCTTTCTGCAGTCCGTCAGAACTCGTGGACACGTATACGGTTTCGGGAGGCGTCGTCTCCAGCACGTGCGGCACCTGCACATTCATCCTGGCCAACCGGAGCCAGGTGCATCCAAGCGAGGCTGAGATCGGCGTGCGTCTGGTCTTCACGTACACCTCTCCGACCCTGCGCTTCTTTACCCAGACAGATTCCCAGTACACAGTCATGCGGCTGGCGCCGACATCGTGAGGAAAACCATGAGACACACACCGAGTCGGCCTTCTCGCCGCTCAGCCAAGGGGCAGGCCATGGCGATCTTCGCGCTGGTCTCTGTGCTCCTTTTCGTCGTGACCGGGCTCGCCGTTGACGCGGGCACGAGCTACCTGACCAGCAACGGGATCGAGCGAGCGGCGGCGTCGGCGGCTCTCGCCGGTGTGGCATACCTACCCGGCGACTATGCCGATGCGAATAACGCAGCGCTGGTCGAGGCGGCACGCGACGGCTACACGAGTGCGTGCCCAGCGATGCCATGCGTCACCACGTCCCAACCCACAACGAACGAACTCAAGGTGACCATCTCTGTCTCAGTGTCGACAATCTTCCTCCGCCTCGTTGGGTTCGGATCGCACACAGTCGTACGGTCGGACACCGCCGAGTATCTCCCTCCCATATCGATCGGTCAGCCCGGGTCCCAACAGGGCTCGGAAATGGACTCGCCGTGCGACGGTGGCTTGACTGCTCCGGGTACGTATTGCGGCTCTCCGGCCGCAGGGCTCGGTAGTGGGGGCTCGAACTTCTACTTCGAGCGCGAGGAAGGGTGGGGAAACCCACGCTCCGAGGGTGATCCGTTCACTCCGTCGCCGGCGCAGGGCGGCACCGGATGCGGTCCAGGGGGTGGCTCGGCTTGCGATGCTTCTGCCAACCCCGACTACCACGCGATCAGTCCCGAGGCCGGCACCGAGAACACCGATGCAACGCTCAACTGGGACGGCGGATCCAACTACCTCATCACCATCCCGGTCGGCCAATCGGCCGACGTACAGATCTACAACCCGGCATTCGCACCGGACACCTGCGGCGACGGCAGCACCTCCGTCTACTGCTACCACGAGAACGACACCAGTTTCAGCGGATCGGGCGCTCCCGCGTCGTCCTATTCGGCCATGGAATACACGGTCTTCTCGGCCGCGACGCTGTCGTCGCGGTCCGGCGACACCAAGATCAGCCAGGAGGTTTTCTACCCCTACAACGCGACCGGCCTCGCATCATCCCCATCCGGGACGTGCAGCGGCTCCAAGCCGTACAGCCTCTTCTACTTCAACCCTCCAACCAGTGGCTCGCCGACCCAGACCCAGCAGTGCGTCAACACGACCACCACGCCCTTCCCCGCCACGTATCACCAGTGGGTTTCCGCAGTCCAGTACGCGCCGACCCACGCATATGACTCGACACTCTTCTACCACCCGACAAACTACGGCGCCTACCTCTCGGATCCGAGCGCGACGGTCCCTGCGTACTACCGCCTCGAGGTCGACACGCTGACCTACAACGGCAACACCACCTGCGTTTCGCCGGGACCGTGCACCAACATCGGCACCGGCACCAGTTCGGCGTCCGAAGCCCACAAGGGCTACGCCGTGCGGTTGGTGAGCGCCGGCACCGGCTCGCCGTCTCCGGTTCAGGGAACCATTCCAGCAACGTCGGGCTGCGCGTCCTGCGGCACCGTTTCGGCGATGAGCGACATGACCATCTACACGCCCATCAACGCGGCCACACAGACGCAGTTCACAATCCCGCTCTTCAGCGTCGATCCCTCGTACGCAGGTCAGACAATCTATGTCGACCTGTTCGACATCGGTGATGTCGGAGGCGGGGCGGCGTATGTGGCGATACAGCAACCTGGGCAAGCCGCCGGATCGTACGCAACGGTTGCGAGCAGCTCATCCATGACCGATGTCGGTGACTCATTGACCAGCGGCGGAACGAGCACTGTGAGCGAGGGGTGGTCCACTGCAGAACCCTCGACGTGTGCCTGTTTCCAGACTGCCCAATCCGGCGGCGGGTCCGCTATCTACAACGGGCAGTGGGTGCAGATACCACTCGTCGTGCCCGCCGGGCTCACGGCCGGAACGTACTGGAACCTCGTCTATTCGGTGACGCCGGGAACCGTCGCGGGCGACACGTTCGCGGTCCAGGTTGGATTCAACGGCACGCCGGACCACCTCCTCCCGTAATCCAAACGCTCACAGCGAACTCTGAGCTTCCGCTCAGATCGCCGTGAGCGACGGGCGGCACAGTGAGGCCATGGCTTCCCGCCCGTTCTTCGACGATCCCCCGCCGGCGCTGCCGGCCGCCCCACAGGCACCACCTCGCATTCGCGAAGCGGACAGCGGCGGTGCTGCACCGGTCCGGTGGGCGAAGTTGCTCGTGCGCGGCCGCCAGGAGGACGCGGCATGGGTGCGCCCGTCACTGATCGGACTGCTCGGAATCGCGGCACTCCTCTATCTCTGGGACCTCGGCGCGTCGGGGTGGGCGAACGCGTTCTATTCAGCGGCGGTTCAGGCGGGGTCGACGAGCTGGAAGGCGTTCTTCTTCGGATCGTTCGACGCTTCGAACTTCATCACTGTTGACAAATCGCCTGCCGCGCTGTGGGTGATGGACCTCTCGGCTCGCCTGTTCGGCGTCAATGCGTGGAGCATCCTCGTGCCCCAGGCACTCGAGGGTGTGGCCACGGTGGGTTTCACCTATCTAACCGTCCGAAGATGGTTCTCACCCGCCGCGGCGTTGATCGCCGGCGCGACGGTTGCGCTCACGCCGGTCGCGGCGCTCATGTTTCGCTTCGACAACCCCGACGCCCTGCTCGTGCTCCTGCTCACGGTCGCCACCTATGCGACGGTTCGCGCCGTCGAGGCGGGCAAGACCAAATGGCTCGTGCTCGCCGCAACCCTGGTCGGATTCGCGTTCCTGACCAAGATGCTTCAGGCGTTTCTCGTCGTGCCGGCGTTCGGCCTCGTCTACCTCGTGGCGGCGCCGGTGTCGCTGCGCCGTCGCATCGCTCAGCTCGCGATCGCCGCGGGAGCGATGGTCGTCGCATCGGGCTGGTGGGTTGCGATCGTCCAGCTCACGCCCGCGGCGGATCGCCCCTACATCGGCGGATCGCAGAACAACAGCATCCTCAACCTGATCTTCGGGTACAACGGGTTCGGCCGGCTCACGGGCAACGAGTCCGGCAGCGTCGGTGGCGCTGGCACGAGCGGCCGTTGGGGCCCGACCGGCCTGACCCGTCTCTTCGGCTCAGAGATGGGCACCCAGATCTCCTGGCTTTTGCCGGCGGCACTGATCCTGCTGGCCGTTGGCTTGGTGATGACCCTGCGGCGGGCCCGAACCGACCGCACACGCGCCGCCTTCATCCTCTGGGGAGGCTCGCTGGTAGTCAGTGCACTCGTCTTCAGCCTCGCCGCCGGGATCATCCATCCCTATTACACGGTTGCGCTCGCCCCCGCGATCGGCGCGCTGGTCGGCATCGGCAGCGTGCTGCTCTGGCGCGAGCGGTCGCGCACCTGGGCGCGCCTCGTGCTCGCGGGAACCGTTGCGGTGACGAGCATCTGGTCGGTCGTGCTGCTCGAGCGCAGCCCTGACTTCGCTCCCGGGCTCGCCCCTGCCGTCGCCATCCTCGGCGTCGGCGCGGCGATTGCGATCGCCGGCATTCCGCTGCTGCATCGACGTGTGGTGGCAGGGGTGCTCGCCGTCGGTATGGCAGCGGCGTTCGCGGGACCGGCCGCCTACACAATCGACACCGTGCTGACGGCGCACTCGGGCGCCATTCCGTCAGCCGGGCCGACGATCACCGCGGCAACGACGGGCGGTGGCGCGGGCGGCGTGCCCGGCGGCTTCGCGGGCCGCGGGGCCGCCGGTCCCTTTCCAGGCGGCTTCGGACGCGGCGGATTCCTCCCCGGAGGCGGCTTCGGAAACCCCGGCGGCTTCACCGGCAGAGGCGGCTTCCCGCGCGGTGCCGGTGCCGGTGGCGGTGGTTTCGGCGGTGGAGGCGGGTTCCTGAACGCGAGCACGCCCGGCGCGGCTCTGGTCACGCTGCTGCAGACCAACGCCGGTCAGTACAGCTGGGTTGCAGCCACAATCGACGCTAACTCGGCGGCCGGGTACCAGCTGGCGACCGACGATCCGATCATGGCGATCGGGGGCTTCAACGGCACCGATCCCGCACCCAGCCTCGCGCAGTTCGAGCAGTACGTTGCCCAGGGCCGCATCCACTACTTCATCGGATCCGGGCGCACACCCGGCGGCAGCACCAACGCAACCTCGAGCCAGATTGCGCAGTGGGTCGAGCAACACTTCACCGCCACCACGGTCGACGGCGTGACCGTGTACGACCTGACCCAGCCTGCGGCCTGATCGACTAACGGCTCGACCACGCGGCGGCCGACGTCGCATCGAGGTCGACACTGGAATCAGTGACCCGGCGGGGAGCGCCGGGGTGCGCCCCACCCGCGTTGGCGATGTACCAGAGCCCGAAGTTCCCGTTCGGGTCGGACGCATTCATATAGAGAAGGCTGTCGCCGCTCGACGACCACGACGGCGAGTTGCAGAGGCAGTTCGCAGCAACCACCCGCAACGGGCCGAGTGCGTTGCCCGCGAGGGTCGCAACCTCGAGATCCGCAGTCTGCCCCGAGTTGGTGCACACCATCGCGACCGTCACGCCGTTCGCCGCGACAGCGGGTGCGCCGCAGTCCTGGTGCAGCGTGGTCAGCGATCGCATCGGGCTGTTCGGGGTGGTCTGCAGGCCGAGCCTGGTCACGACGGTTCCCTTGCCCGTGTTCGCATAGCTCGAGTAGAGGACGCTGCCGTCGGGCAGCGGTACCGGCTGGATGTCACCGCCCGTGAAGAGATCGGGCACCGACCAGCGGGTTGCGCCGCTGACCCCGTTGTCGCCGATGGTGAACGCGGTGCCGAGCGGCGCCGACCACAGCGAGAAATCCACCTCGTAGCTCTGACTGGGTGCCGGCTTCGGCGAATCGGTCGCAAAGTACACGCTGGTCCCATCGGGTCCGATCGCCGGCCAGAGGATCCAGTGGTCCAGTTGAAGCGTCCTGTTGGTGCTCGCCTGACTGTCGGAGGTCAACCGGCTGATGACGTGGCCCGAAGCGCTCACGTGATAGAGGTCCGAGTACTCGTCGAACCTGCGGATGACGAGCAGCGAGTCGTCCGGGAGCACGCGCGGCTGCGTCCAATCGCCTCCCTGTGGGAGCGTCAGACGGCGGACCGTCGAACCCGAGATCGCATAGATGGAGCCCTGCTGACTCACATAGATGGTGCCCGGCAGGCGCACCTGCGGGCTCGTCGTGGTGATCAGTGACGCGGTGGTGGCGTGCGTCTGCAGCACCGCGAGGGTTCGGTTGGCCACAAGGCCGCTGAACATCATCAGGCAGATGAGGATCGCCGCTCGCCTCATCTCACGCCGCCACCGGGAAATATTTCGCGACCTCAGGCCGGATCAATGACCAGTTGGGCATCAGCGCGTCCTGACCGCCGACGTACGCGGTGCTGGTGTATGGAGGCAGCAGGACCACCTGCGTGATCGAGCCGAGCGGCACCGATCCGGCGACCGGCAGCAGCCCGCTCACCTGACCGATGCTCATGTCGGTCTGGAAATTCGAGCCCAGCGACGTCGCCAGACTCGGAATGTCCGCGATGGAAACGTGCTTCGTCTTGGCACGGAGCGCGATCAGGATCTGCTGCTGGCGCTGCGACCGCGCGAAGTCACCGTAGGCGTCGTCGTGACGCGCGCGCACGTACTCGAGTGCGAGCGTGCCGCTCATGTGCTGCGCCCCCGGGAGCACCAGGATCCGCTGGTAGTCGTACGGATTGCCGCCGGAGAGATCCGCCGGGTAGTAGTCGTCCATCACGGGGTTGTTGGCGATGACGTTGACCCCGCCCAGCTCGTTGAGGACCGACACCAGCCCCTGGAGCCCGATCCAGGCGTAGTAGTCGATGTGGACCTTGAGGTCGCGCTCCACCGTCTGGATCGCGCACTGGGCACCGCCATGCAGGAACGCCTGGTCGATCTTGCCGTTGCCCCCCGTGCAGAGGCGAACCCAGAGATCGCGCGGGATCGAGAGCATGGTCACGTGCCTGGTCGCCGGGTCGACCCGGGTGAGGATCATCGACTGGGTCAGAAAGTCGCCGTTGAACTTGGAATCGCTGTCGGATCCCAGGAGCAGCAGCGTGAAGGGCGAATTCGACGAGAGGTTCTCGCTCGCCGAGACCGGCTTGAGCTGGACGGTTCCACCCAGCGAGGTGTTGACCTGGCCGGTGTCGCGGAGCGCGACCTGAATGGCGGGAAGGAAGTAGAGGAGCACGCCGGTGACGATCGAGACGAGGAAGCCGGCCGCGACGAACGATCCCCTGGTGACCCGCTGACGGCCGGTCTTCAGGGACGCGCGGCGACAGCGCACGGAGCGGCGGCCGGAAAGATCGTACGAACGAGACAACCTCGAACCTCAGGTGAGACGTGGAGGAGGACGCGAGTTCAAGGACGGGCTGCGGCGGCGAGCGCTGCGGCCGTCAGATGGTACCCCGAGGTCGCGCCTCGCGACCACGTGGTGCATGTACGCTCTCCGCGGAGATGAGCAAGGCGCGTCTGGAAGCCTTCAGCGACGCCGTCATCGCCGTGGCCATCACGCTGCTGGCGCTCGACCTCACCGTCCCCGACCCGGAACACGGAGCGCTGCTCACCCAGCTTGGCGACCACTGGCCGCAGTTCGCCGCATACGTGGTGAGCTTCTTCACCGTCGGGATCATCTGGGTGAACCACCACGCCAGGGTCAACCTCATCGTCGTGGTCGACCGGACGCTGCTGTTTCTCAACCTCCTGTTGCTGCTCTTCGTGGTGCTCATCCCCTTCGCGACGGCGACCATGGCCACCTATCTGACCAGCGGCAGCGAGGATTCGCACATCGCGATGGCGGTCTACGCGGTGGTGCTCGAGGGCATGGCGCTGAGCTTCACCGCGATGTTCGAATGGTCGCTCGGCGAGGGGCGAATGCTGGTCGCGGTGCCGATAGATCAGCGCCGCAAGGCGCGGCTTCGCGGATCGATCGGAACGCTGGTCTACGCAGCCGTGTTCGCCGTCGCGTTCATCAGCGCACCGCTGGCGCTGGCGCTCGCGGGCGTCACCGCCGTCTATTACGTCTTCGCGCCGGTGCCCCATGCGGGCATCGAAGCCGAGGTCGAGGAGCTGACGTCAGGACCCTTGTGAGCGACACGAGCCCCATCATGGGTCTCAGCAATGTCACAGACATGGCTCAGGCCACACTGAGCTACGGGCCCCATGCTGCGAAGTGTCACCCAACTGAAAACCTCGGAGCCTGATGATGACCAACGAGATGCAGGAATACCCCCCGTACAACCCACCCCCGCCCCCCAGCGATCCGGCGGGCGCCTCCTATGGTCCGTGGTCATCCGACCCCCAGTGGGGCCCTCCGAGCTGGCCTCCAACCCCAAAGAATCGGCGCGGCGGCTCCGGCTTTCGTCGCACCGCGCTCGCGGCGTTTGCGATCGCCTGCGTGGGCGCCGGCGGCGGCACAGCGTGGGCGCTGACCACCGCGTCGATCACGTCCCAGACGCCGAGCGGATCGTCGCCTTCGGGAGGCTCGAACAGCACCGGCAACACCCCCAGCACCGGCAACAGCGTTCCCTCGACCGGTGGTGCGCTCTCCGCAGCCACCGTCGCGAGAATTGACTCGGCGGTGGTGGACATCAACGCCGACACGGCGGCCGGCGGCGGCCAGGTGGCGGGCACCGGGATGATCATCACCTCGAATGGCCTGGTGCTCACCAACAACCATGTCATCGATGACAACGTGAACATCACGGCCCAGATCGACGGCACCGGCACCACGTACAAGGTGAAGGTCATCGGCTACGACGCCAAGGACGACATCGCGCTCGTCCAGCTCGAGAACGCCTCCAACCTGCCGACCATCCCCATCGGTGACTCGTCGAAGCTCTCGGTCGGTGACGCGATCACCGTGCTCGGCAACGCGCTCGGCAAGGGCGGCACCCCGGCCGAGGTCAGTGGCACGGTCGCAGGGCTCGGCGCCCAGATCACCGCGAGTGACGACAGCGGCGATAACGAGACTCTGACCGGCATGCTCCAGGTCAGCGCCGCGATTCAGCCCGGTGACTCGGGCGGTCCGGAGGTGAACTCCGCCGGCCAGGTCATCGGTATGACCACCGCGGGCCAGACCTCGGGAAATCCCGGCCAGGAGACCGCCTCGACCACCGGGTTCGCGATCCCGATCAACACGGCGATGACGATCATCTCCGAGATCCGGGCCGGCAGCGGTACGAACATCCACATCGGGAACGCGGCCCTGCTCGGTGTGGCGGTCTCACCCACCCAGCCAGGTCTCAACGGCCAGACGCCCAACTGCACGACCTCGCAGGCCACGACAGGGGCCTGGGTCACCGGCGTGAACGCGAACCCTGCCGCAGGCGCCGGGGTGACGGTCTGCGGACGCATCACCAGCATCGGCGGGAGCACGATCACCAACACGTCCGATCTCCACACCGCGATGGAGGGATTCCAGATTGGGCAGACCGTGACCCTCACCTGGATGGACTCGTCGGCCACGAGCCACAGCGCCACCATCACGCTGGGCCAGGCCCCCTTTCCCGACTGACCCCTGGGGCGGCGCGACCTGGAGCGCTCCAGGGCCGCGCCGCCCGGCGGTATCCCACGGAGGGGATATCCCATCGCCCGTAACATCAGCGATTCCGGGGCGTGATGACGCGTTTGAAGCGTCGACGCTATAACTCAGGAAGCCCCTGAGGGGGGCCCGCCTCGAGCCGGCGCCAGGCTCGCGCGGGAGATCGCGATGCACAGGATTGCGTGACGTGTCACGTTTGGTGACCGCCAAGCAGCGTGCGGGTGATGCCAGGGCCGCCCCCGAGAGCCGGCCCACGGCGAGCGCCGGCAGCGTCGCGCCCATCTGGGTCCTGAACATCTGCATGGCCGTCGCGGCGGCGGTCATCTATGTGGCCGGCATCGCACCATTGCGCCGGCCAGGCGGGGTGGCGATCCTCTCGATCGCATTGCTGGTGATCGGATTCGCCGTCGCCGAGTGGTGGCGCGTCTTCATCCACTTCCGCCAGGAGGCTCAGTCGTACTCGCTGAGCGAGATCCCGCTGGTCATCGGCGTCTTCGCGCTCGCCGGAGACCCAGGAGAGCTGGTTCTCGCTCGAGTCCTCGGCGCAGCCATCGGACTCGGTCTGCTTCGCCGGCAGGAGCCTATACGGCTCGTCTTCAATCTCGCCAGCTTCGCGATCGAGACCGAGACGCTGCTCCTCCTCGTCAATCACATCTCCGGCACAACCGCGACCAGCTGGGTCGTATGGCTGTGGGTGCTGCTCTTCATGTCGATCGCATCGCTGCTGGGATTCGCGCTCACCGCGATCGCCATCTCCCTGGCGGAGGGCCGGCAGTCACACCGGCAATGGCTCCAGCCGATCGTCATCGTGCTCATCGGCGGTTTCGCGAACTGCAGCCTCGGACTGGTGATCGTCGCGCTCGGCGGAAGCAATCCGCCGATGCTGCTCCTGCTGCTGACGCCGCTTTCCGCAATCGTCGCCGCGTACGTGCTCTACACGCGCGAACATCAGAAGAACCAGCGGCTCAAGAACCTGTACACATCGAGCGGCATGCTCCAACGCGCGAGCTCCGGCGGCGCGGCGATTCCAGAGTTGCTCGACCATTACTGCAAGGTGTTCCGAGTCGACACCGCGATGGTCTCATTGCTGCCGGTCGCGACCGGAACCGGCTCGTCGCGCACGATCAGCACCAGGCGCGGCGTGCGCGACGCTGTCGACATGGTGCTGAGCGCCGAGCAGCTGGAGCGACTCCTTCCGCTGCTCGATGAGACCACGTCGTCGTACGTCGATGCGGGTTTCGAGGTCGTCCAGCGCGGCGTGATCATCACCCCATCGACGTCGAACCTCGAGCTGCGCCAATGGCTCAGTGAGCAGGGCTTTCGAGACGCGATGGCGACGCTCCTCCAGGGTGAGGGCACGCTGCTCGGAGCCCTCGTCGTCGCCAACCGGCTGAGCGACCTGGGCAGCTTCAACAGCGACGACGTCCGCGACTTCGACGCCTACGCCGCGCAGATCACCGTTGCGGTGCAGAACACCAGCCTTGGCGACCGCCTCCACCGCCAGGCGTTCTACGACACGCTCACCGGTCTCTCCAACCGCGCGCTGTTCATGGACCGCCTCGAGCATGCGCTCACGCGCCGCGAGCGCCACGGTGAGTCATTGGCGGTGCTGTTCCTCGACCTCGACAACTTCAAGGAGATCAACGACAGCCTCGGACATGTCGCCGGCGACGAGCTGCTCGCCCGCGTTGCCGACAGCCTGAAGACGGTGTTGCGTGCATCGGACACGCCGGCGCGATTCGGCGGCGACGAGTTCGCCATCCTCGTCGAGGAAACCGCCGATCGCGAGGACACGCTCCGTGTGGTCGATCGCGTCGAGTCGGTGTTCAAGTCTCGATTCAAGATCGCCGGGCGTGAGGTCACCATCAGCGCGTCAATCGGCGTCGCGGTCACGGCGTCCCGAGACATCTCGGCGGAGGAGCTCGTCGGGCGCGCCGACGTCGCGATGTACCGGGCCAAGCTCAAGGGCAAGGACACGTCGGAGATCTTCGAACCCGGGATGCAGGACGTGGTGGCGCGCCGCCTCGAGGTGCGCACCGACCTCGAGCGCGCCATCGACGACCGCGAGCTGGTGGTCCTCTATCAGCCGATCGTGGACATGGCCTCGAGCACGCCGGTCGGCGTCGAAGCATTGGTGCGCTGGAAGCATCCGCGCTGGGGCATGGTCGGGCCGGCCGAATTCATCGGCATCGCCGAGGAGACGGGCATCATCCGCGAGCTCGGCCTCCACGTCCTCGAAGTGGCGTGCAGGCAATGGCAGGCGTGGCACGTCGGCCTCGACGATGAGCCGACGGTGACCATGAGCGTCAACGTGTCGCCGCGCCAGCTGCGTCACCCGGACTTCGTCAAGGATGTGAGCCGCATTCTCGTCAAAACCGGGCTCCTCCCCTCGCACCTCACACTCGAGATCACCGAGAGCTTCATGGTCGACGACCCGGCGAGCGCGCGCGCACGCCTGCACGAGCTCAAGACGCTCGGCGTTCGCATCTCGATGGACGACTTCGGCACCGG
>PKWB01000066.1:19852-20640 GCA_003131685.1 Candidatus Dormiibacterota bacterium
CGAGGGCGTCGAGAACGCCGACCAGGCCGAGCGGCTCCAGAGTCTCGGGTGCCGCTTCGCCCAGGGCTTCTACTTCTCGCGACCGGTGCCGGCGGAGGAGATCCAGAAGATGCTGCTGGCGTCGCACGCCATCCGCGTTGCCGGGGGACGCTGGGTCCAGCCCGAGCCTGCCGATTCACGCGCGCGGCTGCGCGTGCTCGAGAGCGCCTAGTTCAGAAGATCGCGTCGATGCGCGCGAGGACGTCCGGGGTGAGCTTGTCGAGCACGTCGAGCGCCCCGAGATTCTCTCGGACCTGCTCGACACGACTCGCACCCGTGATGACCGTCGAGACGTGTGGGTTGGATGCGCACCAGGCGATCGAGAGCTGCGCGAGGCTGGTCCCGAGCTCGCGTGCGATCACACCGAGCTCACGAACGCGCCGGTTGGCGTCCGCGTTGGTCACATCCGCCTTGAGCCATCCATAGCCGGGAAGTGCGGCGCGGCTGTCGGACGGAACGCCCTCGCTGTATTTGCCGGTGAGCAGCCCCGAGGCGAGCGGGCTCCAGGTCGNNGCAGGTGGTGGCGATCGGCGATCTCCCATGCCTCGAGGACCGCCGTGGCACTCCACTCCGACGTGCCCCAGTACAGGGCGCGACCGGAGCTGATGATGTCGTGCATCGCCCGAACGGTCTCCTCGACCGGCGTGTCGGGATCCGGCCGGTGGCAGAAGATGAGGTCGAGGAAATCAAGTCCGAGACGGCGCAACGACCCGTCCACCGCGTGGAGCAGGTACTTGCGATTGAGCGTG
>PKWB01000150.1:0-9250 GCA_003131685.1 Candidatus Dormiibacterota bacterium
CGAGCTGCTGGCGCTGCGCTGGAAGGACGTCAATCTCGATCGAAGCGTGCTGGCAGTGACCGGATCGCTCCAGGGCCAGTCGCGTTCCACCCTCAGCATTGCCACCCCGAAGTCAGGAAAGTCCCGATCGGTCGCTCTGGGAACCGTTGCGGTAACTGCCCTCCGTGAACGTCGCAAGAGCCAGGCGCAGGAGCAACTCCTTGTGGGCGGCGAGTGGCGCGACCTCGGGTTGGTCTTTGCGACTGAGTTCGGCGACTTCCTATCTCCGACCACGCTGCGGCTCGCGTTGCGGCGCACGCTTACGAGGGCCAATCTTCCGACGATCCGGTTCCATGACCTGCGCCATAGCGCGGCCACGATCATGCTCAGCCGTGACGTGCATCCAAAGATGGCGTCCGAGATGCTTGGGCACTCGACGATCGCCATTACGCTCGACTTGTACTCCCACGTCACCGCGAAATGCAGCGTCAGGCTGCCGATGCCATCGACGCAGCTCTTGCGGATCCGCTTACGCCGTAGCCCGCGCGGCGATGAGGGGAGAGCGTCGACCTAACCATTCCGCGGCGAGCAGTGTATGGAACTGGTTCCGGGGCATCTGAGGATCGGATTCTGGTCGGCCACCATATTCGGCATTTCCTCCCGTGGGGGTGTCGCCACAGGTTTGGTACACCTTGAGTTGAGCGTTGCCGTCATCAGCTACAGGCGCGTCTCGTGCGGGTGTCGGCAGAGCAGTACCAGGTTGGCCACTATTCGCTAGTATGACCTCTCGATGCCTGTACGTTCCGCCGCCCTCTACGCGCGCATCAGCAGCGACCAGGACGGCACCGCCCTCGGGGTCACGCGCCAACTCGAGGATTGCCGACGCCTCGCCGCGGACCTCGGGTGGCGAGTCGCAGCCGAGTACGTCGACAACGATGTCTCGGCGTACAGCGGAAAACGCCGACCCGAATACCAGCGGCTCCTTGCTGACCTCGCGGACGGCCTACGGGACGCTGTGATCGTCTACCACCCTGACCGGCTCTCCCGCATACCAGCGGAGGTCGAGCGCTTCCTGGACGTGCTCAAAGCAGCCAGGGTGCAGCACCTTCAGTTCGTGAGCACCGGAGGCATCGACATCGGCAGCGGTGATGGGCTCTTGGTCCTCCGCGTGCTTGGTGCGGTCGCCGCCAACGAATCAGCCACGAAGAGCCGCCGAGTAAAACGCAAGATGGACCAGCGCGCCGAGCTTGGCCTGCCCCACGGTGGGTATCACCGACCATTCGGGTACGACGACGACAAGATGACCGTCCGCAAGGACGAAGCGCTCGTGATCCGAGGCCTGGCTGCCCGCTTTCTCGCGGGTGAAAGCTTGAGGTCCTTGGCCATATGGCTCGACGCTGAGCAGGTGCGAACTGTGGCCGGCGGACCCTGGCGAACCTCGACCCTTCGCGCGATGCTCAGCTCCGGACGCATTGCGGGTCTACGCGAGCACCGAGGCCAGGTGATCGGCAAGGCGAGGTGGCGGCGCATCATCAGCGAGGCACAGCGCAGCCGAATCCTCGCGCGCATGGCCGAGCAGACCGTGAGTGGGCGCCGCCCGCCGCGACGCTACTTGCTCTCGGGCATGCTGCGGTGCGGGAAATGCGGCAACACGCTCTTCAGCCGCGCCCGCGAGACGACGCGCCGGTATGTCTGCTCGTCCGGCCCCGACCATGGGGGCTGCGGAAGGCTGACCGTGGTCGCGGGGCCACTCGAGGAGCTGGTCGCAGAGATGGTGCTGATACGCCTCGACACCCCAGTCCTCGCGGATGCACTTGCAGGTCGAATGCACGACGACGAGCGGGGTGCGGCTCTCAGTGAGGCACTCGTGGACGACCGCCATCAACTCGACGAGCTCGCACATCTCTATGCCACCAAGCAGATCCCCGCCCGCGACTGGCTCACTGCCCGGAAGCCCATCCAGGACCGTATAGACACCGCGGAGCGGAGCCTAGCTCGCCTTTCGCGCAGCGAAACTCTCGCCGGACTCGTCGGCCATGGTCACCAGCTTCGCGCCGGGTGGGCACAGCTCAACCTCACCCGGCAGCACGCCATCGTCGCCGCCATTCTCGATCACGTCATCATCGCCCCCGGCGCGCTGGGCGCCCGGTCGTTCGACCCGGCACGAGTCGATCCCCGCTGGCGCCTCTGAGCGCCGAGCCGCGTACGTCCTCCGCGGGCTACCGCCCGCGAACGCCGCGCGCGGCTTGCCTGTCAGGAGTGCAACAACGTCAGCGACTGTCGCCGCATCGGACACCTTCACCGCCAGCTCCTGGGTCCGACAAGACCGCACCACCAGCTCGAGCGCGACGTCCCCGAGCGACCCGCCCCTCACAACGGCGTGGCCCACTGGAACCAGAGTGCCGGAGGGCCGCGCCATTCCTTCCGCTCGTTCGAGTACCAGCGTTTGGTCGGCTCCGCCCCCATGTGCTCGCTCGCCCGTTCAAGAATCTCGACATCGCTTCGGCCTTCGAGCCTGAGCGAGGGCGGCTGAAACCCCTGGGCCACCTCGTACCGATGCAAACCCCGCAGGTCCTCGGTCGCAAACGTCTTGGCAACGTATTTGCCGAGATACGAGGCCGTTCTCCGCGCAATCTCGATCCTTCCGCTCCCGACCGGAAGATCCCCGAGGAGCCGGATGTCGACAAAGCCCCGCCCCCAGGCCCGAACGATCAGCCCGCGAGCAACGTACCGCCCGAGGCCGAACTGCACGTGGAGTCCGTGACCGTTCGGGTGCCACTCGGGCACCCAGAGGTACGGAATCGGCTCACCGAGACTGCTGCGGAGATTGCGCATGAAGTCGGCCACGTCGCGACGCAGCACTCGCGGATCGCGGCAGCCCTCACCCGCGTAGGTCAACGTCCCGAGTTTCGTGAGCCGGTTGGCGACGCTGTACCGGCGCACCCTCGTGAGCGCGCGTCTCGCCGCCTCAGCCCGCGATCGTGCGGCAGCAACCTCCTCATCCTCAAGCGCAGCCCACCCGCCACCGCGCGAGCTTCCCGCGGCATAACTTCCGCCGGCCTCTCCGGCGGTCGGGAACAGGGTCGCGCGCCACATGCCCCGACTCTGGGTCGCCACCACCATTAGTGCAAACCGATTGCACTAATCAGCCGTCGCAGGACTACTCGGTTGTGTCTTCGAGGAGGTCCGGATGAGGCTGTGGTTTGCGGCGGAGGGTCCGGCTCACGACTGACCGCCGGTGATACGCGTCCAACTCGGTCACCAGGTCGTCTTCCATGTGGCGAATGAAATTCTCCTCGTACTCCTCCCACTCCTCGCCAGTTTTCAGCCCCCACGACACGAGCTCGGGTTCGAATCCCGCCCGACGGCAGCTGCTCAGCCGATAGAAGACCGTCCGCCGGCCGCAGTACTCCGCCGCCACCACACGATCAATCGTCCCGCCGGTTCGCTGCCAAACCGAACAGAAGGCGAGCACGCGGATCGCGGCGAACGAGTTGTGCATACGGTTCTCTCTGAGTCGCCAGTAGGCTCGCTCGTCGCTGAGCGGCTTGGTCGTTACCGGTGATCTCGGACGCCCAGGTCGACGCTTGGTCAGCTCCTCAGGGTGGAACCGCTCCTCGGCCATATCGTCCACTCTACCGCTGCCTCAGAGGCGTCGAACCGGCGGCCTCACGCCCTCGGACCCTCCTCCGAGTTTCGTTGCTTAATTCAAGTCAAGAAAGGGGTGAGCAACGCGCGTCGATCAGGTGCTCGGATTGGCCGCCGCCAACCGCCCAGCGACCGCGTGTCGCGCTCCACCTCGTCGCGGCCCTGCGAGCGACTGTCCGTGCCAGCCACCGACGGTGTCCTCGCGCTGCCCATATAGGCCGGGAGTCGCCAGCGCGCGATCGGTCTAAGACGATGAGCCTCCCGCGAGCGTCCACAGCGACTCGAGGCGTTGATACGCGCTTATCCACATGCTATCCCAGGCAGCGTTTGCCGGATGCAGTATCTCGTCACCCTGATGGCTGAGGATCGCCAGTGCGAACTGTCCGGGTGGTGCGCTCAATTCCGTGCCGGTGAGTACTCCCGCTGGCTTCCCGCACTGCTCAGCGGCATAGCCGGCGTCGACCTTCCATTGAGCCGCGATCCGCGCGTAGAAATAGGGATCGGAGCCCGGCCCAAGGCCCTCCGAGAAGGCGCGTGCATCTAGCTGCGAGTCCTCCGTGAGCATGTCCACCGCAAACGCACAGTCATAGATCGTCCAAAGCGCCGTGGATGGAGTCAATGTCGTTGCCACCGCTGCCGGTGGGAGGCTGGGCGGCGGTGGACCCGGCGACGGGAGCGTCGGCACTGTCGTGGATGGAGGCGCTGAGTTGGGCGGCGTTGTGGGCGGCGCATTCGGGGTGTTACCTGCCGAGACGCCACAAGCTGTCATTGCTACGGCCGCGATAGCGATCGCGGTGAGGCACTGGACTCTCATCTGAGGTCAGCATAGCGACGGTCATCGAAAGATTTCGGCCCCCCACGTTCGGCGCGTTCCGCCCCAGACGACTCGCCCCCAGCCGATAGCCGGGGTCCGCTCTGGTCCGATGGTGAGGCAATGCGGCACAATTCACCCGTCATGAAGGTCGGCCTTCTGGTCGGGGCAGCGTTGGTGACGGCAATCGCCCAAGCTAGCTGCGACCTCTCAGGCTCCGCACAAACACCAGCAACCCAGTCGGGCACACCGGCGCCTACTGAGTCATGCCTTCTGGCGCCAGCCGATGAAGCGAAGGATACCCGCATCCAAATCACCGGTCCTGATGCGCTCTCCGGATGTAGCGCCATCCTGACTGTCCTGGGAACCAGCAACTGGACGCTTGCACAGCGGCAGCCATCCGGGCCCCCAGCCTTCACTATCCCTCCAGCAGATACCAGCACCATCTGCCGCGGTGTCGTTGGCTCCTCCGCGTACGAGGTCCTGGATCATAGCGTTCTCAATGGGACGGGCCAGTCCACGTGTACCGCCCTCACGGCGTCCGCATTCCCACCAACTTCGTAGGGTTGCTCCGGGGACGCCCAGCTGCGGGAGTCGGCTGCCTAACTCCTTGGCGACCGAAGGCGAGAAGCGACCCGGACGCCTGAGGAGGCCGGGATCTGATCCTCGGTGCGCAGGACTCGCGTGCCCAGGATGCTCATCGTCCCACGGACCCTAGCGGACCGACGCTGCTTGAGACCGTTGCGTCCACCATTCCGCGACCTCGGCCGGAATGGACCGCGCCTGGACCTCAAGAGGATGTATTAGCGACGGACGAGGTTGGCCATCCAGGTGCGTCGTGCGAACAGTCGGGCGCAGCAGCGAGCAGAAGGCGCGGGCAGCTTCAAGTTTTTTGTCCCTGGCGGGCCGGTCATCAAGAGATTGTGGTTGCCGCTCCGGTGACCGTCGGGGCTAGATCCGTGAAGTCCACGATCGTGAAGCCCGGGAGGCCGAGGTTCTCTATAGGGCCGTCATCCGACGGGGCGACCGGGTTCGTCGCGGAGTCCCCAGAATCGGCATATGCTGACGCCTGGCGTCACTCATGGAGGGCGAGCTTCTGAAATCGCTGCATCGCCTCTGGCCTCACGGATGGTGGCCCGATCAGCGCACGCTCGGGTTGCTGATCTTCGGATTCTTTGGGGTGTCGGCAGCCTCGGCACTCGTCTATGCCGGGTCTGAGATCTCCCAACTCCTTAATCTCCAAACTCCGAACGAAGTCTCGTACGTCGCCACCTGGGCGCGCGTCACGAGTGGCGCGACGCTGGTGGGCGGTGTCGCTGAACTCGTTGCCGCGCTAGGAGGCCTCGCGCTCATGGCGAATCTCCCTCGGGCGCGGGTCGTCACGGCGTCCGGTGTCGGCGTCGCGTCCGCGATGGTGCTCCTCACACTCTTCGTCGCGCCGTTCGGATTCTTCGATCCTCTCTCCCTAGGCGACGTGATTCTGGACATCGCGATCGTCGTTCTCGTCATGCGCTGGCAGCCGCGACGGGCGGGCACACGATCCATGTCGTCGGGAAACTCGGCCGTGGACGGCGGGTCGGAGGCAGCTCACCAAAGCGGTTAGGGAGGTTTGACGGTGTTGAACGCTGGCAGGCCGGGATTCAGGGTCGTCGCAAGGCGCGAGCGCTAGGAGTCCCTCGCCCAACCGAAGCAGATCCCACTCGGCGGGCTCCGGAGGGGATGTACTAACGAAGCACGAGGTTCTCCGTGTCGGTGTCGTCGTCGTCGACTCGTATCGATCGGCGATGACATGACCTCGCCGCACCTGCCCTGAGACGGATTCAGGCCCGATTGCGTCCCTGGTGCTCGAAGCGCGTGTGGTGCTCAGCCAAGAGGTCGGCGCCGTAGTCACCGCCGTTCGGCGTGCGAATGATGGTGTGGATGTGATGCCGCGACGGCTCGGGATTGTCGAGCGCCACACCAGGAAGGTGCTCGAACTCGATGAGCACAACGGGGCTGTGCAGCCGGTAGTAGAAGGGGTCAGTTGGGCCGGTGCCACTCATCCAGGCGAACCATGTCTCGTCGAGATGCTGAGCAACTTCGGCCATCTTCACCGTTGCGTAGCCTTCCTCCGTCCACCCGACATAAGCGTCGATCGCGCTCACGAGTCTGGCCCGCTGGGCATGCGAGAAGCCGTCGGCCCGGATACCGCAGTATGGAATCACGGCGTTGTCGCGGAATGCGCCGGTCTGCGTCAGGTTGTCGACTGGATGCCGCAAGTGGGCTGGAACGGCATCCGGCATTATCGAGGCGTACTGGATCGCAATCCGTTGCTGATCCGCATCGAGCGAGCGGACCAGATCGAGGCCGGCACGCTCCTCGACCTCGAGCACTCGAATTCCTGCGAAACGACCTGTTCGACCTTCGCACGGCTCGGAGCCCATGAAGTTCGGGGTCATCGCCAGTTCGTCGCCGACGACAGCGCAATTGATCGCCAGATGGTGCCCGTCGAATTGGAATCCCCACGGCGCGTCCGCAGAGGGCACACCGAAGAAGGACACGAAATATGGCCATTCGCCGTAGTCATCGAATCGGCCGGTCAACTCAGCGAGCAGGTCGTTGAGACGCATGATGTCGCGAGCCTGCGCGTAGCCACGAGTCGACAGCGTGACGCGGAGCAAGTCGAGGAATGCGTTCCGTTGAACGGTCGACAGTTCCTCGAGCATGACCCCGTGTCGATACACATTGATGTGTGGGTTGAACCATGTCCGCCATTCGTCAGACGCAAACGGAAAGCTCGAGCGCGAGCGCGTCGGTGCATCCAGCAAATCCAGAAATCCCGCGGCAGCCTCCCGAATTGCTTCGGTCGGCATTACTGTTCGAACTCGGTCGCGAGCGGCGACAACTCCATCCGTCGTGACACCGCGGAATGGTTCAGCAAGCAACGCGTCGTTCTCCGCGAGAAACACCCCGAAGAACTGCGCTACTTCCGGAATCTCTCGAACCGGCGAACGCGCCGAGATCGACATGCCCTCGCGGATCCCGAACTCGGTCCACTCGCTCATCAGGTCTCTCCCGTTTCGCTCCAACGCGTGCCGATCGAGACCGAACGACTTGGTCGCGAAGAGCGAGAGGCGAATGTTAGGCGCCCACGAGGGCGCCGGGAAGGCCTGATCCAGGCGGTGGACGTTCTAAGAAGGTGGAGCCGATTCGGGCTCGGTTGCATCGGACGTGGACCCGCGCTCCCGATGCGGTCCGTCGCGAGTCGCGCACGCCCGCAGTCAGCTGGCCAGCGACGCCGACCTCGCCCCGAGGTGAGCGTGCGCGAACGAGCAGGATGCCGAGCTCCTCGAGGAGACACCCGAATTGAAGCCCCAACCCGCCGAGGTGTCGGCAAACCGCAACACCACGGTGCTATTCGGAGGCTCACCATCGGCGGCGTCAGAGGGGTTGTATTAAGGATGGACGAGGTTGGCCACCCACTTGCGCCTACCAACAGTCGGGCAGTAACGAGCAGAAGGCGCGGGCCAGCATCATCTTGCTGCTCCCCGGCGGGCCAGGAATCGCGGATTCGCATTGATCGGACGAACGCGCCACCAGATCGAGCACCGAAGCTGGGCAGCGTGCGAGATCGGCGGGGTGGCTCTGGGGGCGCGCCCTGGCTTAGGCGTGGGGGAAGGTGTCGGTGTTAGGCGTTGGGCACGTCGCACGTGAGTATGGTGAACGAGCCATTGATTATCTCGTTCACGTTATCAACGAACTGGTAAGTGAAGACCCCGGGCTCTAGCGGTCCATACGTGCCGCCTGGAGGGGTGCTTCCGTTGGTGTACAGCACTTCGCCGTATCCGTTGTTATCGGGAGGGAAGATCGTAAAGCTATCTGCGCTATCCGCTCCACTCCACGAGATTGAGCCGCCGAACTGCGTCGTGCCGGGATACTCAGCGCACGCAGTCACAACGACTACGGGCGGCGTTTCGCAACTACGTTCAGGCGAATCGTAGTTTGGTACGCACGGCGACGCGCTCGGGCTGGGCGACGCGCTCGCGTTAGGCGACGGGCTATCCGAAGGTGAGGGCGTTGGGATCGGTGTGGCGGTCGGCGTTGGCGCGGGCGTTGCGATGGGTGTCGACGCTACTGTCGGAGCGGCTGCTAGGGAGAGCGTTGGTCGCGCAGTAGGCGGCGTAACCGCGGTCGATCCACAAGCTGCGAGGCCAACGGCGGCGATCGCAGAGCTGAAAATGGTTGTGAGTTTCATGGCTGTCTTGACCCATTCAACGCGAACGCGTCATCCATTGTTACGGACTACCTGTTTCACGCGCCTGGGCAGAAGCCCTAACCCCGGGCAGATCGTCGGGCTTCCACTCACAGCCGCGTCACTGCGGAGAAAGAAGCTAAGAGCGTCGCGTACTCCCGCATGGCGTCAGCGACCCTTTGTGGGGGGTACGGTAAGGCCTTAGCCCACTGCCGCGGGTCTGGTTATCGGCATAACGGGGGCGAGGGGCAGGGGGTAGCTCGGGTGCTCGTGATCGCTAACCGGCGTCGACGTGGATCGTCATCAACTGCGTCGCGCGCAGCCACATCACCGCGTTCTGAGCGGCGAACGTCACCGCGAGTGCGAGGAGCAGTTCCCCGATGACGAGGCCCTGCGCGTAGTTCGCCGCGTGACTGGCGGCGGCGAAGGGGACGCGGATGGCAATCAGAACCCCCACGCGATCAGGGTGAGCACGGTGCCCTTTGTCATCACAACCCCCGTATCGCCCGCGGATGGCAATCAGAACCCCCACGCGATCAGGGTGAGCACGGTGCCCTTTGTCATCACAACCCCCGTATCGC
>PKWB01000150.1:9293-13013 GCA_003131685.1 Candidatus Dormiibacterota bacterium
GCGACGACCGGTTGAATCCGCCTAGCCACTCCTGATCACGAATCTTCGCCAGGTGCCCAGGCGCCGACGGCTTGAAGAAAAGAAGTCCCCCGAACAAGCTCTTGGTGTTCGAAGCCGGAGCTCACAAGGGGGACCTGGCGTGCAG
The DNA here is from genome assembly GCA_003131685.1 of Candidatus Dormiibacterota bacterium. Classification (GTDB taxonomy): domain Bacteria; phylum Chloroflexota; class Dormibacteria; order Aeolococcales; family Aeolococcaceae; genus Palsa-851. The sequence goes on from PKWB01000150.1 coordinate 9,439, forward strand.
TCTGGAGAAACCTGGATGGAAATGAAAGCCCTGCATCACCATGGTTGGACGGTGAGCGCGTTGGCCCGAGAGTTCGGGCTCTGTCGAGACACGGTGCGGCGCGAGTTGGATCGCGAAGGGCTCAGCCGCCGGGTCTGCGCCGACGCCGAGGCAGGGCGACGGATGAGGGTGCTCGCGCACCCCAGCGTGCAGTGCAGTTAGCACACCAGAGCGGATCGTGTTCCTTGACCCCCATCGATCCGGCCACATGGGAAACCGACAGCCGACCGCGAGCTCACGGAGGTGGGCAGGACGATCTCGATGCGACGCTCACCCTCTGGCAGGCGCCCATCGCTAACAAGCGGGCGCCCGGCGAGCGACCCTTGAACTGCGGTTTTCCTCAGATGTCGAGGAGCTCGGCGCGCTCGATGCCGGCCCTCTTCGCCGCTACCGCTAAGACGTCAGCAGGAACATACGCTTTCTCGGCGTCGTCGAAGTCGTCAAAGACCTCGAAGGATTGCCCCCTCAGAAAATCGGTGAGGATCAGGATCTTTCCTTTCGCCGTTTCCGCAAGGGCGAAGGTGGTTCCAACTGCCACCAGCGTCCCGCTCATGAGGTCGTCTGCCTCGTGCTTGGAGCGATACTCCTCACCGGGTTGGATGAGCCATCTCCCCACGAAGGCCTTGGTCAGCTTCTCGCCGCCGATCTCGACCTCGAAGGTCAGTCTCTCCATGGGATTGCCCTCACGGCTGCGGACATATGCCCGCAACGCCTGGGTGATGACGCGAGACGTGGACGGCTCGCCTGCCAACTTCTCGGCCCGACCCCACACCTCTTCGTCCTCGCCCCGCACGTAGATATTTGCTCTACCCACAGGCATCTCCTTCGGGGTGCACCTGGTGTGCGCCACTTACTCTACGCACCCTGCAGGCGCCTGGCGACGGCCCTGAATCGCGGAGTGCCCGACGTGATGACGGTTGGAATGACCTCACGCCCAGGCGGAGACGCTCGATAGCCGCGGCGCTGGTCAAGGAAGTCGTGATCTTGCCGACGACGAACACTCGAACGCGGGCAGGAGACCGGGCGCTCATCTGTGGGTGAGACGAGGCGAGACCCCGGGCTCCGCATGGCGCCGGGAAGGGCATGGCGGAGCGCCGCGCAGCGGGTGAGTTTGACCACTGCTCGGTCACGCCGGGTCCCGGGCCGTGCGAAGCCAATGGATAGTGCAGGCTACACCTTCAGCGAATAACGGACCACGGCGACGCGGGTCACGCGCGTCGTCTACATATGGCGCCCTACCGTGGCGGGCTTGTTCGATCGACGGATGTGAGCGCAGCGCCCACTCGGTCCGTCGTTGTCCCGACCACTACCGAATGTGGATCCGCGAGGACCCTGCCCATCCGCGCTGTTCCGTCCCCGACTGCGGGCGACGCGCAGAGATCCGCACGTGGTGTATGCGTCACTACAAACGCGTGCGTCGCGGGACGACAGAACTTCGTGCCCGTAGCCACTCTGGCAGGAATGTCTGAGGCTGACTGGGCAGTGCATGCCCCGGCGACGAGTACCGCTGGTAGCCCAGGCGCTTCGGATCGGTGCAAAATGTGACGAGAAGGGGATCACCTACAACTCATTCCCTTCCTGAAGAGACCTCCGGCGACGGGTCGGGGGTCTCACTTCTATTCGGTCGGCGCTCATCCTGCTGGAATGGCCGACCCGCCGGATGCAGAGCACGAGGCAAGGACCGGCGAGACGTGCTCGTTGATCGGAACGTGGGAGGGCGGTGATCAACACCACGGGCTGATCGACATCAAGGTTGGCGAGACGTTTCCCACGTGCCCGTCCTGCGGTTGTCCTATCGACTGGACGTATCTTCACAAGTGAGCTGCGAGACGGCTTGACGAGACATCTGAGGCATTTGTAAACGGGGCCGGGCGCAGGGTGTGGCCGGCCACCAACGTGCCTTTCGTGGTTGACGGAATTTGAAACGAGGGTTGAGCAGTCCGAGCGGAATTGAGGTCAGCAGGTGACGTGAAGAATGGCGTTGGTGTCTTTGGCGTCGGTGGCGAGAAGGTCGATCGCCCGGGTGGTCGGCAGGGTCACCAGCTCGACGCCGCGGCGTCGAGCCTCAGCCTGGACCGAGTCCATGACTGGCAGAGCTCCAGCGGCGCCGGTGCCGATGACCAGCCGACGGCAGCGCCAGGGAATCTTCTCCTCGGCTGAGAGAGGCGTGTGTCCATGGCTAGCGCGGTGACGCTTCGACGCGCCCTTCCGGCGCTTGCGGATCTGGCCTCGATCGACAACCACGTCGTGGGCGTAGGTCCGGCCGTCGATCTGGATGGAGCCGAAGGAGAAGTGGTCGATTCGCACTTGATCCTCCCGTTCAAAGTAGTCGGTCGCCTCGACGATCGGCGCCGCCGCGCCCACACGGGCGTCAGGGACTCCTCGGCCGAGAACGCGGATGCGGGTGGCCGCGGCTCGCGGAACGGAACACTCGCACACCATGGCGTACAACTCTCACACCAGACGGGTCGACGCGCAGGCGGTCTCACGAAGCGTTTGCCGAGCCTCGAATTGCAGATCGTCGCCGGGTGACAAGCGCACTCGGTCGCTACGGGATGCGGTAGTGAAACTCGCCGCCGCCGACGCCGACCAAGCGCATCCCCACTTTCTCAGCCATGCGCCGCGAGGCGAGGTTGCTTTCGTGGATGTCGCCGTGCACTGACCGCACCCCCGGCTGCGCTAGCGCCCACGCGCATGCCAAGGCGAGGGCCTCAGTGCCGAGTCCGTAACCCTGCGAGCTGGGGACAAGGTTCATTCCAGTCACTACCTCGCCAACCTCGTTCGGTGGATCGTGAAAATTGAGGTCGCCGATGGCAACGCCATCGGCCCGCCGCACGATCTGAAACCACCGTCCCAGCACGCTTCCGCGAGCGGCCTTCTCGAGTCGAATGCGCAGTCCGACGAGGCTCCCCGCGGGCGGATACTCTGGGCTCGGGGGCGCGGCCGCGGCGGCATCGCCGTCGACGATCGCTTCCATCTGATCTACGGAAAGTTCACTCAACATCAGCCGTTGAGATTCGATCTGCTCCGGGCCGATCCGACCCGGGTCGGTGCCACCGCCCACCCGGTCATGCTACGTGACGCGGTGATCTGGCACTCCCACTGTCCTTGGGTTGTCACCGAGCCCCGAGTGCTCGCCTAGAGTCGACGCCTGACGCGCACGGGGCTCCCCGGCGAGCAGTTGACGAGGGGTTAGCCTCTCCGGCGACGTGCCGGGATCTGAGGAATACCTTCTGATAGAGCGGGCGAGTCGACTGAGCCACAAGCTAACGGCTCCTTGCTGAATAGCAGCGCGGCCGACGACCACCGCATGGACTGGACAGCGCCCACGAACCATCCGCCGATCGTCCGGGATACCCTACGCGCCAACGGCGTTGTTGAACGGGCAACGACCACCGACGCAGCCGAGGGAAGCAGGACAGGTGGACATGACATCCGCAATGGCCACACCGGCCGCGACAGCGCCACGGGACGCGCAGCCACGGCCGTCCATTCAGATCGTGCCACGCGCAGCGCTTAGGTTCAACCGGTCGTTG
>PKWB01000010.1 GCA_003131685.1 Candidatus Dormiibacterota bacterium
CCTTACTGAAAGGTCCAGGCTAATCAGCGGCGAGCGGTCATTGCCAATCACGGCAGCGCGACGCCGTCGATGAGGCGCTGCCCATCAATTATGTGCACCGTCTCGACCTGGCCGGCCTCGGCCCGATCGCGCCGCGAATCGACGGTGACGCCGCGTGACTCAGCGGCACGACCCATGGTGTTGACGGCCATTGGCCCACGGGTGCGCGGATCACTACCACTGACGGCACTCGGCCATTCATGACGATCGGCCGCGCCCTACAGCGTGCTCTTCGTGCTCTCCCGTTGCAACGACTTCCTCCCCACCACTCCGAAACGCGAACCGCACGCCGGCGATGATCCATTCACGCGTCCGCCAACCTCGGAGGGACGCCCCGGGGCAGGATCTGCCGAGGTCATCGCCCGGCTGGGCGCAGGCGCCAGCTGACGAGCAGGCGGTCCGTCCGCTCGAAGACAGACGGCGCCAATGAGGTGATCCGCCACATCAGGCCGCCACACAACATCCCGAGCACAAACCCCCCGATGACATCCGAGACATAGTGCACGCCCACGAAGACGCGCGCGAAGGCGACGACGGCAGCGATGATCGCGGTCACGATGCCGAGCCGTCGTGAGGTGAGCCACGCGCAGATCGTCACCGCCCCCAAGGCGGCCAGGTGGTCGGAGGGAAAGGACGCATCTGCGGCGTGGCTGATGAGCGGGGTGAAGTGCTCTGCGACGAACGGCCGCGGCCGATCCCACAACGCTCCAATCGCGGCGGTGAGGGCGACGGCCAGTATCGCTCCAAGCGCAACGGCCACGCACGCCCGCAGGCCATCCCTGTGCAGCCAGATCAGAAGTGCGATCAGGGCAGCTGCAAAGACCAGATAGACCGCGGCGAAGCGCATCAGATCGTCGAGCGGGCGCCAGAGCCCCGAGAGCGAGCGGATCGCCCCGCTCAGATCGGGAATGGACGCGAGCACGAGGGCTGAAACGACGGCGACCCCGTCGGCGTTACTGTCGTCGGTGCGGTGATCGAGGAATCGCGTCGCAGGCCATGCTCGAGGAGTGAACCCGGCATTCGCCGCCTGGTCACGACCGCCGGGTGTGCCTGCAGGTGATACCTGTGCCACTCCCTGCGTTGCGTGCGCTTGGCATCATCGTCATCAATATCGATCCGGTCATCCATCTGGGGCCGCTCGCCATCCATTGGTACGGGGTGATGTATGCCATCGCCTTCTACGTGGCGTATCGCTTCGCGGCGGTGCCACTGATGGAGCGTGCCGGGGTGGCGCGCGACACCGTGTCCAAGATCACCGTCTGGACGATCGTGGTAGGGCTCATCGGAGGCCGCCTCTACTACGTCCTCCAGCAGCCCAATTTCTTCAGCCACTACCTGCCCAACCCGATTCACATCATCGCATTCTGGGAAGGAGGCATGGCCTTCTTCGGGGCGATCATCGCCGGCTTCATCACGCTCACGATTTGCGCCTGGCGTTACGGGCTGAACCCCTGGTTGGCGCTCGACGGCGGCGCTGCCTTCGCAGTGGTGGGGCAGCCCATCGGCCGAATCGGCAATCTCATCAATGGCGACATCCTCGGCACTCCTAGCACCCTCCCCTGGGCCACCGCCTATGCCAACCCCGGCGCGATCCTCCAGAAGGGTTTCCAGCTCTGTACACCGACGAGCTGTATCGCATACCAGCCCGCTGCCGCGTACGAGGCGCTGGCCACGATTGCGATCGGCGTCGTTCTGCTTCTCCTATACCGGCGGCGAGTCCCACTCGGGGTCATTGCGATCACCTACGTCGCCGCCTACGCGATCAGCCAACTCATCGTGTTTGAATTCCGTGCCAGCGAGCCAGCGGTGCTCCTTGGGTTACGCCAGGCGCAATGGACGTCAATCGGCGTACTGGTCATTGGCGTTCCCGGCCTGTATCTCGTCTGGCGGTGGACGACCGACCGTGTTCTGCGTCCCCACGACCTGGCGGAGACCGCTCCCGAGGCTAGCCTCGAGCAGCCGCGGCCGACGGCGCGGAGGTAACTGCGAAGGGTGGGCACCGCGTTACGGCCGTGTGGATCCACCGTCCACAACCGAACCTGGTTACACGACGCCAACCAAGAGGCGGACGGCAAGTGCCGCGAGCGCGACGGCGAGGAGCCGCTGGATCATCGCGCCCTGGATCCGCTGCGACACCCAGGCGCCGAGTTGAGCGCCGATGACCACACCGACGGAGAGGGCAAGTGCTCGGTGAAGGCCGGTGCCACCGGCGAAGTCACCCGTGACGATGTGGGTCACGGACCCGACCGCCGCCATATTGGCCAGGACGAAGTGGGACGTGGCCGTCGCGATGTGGGTTGGAAACCCGAGTGCTCTGACCAACAGGGGAACGTGGATGACGCCTCCGCCGATGCCCAGGAAACTCGACACGAACCCAACCCCGAGGCTGAAGAGGACGCCCCGTCGTACCGGGACGCGATAGTGGTAGGTGGTCCCCTGGCGATCGGTGATCGTTCGTTCGCTGCCGGCGTGACCGGTCGGCACCTCATCTTCGGGGCCATGGCTGGTGAGTAGCCAGATGGCCAAACCGGCGAGTAACAACCCCGTCAGCGCGTCGAACAGGCGTCGAGGTGAGAACGCGACCACCAAGACGCCAAGGATCGAGCCAGGAAACGTGGCTGCGGCGAAGGCAATGCCGCTCCGGTAATCGATCCGACGCTGACGCGCATACGCGATCGAGCCGGAGAGCGCATTGAAAAAGACGACCACCAGGCTGATCGCAGTGATCGTGGTGGGGCTGGCGGTCGGATAGAGCACGAGGAGGGTCGGGG
>PKWB01000209.1 GCA_003131685.1 Candidatus Dormiibacterota bacterium
CGTAGTCGCGGATGCGCTCGTGCTCGGTGATCTCCAGGACAACGGTCTGGGGTGAGCGCTGAACCGTGTCCAACAACAGCAAAAGCTGGTCGACCCCATGGACGGGATCGAGCAGAGCGGCAGCGCTGATGTTCAGAAAGAGCGCAACGCCGCCGGGGAGCTGCTTCGCATCCTCGAGCGCTCGGCGCCGGCACACCCAGTCGAGATCGCGAATATGGCCACTTGTTCGAGCTGCCTCGAACACTGCCTCCACCGAGTCCATTGCCGCAAATCCTTCTGGGCGTGCCAAGGCTTCGTATCCCAGCACTGACCCGTCGACAAGTTCGATGATAGGTTGGAACATCGTGGTGATCGGTCCACCTTCCAAAAGATGCGTGATCACATCGGAGTAAGAACGGTCGGCGATGTCACCGGCCTCGCCCCGCTCGTAAGAGCAGCCCATCACCCTATCCCCGCCGGCATGCTTGGCCTTGTACAGGGACTCATCGGCCCGCTGCCACACCGACACCGGGTCGGTCCCAGCCGGTGCTGCGCTCCAGCCAACGGTGATTCGCACCGGGCCACTGGGAAGCACAAGTGAGTGCATGGCCACGCGCATGCGATCAGCGACCAGGTTTGCGCCGAAAACGCCGACCTCGGGAAGCAGAGCCGCGAACTCGTCGCCACCAACCCGGGCCATCACGTCCCATCCGCGCACGAGGAGCCCGAGCGTATGGCCCACCGTGCGCAGCAACGCATCACCCGCGGCATGGCCGTGCGTGTCATTGGTGGCCTTCAGGCCGTCAAGGTCCAGGGAGAGGACTGCGAACGGCTGGCGCGGGATGGTGCGGATCGCACGATCGAATTCGCGCCGGTTATTCAAGCCAGTGAGCGAATCCGTCGAGGCCAAGGCGGAAAGTTCCATCGTTGCTTCATGGAGGGCATCCTCGGCGCGAACCCGCTCGAGGAAGCGACCAATGTGATGGCAGGCCACCGGGATGGCGTCGAGCACACCGCCGACGGGACGGTCGACGGTCTCGCAAAAGATGGCGAGCACACCGATCACCCCGTTGTTGGTCCGGATCGGGAAGGTCATCGCGCTGCGGAGGTCAGCCTTGACCGCCTCCGTGGCGCGGAGCCCCCAGCCATCCGTGCCCATCGGGGCTGCCGTCGAACCGCGCCCCGTCTTCAGTACTCGGCTGATCGACGCGGGACCGACACCGACTCCGAGAGCCCTACCGGCCGCCACGAAAGCGGCGATCGCAGCCGATCCGTCAAAGGACGAGTAGCGCAACTCAACGTCGCGCGCTCCACCAATGCGCAGCCAGATCTCTCCGATGCAGCCACGCGTCGCCTCGGTCATCATGTCGAGACCGTCCTGGAGCGCCCGGTCCATATCAGTCGATTCGTTGAGGAGGGCGAGCAAACCGAGCAGGAGTGCGTCCCCGCTCACGATCATCGGCGCGGCGGGTCGGCTTTTTGCTCCGGCGCGCGTGTGATTTGCGCTGCCCCGCCCGTTCGGTTGCGGCGCAGCGGGAAATGCAAGCAGATTCGACGGGTCGGGCCGCGGCACGGACACGGTGGGTATACCTCGATGGCCGGAAGGCCCCTCACGGCCACTGTGCTGCGGTTGGAGCGTTGGGTCTGTCCGTCACCGTACGCATGGGGGGTTTTCGTGACACGCGTCATGGGATTGAGTCGTACATGGCCAGCCCTCTACCTGATCCCGGACAGGACGCGATCTGGTCACCCTCGGAGGAGATGACGGCTTTACACCCGCTCGGTCTATGGGGCCGGCTTGGCGGCATTGACCATCACAGCCACGACCACGGCGGCCAGGATGAAGATCGCCGTACCCCAATCCGTTGCCACCGAATACCCGTGCACGAGCCCCTGGGCCCTCGCGATTGACGCAAGGCGTTGGGTTGCGAAGTAGGCAGCGGTTGCACTGGCGGCGATGGTGTTGAGCAGCGCGGTCCCCATCGATGCACCGATCTGTGAGGCGGTAGCGTCGAGCGCCACCATCAACTGTGCAAGCGCAATGACCGTCAGGGAGATCCAGCGCCCGCCGTCCGGAGCACCTCGAGACGGCTCGCCGTTGGCTCGAGCGACCGCGACCTCTTCGTCACGGTGTGCGGGTTCGTTTGAGCGTATTACTCAATTGCCCGTACGCCCGCGCTGCCAGTTTGCCCCGCACGCCTGCGTGCGATCAGCGCGCCTGTCGTCAACCCAACGGCCGCAGCGATGGCGATGGCAAGCAACGCTGGAACGAGTTGCGGCTTGCTGGTCATCAGGAAGACCACGCCCAGCGCGATCGAAACCCTCGTGAACCACGACACAACGAATATCGCGGCCCGCAGACGGGTGCGCATGTCGTGAGTCACAGGCGAGCCGGCTGCGGCCGATCGCAGAAGCAAACCGAGCCGGATGCCGGTCGATGCGCCGATTACGGCGATCAAGAGCAAGCCCTGTAGTCCGACTGCAATCCACGGGACCCACCCCCAGGAGGCGAACATCATGTAAAGCCCCGGAAGAAGGATCAGCACCACTGATGAAGGACCAAAGACGCGACCGAGGAGCGCAACGCCCTCCCACGTTCGGAGCTCCTCCCTCGTCGTCGCCTGGCGCAGGTGGAAGAGAGCGATCCCCTCGCCGGTGAGCGCCGTACCCAGCAGCAGTGCACCGATGACATGCAGGAAGAGGGCGATGGAGTAGAGCGTCATCGCAGATGCTCCCCTTGGGTCTCACTGCGCGGCGGCACTCGTCGCACCTCCAGCAGCGGCACATCGAGGTCACGGACCTTGGCGAGCAAACCGTGGAGTGCGGCAGCGTCGCGGACCCCTCCGGAAATAATCGTCTCTCCATGGCCGGCGGTCAGGGTCAGCCCCTCGAACCAGGGCAACCAATGGGCGTCGAGCTCGCCTTGAACGCGAACGACGTAGGTGCAATGCGTCGGACCGCCGGGACCTTCATGGCTCATGTCAGCACCGTATGAGCGCCACCCCAGAGGCGCATCACCCAAAGGTGGAAGACGGGTGGAACCGTGGCGGTTGCGCGGTGCCGCTCGTTAGGGGATCAGACCGAGCTGCCGAGCGCGTGCCACGGCCTGGGTGGGGGTCGTGGCTCCAAGCTTGTCAAGTGTGTGCGTGACGTGCTTTATCACGGTATCGAGCGTGACCACCAGCGCAACGGCGATTTCTTGGTTTCGCTTCCCCGCTGCGAGCATCGCGAGGATCTCGGATTCACGTTGGGTCAACGACTCGATCAGCGACGGCGAACTCCGATTCCCGGTCGCACTTCCGCGCGCTGCTCGGATCAGCAGCCCGAGGGTATTCGGCAGAAATCGATTCGCGCCGGCTGGGCGAGCTCGTCGACCCGCAGCAACAAGGCCGCCGAGCAACCTCCACATCCGAGGTCCCTCATCCACGAAGATACGGACGGGTTTCTCGGTTTGCGCCAGCGTCAATGCTTCCACCAGGCTCATGAGGCCGCGTCGCCAGGAGCGCGTCCCGATCGATCACAGGTCTCGGCGTCGGGGGCGCGACCACTCCCACCCCGGACACCGGGGACCCGCAAGACCCTTCGCTTGCGCGTCGCATCTCAACTGCATCATCGCAGGCCGGTTGCCCGACGGTCCCCTCGCGGACAGACGCGGATATCCGCGTGCTGAGACTATTGCGCGCCATGCTCCTCTGTACGCAGTGCGGGGGCGATCGCGTCATCCCACTGACCTTTCCATCGCTGCTCGTCGATGCTCTGTTTATCGAGGCACCCGACCGGCCTGTGGCCAAGTGCGTGGATTGCGGCCATCGGCTGACGGCGGTCGAGGTCACCGCTCAAGAGGACGTCTCCCAGGACTGAGTCGATCACCCGTTGCGCATACCTAGTGACCCGCGGGGTAGCCGGCAGGACGTTTGGGCCGGGGCCCCAAGGGAAACACCAGAGCGAGTGGTGCCGATGAACGCCGACCCGTCCGCGTTCCCCGTGCTCGACCCCTCCGAAGTCGCGATCTTCGAGGCGGTCGGCACGCGCCGTCGCGCGGCCGCGGGCGACTACCTCTATCACGAGGGTGACCCCCACTACGATTTCTGGATCGTCCTCTCGGGCGCCGTCGACGTTGTCGTCGATGACGCCGACGACCAGGTGATCGTCACCCCCCGTGCCGGGCAATTTCTCGGCGAGTTGAATCTGCTCACCGGGGTGAGGGCATTCGTCTCGGCTCGAGTTGCCGAACCGGGTGACATGCTCGCGGTTCCGGCGGATCTCCTGAGGCGGGTCATCGCCACCGAGCCCGAGCTCGGCGACAAGATCCTGGCGGCGTTCATGGCGCGGCGAGCCGCCTTCCTCGCGGGAGCCGCGGTGTTCATTCGGGTCGTGGGCTCGCGTTTCTCTCCCGAAACCGTGCACATCCGTGAATTCCTGACCCGCACCCGCCTGCCACACGAGTGGCTCGATCCGGATGCCGATCCAGAGGTCGACGACATCGTGCGAGCCTTCTCCCTCGAGCCATCGGACCTCCCGGTCGTCATCGCCACCGGCGAGGTGCTGCGCAGGCCGACGCCCGGCGAGCTCGCGTCGTATCTCGGGCTGACCCTCGAGAACCTGCCCGACCGCTCGTTCGATCTCGTCATCGTGGGCGGCGGCCCGGCGGGTCTCGCGGCGGCGGTATACGGCGCGTCAGAGGGGCTTCACACCCTCGGCGTCGATATGACCGCTCCCGGCGGCCAGGCTGGCACGAGCTCGAGGATCGAGAATTACTTCGGGTTCACCACCGGGATCTCGGGGGCAGAGCTCACGCAGCGTGGGCTGGTGCAGGCAGAGAAGTTCGGCGCGAAGCTCAGCGCACCGTGCACAGCCATCGCCGTCCGTGAGGAGTCCGGACACTTCACGGTGGAGCTTTCGGACGGCACCGTCGTCGCTGCTCGGGCAGTGATCGCCGCCACCGGAGCGAAGTACCGCAGATTGCCCGTTGATCGTTTGCAGGAGTTCGAGGCCAACAGCGTGTACTACGCCGCCACCGAGCTGGAGGCGCGGCAGTGCGCCGGCAACCCGGTTATGGTCGTTGGCGGCGGTAACTCGGCTGGACAGGCGGCTGTCTTTCTCGCCGACAAAGGCAGCGCGGTGACGTTGCTCATCAGAGCGGCCGACCTCAACGCTCACATGTCGCGATACCTCGTCGACCGGCTGGTGCGCCATCGCCGCATCGAGGTGATGACCAGCACGAACGTCATCGGGCTCGAAGGCGCCGGCGCGTTGCAGGCAGTTCGGGTCGACGGCCCGGATGGGGAGATTCGCGTTCCAGCGGCGGCGCTGTTCTCGTTCATCGGCGCGGATCCCGAGTCGTCGTGGCTGCGTGGGTGTGCCGCGCTCGACGACCGCGGTTTCGTCCTCACCGACCGTGCCCTTGCTGATGAGGTGCTGGGCGAGAGCTGGAGGGCGCTCGGCCGGCGGCCGCTGCCGTTCGAGACCAGTCGCCCGGGGTTGTTCGCGGTGGGCGATGTGCGATCAGGGTCGACCAAACGCGTCGCGGCCGCGGTCGGCGAGGGATCAGCAGCAGTCAGCGCGGTGCACCAGTTCCTTGCATTCGACCACCACTGACGTCGGCACGATCCCTGGTCCACACCATCGTCGCCGCGACGGCGAGCGCGACGGTCATCTCGGCGGGGTCGCCCTCCAGCACCAGCGCGCCTCGGTAGCAGCAGGCGGTCAGCTCGGGGCTGTGTTCCTCGAGCTCCTCCTCGGGCGCGCGGCGCCCGGGGTCGCGACCGTCGTGGACGTTCGGGGCAACATCGGCATGGCACGAAGCTCGGCGCGATGATGGTGTCCAGCACCCGGACCGATGAGTTGTGGGTCATCCCGTCGTCTTGAGAACGAGAGGCCGACCAGGAGGCCGGCCATAACGATGGAGGACAGGGTCGTGCGAAAAGTGCTGCTGCAGATGGGCCTATCGGTGGACGGAATCGTGGCCGGCGGCCCGCAAGGCGCAAGCCAGGCCGGCGCGCCCGACGAGGATGAGGCGGTGAGGAGATGGAAGGTCGAGTCCCTGCACCAGGTCGGTGCCCACATCATGGGGCGCGTCACCTACGAGCAGATGGCAGCTCCCTTGCTCAAAGACCTGCTCGCTCCTCTACCCCTCAGGCTCGTCGACTCAAAGACATTCACGGACGGCACGGCCATCTCGGTATATGAGGCGATCAGGAATCGCTTAAGGTGTGACATCGGACACACAGTCCGGCACGGTCAGGGGGCTCGCGGCGCAGAGACCTAGGATGGAAGCCGAGATGCAGCCGCTTCAAAAGACGGATCGCCGCTCGCGTGGGCCGAGCCACCTCGAAACCGACCAAGCTTCCAACGCGGGACGAGCTCTTGGTCTCGCTCTCGGCCTCCGTGCAGAGGAATGCTGCGATCTCTGCTACTCGCGCGCCACTGCCTACGGTTGGGCAGGCCGTCCCCCTGATCCGAACTACACCGAGCGATCGCGAGGGGTCAACTGGCTGGCCACGGTGCTGACCGCACGCTGGATCGCATACGGGGTTCCGGTATCCGCTGAGGAGATGCAGTACATCGCCGAACGAGGTGATCTTGCCGCCTCCCTGCAGCAGTCGACGGTGAACATCACACGGGCCTACTTGATCTGGCGAGACACCATCGGAGAAGTCCTGCGGGACGAGGCGGCGCGCTTGCAGACACCGCGCGACTCGCTCAACGACGCGCTGCGAGTGGTTCGGATCAGCTGCGACGCGAGCCTGGTCCAGGTGGCGCGAGCGTTTGATCGCCGGATGACGGAACTCAGCAGCCAGCTCGCCACCGAGCGCGAGACGCTCTCCTATCAGGCACTCCACGATCCACTGACCGGGTTACCGAATCGTGTCTTGCTCTACGACCGCATCTCGCAGGCCATGCTGGCATCGAAAAGAACCACACGACCGTTCGCGATCCTGGCGATTGATCTCGATGGGTTCAAGGCGGTCAACGACACACTTGGCCACGACGGTGGCGACGTGGTCTTGCAACAGGTCGCCGATCGCCTGGTGAAATCCGTCCGTGAATCCGATACCGTCGCGCGCCAAGGCGGCGATGAATTCACGGTGCTCCTCTCTCGAACGGCTGCCGAGACAGCCGCCGAGGTGGCTCGAAAGCTTGAGGTCAAGCTCCGCCAGGTCCTCGCCTATGACGGCAAGACCGTTTCGGTCGGCGCAACCATCGGCGTCGCAACCTTTCCGCACGATGGCGATGACCTGCACACACTGCTGCGGTCGGCCGACCATGCGATGTACCGCCGAAAGCGCGAGAAGGAGGGCCGAGCGTGATTCCGAGAATGTGGAGCTCGCGACTCGCGGGGCCCGGCGAACCTTGACGCCGGCCATCCTGGCGAGACACAGACACCGGGCAGGACGAAGACCCTCCAAAAAGGCTCTACGCGCAGGCCGAACGGGCTAGGCTCGGCGCCATGGGAACCAAAACCAACGCTGACGATGGGGTGACAAACACCCACATCGAAAGCCCGGACGGTGGCTTCCGTGAGTCTGGACTTCGAGGCGAGGCCCTCGCCTGGGGAGTGCCGTCTGCGGACCGCTCCTACTGGCCGGCGAGAGGCGCGATAGTCGTGGCGGCCGTTCTTTACCTCCTGCTCCCTGACCAACTCATCCCGGGCCCTCGCTGGGTGGTGCCAGCGCTCGAGGCGGTGATTCTCGTGGTGTTGACAACGCTGACCCCGCACAAGACTGGACAGAAGTCGCCACTTCGGCGGGTGCTGGTGGTGGCGCTGATAGCGCTGGTGACCGTTGCCAACATGATCAACCTCGGACTCCTCGTTCACGCGTTGCTGCACGGTGGTGTCCAGAACGGTCGAGCCCTGATCCTTGCATCGGTCGCCATTTGGTTGACGAACGTGATTGTGTTCGGACTCTGGTACTTCGAGCTTGATCGAGGGGGTCCGAATCAGCGCCACAATCCGTTGCACCGAGAACCGGATTTTCTTTTTCCTCAAATGGCCACGCCGGGAGCGGGACGGCCGTTCTGGTCGCCGGCATTCCTTGATTATCTGTACGTGAGTTTCACGAATGCGACAGCGTTTAGCCCGACCGACACCATGCCGATGACTGTCGCGGCGAAGGCGTTGATGGGGCTTCAGTCCGCTGCCTCGTTGCTGACCGTGGCTCTGGTCGCCGCCCGTGCGGTCAACATACTGACCTGAGCGATTCCGCAGGACCCCGCCCGAGAGAGGTAGGCTCGGAGGCCGCGAACCGCAACTGCGACGACATCGCCGCCGGTCCGCCGAGGTGTCCAGGTGAACGCGATTGCAACCGCGCCTGTAGTCAGCGCGCCCGCAGAAAACCCGTGGCATAACGCCCAGCGGCAGTTCGACGAGGCTGCCGAGTTGAGCCACCTTGATCCGGGACTCCGCGCCGTGCTCCGCGAGGTGAAACGACAGCTCATCGTCACGTTCCCGGTGAAGATGGACGACGGCTCGGTGCGCGTCTTCGAAGGCTATCGCGTCCAGCACAACATGGCGCGGGGGCCGGCCAAGGGCGGCATCCGCTACCACCAAGGCGTGACCCTCGACGAGGTCAAGGCCCTGGCGATGTGGATGACATGGAAGTGCGCCATCGCCGGACTGCCGTTCGGCGGCGCCAAGGGCGGCATCGTGGTCGACCCCAAGCACCTGAGCGAGGGCGAGCTGGAGCGGATGACCCGCCGCTATGCCACCGAGATCAGCGTCATCATCGGCCCTTCGTACGACATCCCCGCTCCGGACGTCAACACCTCACCCAAGATCATGGCCTGGATCATGGACACGATCTCGATGGAGCAGGGCTTCTCCGTCCCGGCGGTCGTCACCGGCAAGCCGCTCTCCGTCGGCGGCAGTCAGGGACGCAACGCGGCGACCGGCCGAGGGGTGATGTTCGTCGCGCTCGAGGCATGCACGCGGCTCGGCATCGATCCCAATGCCTCCACGGTTGCCATCCAGGGGTTCGGGAACGCTGGGTCTATCGCGGCGCGGCTGATGGCTGCCCAGGGGTTCACGATCGTGGCGGTTTCTGACAGCAGTGGCGCAATCCACAGTGCCGGGGGGCTCGACGTCGATCACCTGATCGCGCACAAGAAAGCGACGGGCAGCGTCACCGGGTTTCCCGGCGCCAGCGCGATCACTGCCAGTGAGGTCCTCGAGGTGCGATGCGACCTGCTCGTGCCGGCCGCGCTGGAGAACCAGCTGACGAGCGAGAATGCCGGGCGCATTCAAGCGCGGCTCATCCTCGAGGCAGCCAACGGTCCGATCACTCCTGACGCGGACATCCTGCTCGAGCAGCGCGGCATCACGGTTGTCCCCGATGTGCTCGCCAACGCGGGCGGTGTGACGGTGTCGTACTTCGAATGGGTGCAGGATTTGCNNAGCGCGAAGCAGCATGGGGTTTCCCTCCGCCAAGGCGCGTACCTGCTCGCCATCGAGCGGGTGGCTGAGGCAACGACCGACCGCGGTATCTATCCCTGACAGATGGCCTAAACGTCCGGTCAGTGGGATTGTACCTTCCCCAAATGGAGAGTAGCCCCTGTGGCATCGCTGAAAGAAACCTCGAGTGATTGGGAATACATGGCGCAGACCGATCCCCTCTGGGCGGTCTGCACCGAGCTCGGTCCGCAAGGGGGTTCATACGACGAGCTTGGACGCTTCTGGCAGTCTGGTCAGCGGGACATCGCAGCAGCCGTCAGCCACGTCGAGGCAGTCGGTCTCCGGATCGACCGCGAGGGCGAGGCTCTCGACTTCGGGTGCGGACTCGGTCGTGTCAGTCAACCCCTTGCAGAGGTGTTCGCACGCTGTACCGGGGTGGACGTCTCTCCACGGATGCTGGAGCTGGCACGAGGGTTCAATCCGAGCCCCGATCGTCTGACTTTCACTTTGAATGAGCGGCCCGACCTCTCCATCTTTGCAGATGGGCGTTTTGCGTTTGCGTACTCCACCCGCGTGCTCCAACACATCCCTCGCCGCTATGCGCTCGGATATGTGGGGGAGCTCGTCCGGGTGGTCGCGCGCGACCGTGGCGTTCTGGTCTTTCACGCGCATGAGGTTGAGGGGGGACCGATGTTCTCAGGGCTGTCGGCCCTCCAGCGCATGCGACAGCGTTCGAGCCGCCTCCGCGTCCGACTTCAAAAGGCGTATGCCGGCTTCAATGACCGCGACCGCCCCCCGCTCCCGCCGCGCATGCACATGTTCCCGCTGCCACAGGCTCTCCTTCGACCACTTATCGCAGCGCATGGCGGCCGAATTGTCGACATCGCACCGATGGGATTCGACCCGATGCGCATTCGTCCTGTGCTGCAGCCAATCGCTGATCGGTGGCACTGCGGGCTGCAACCGGTGGAATACGTTGTCGTGAAGGGAGCGTAGGGAGCCCCGCGCAGTCAAGGCTCCCTAAATCGGGCATGTGATGTCGGCCGACGTGCCGTATCAGCAGACCCCGCTGCGCGGAACGCATCGGTTCATGATGGCCGCCCGCCGAAATGCCAGTTGTGGACCTCGATGTCGGCGTACCGGTCGGGGGTCAGGATGGTGCGGGCTGTGGCGCGATCCTTGGCACGGAGCAACACCGCCGTACCCAGCCAGCTGATGCCATCGTCGGACAGCAGCGGCCCGAATGCGATCAACTCGTCCTGCCCGCTCGGTATGGCGAGGTCGGCGGCCTGACCCGTGCCGAGGCCGAGCACAAGGTACTGGTCGCCACCGGCTCCATCATTGGGAAAGTCCCACATGGTGCGCCCCAACGTGTTGCGCCACCTGCGCAGGAGCACGTCCCGGTACACGCCCGCCTGGTAGTTGGGTTCATCGAAGGCGAAGGCACGGGCCGCGGTGGGATCCGGCAGGTCGACAATGTGCACGCTCCCCGTGGGCGTTTGGCCGTTGCTGGCGAGTGTCGGGCCGCGGGCGATCATCTCGGTCGCGAACCGGTCCATATAGGACCAGTGCTCTTCCAGCAGCTCGTTGCGCAGAACCGCGGAGCCGGGCCGATCGCGGTGGTAGCAGAAAAACTCCATGCCGGCAGTTTGTACCTCAATTCGGCACGGCCGTCCTGGACGAAGCAGTGCGGCCCGTGGTCAGTTCACGCGCCTTCCTGGACTTCAGTGAGGTCGTCGGCGACCAGTCCGTGCGCCTCTCGGTGCACTGCCGCGGCAGCCTCCTTGCTGGGCGCGTTGACCAGGCAGAATACCGCGCCCGAGCTTTCGTCAAACCAGTACTTCAGGTATTNNCGGTGAGCCCGTCGACCTTGTGATGATGGTCCATGTAGAGCGGCAACGTGGTCCCTCCTTGGTCGGAGAGCGGGCGATGCGCCCGGCTCAATTGGTCGTCAGCGTGGCGTCGATGGTAGCGACCATGGTCTCCGCCTGCATCAAGGTTTCGACATCAGGCATCTCGAGCCCCGGATTTGCTGTCCGGGCTGATCGTTGCGATCTTTCGGTCACGACTAGACAACGTGCGCTCATTCGTGCGCTCGACGAACTAGGGTGGCAACCAAACGCGCCGGTCCCTGGATCGATGTTTGCGCGCTCCCCTTAAGGTCGTACCGCTGGAGGCCGTCTCTGATAGATGCAATCTCCGCACAGGCAGTGAGTGCGCCCAAGGCGACCACCTCGCGATGGATAGGCGTCGGCGAATCCGCCGCGTTGGACTCGCGTCAGGCGGGCGTCATCGCGGCCACTGCGGCGATTCGAGGCGCAGACGCCCGGCTGCTGGTTGTCTTCGTGTCACCGGCTCACGACCTGCAGGCCATCCTTGCGGGGATCCGGTCCGTCGTACCCGAGACGCCGCTGATTGGTTGCTCTACCGCGGGCGAGATCGCAACGGGTGGCCCGAGCGATGCGGGTCTCGTCGTCACCGCCCTTGGTGGCGCCGGGTTCTCGGTGGCGACCAGCGTCGCCCGCAACGCCTCGCGCGACTTGCGCACTGCCGGGGCCGTGGCGGCCACCTGCGCCGAAAACGGCCCAGAGGGTGAGCATCAGATCCTGTTATTGCTGACCGACGGCCTCGGCGGCGACCAGCAGGAGGTGGTGCGCGGGGCGTACAGCGTCGTGGGAGCGAGCGTGCCGTTGGTGGGAGGCTGTGCCGGCGACGACCTGGCCATGCGAAGGACCTTCCAGCTCTTCGACGATGAGGTGCTCGAGGATTCGGTGGTGGCGGCGTCGATCACCTCCGATGCGCCGTTGGGGATTGGCGTCCAACACGGATGGGATCGCGTCGGTGCGCCATTTCTGGTCACAGCCAGCAGTGGCACACGTGTGCTCGCCCTCGACGACCGTCCTGCGCTCGACGTCTATCTCGAGCGCCTGGATGCTCCCGACCACGTTCGCGCCGACCCAGCGTCGTTCACACGCTTCGCGATGACCCACCCTTTCGGGTTGAGCCGGCGCAGCGGCGAGGAGGTGCGCTTCATCGCGGAGGCGAATTTCGAGGACCGGTCGATTGGCTGCATCGCGGAGGTTCCACAGGGCGGTCTGGCGTGGATCATGGAGGGAGACGCCGGATCCGTGCTTGAAGCGACCAGCGCGGCGTGCTCACAAGCAGTCGACGGGCTGAGCGGGCGCGCACCACTTGGCCTGCTCGCCTTTGACTGCATCGCGCGGCGCGGTGTCCTCGGCGATGAGGGGATCCGCGCGGAGGTCAGCCGGATCGCATCGTACTCGCGTGGCGCACCGGTCGCCGGCTTCTACACCTATGGCGAGATCGCGCGCACTCGCGGCGTCAACGGATTCCACAATCAAACCTTGGTGGTGCTGGCGTTCAGCTGATGGCATGACGAGGGTCGACATCGCGGCGCCACCGATCAACTGGTCCACGCAACAGCTCGCTGAATTCCTGGTTGCGGTCGCCAATAGCCCTGATGCACCCTCGGCGATGCTCTGCGCGATGCAGTGGGGTTCCGAGGTACTCGAGGCTGAGGTCTCCGCGGTGGTGGCTCACGGTGCCGTGATCAAAATGATCGGCTTCCCCAGGGGCAACGTGCCGGTCGCTGCGCTGCTGGCAGCCGTACAGGATGCGACCACCCTGCTGCATCTACCCGGTGTCGGAGAGCTGCGTTCCATCAGCGTCCCGATCGAGGAGATCGAGGGTCACCTGGTCGTGGCTCGCTCGGGGCTCGATAGATTCCAGCCGGAGGAGATCGGGCTCCTGCGTGCGATGGGGCGGAGCCTCTCGATGACGCTGCGCACGCTCCGCATGCTCGACCAGGAGCGCACGTTGCGCGCCGAAGGCGAGGTTCGTGCGCAGGAGAATCTGCGGCTCATGGCGATGCTCCAGGAGCGTCAAATTGCGCTGGAACGGCTCTCCAAAATCCAGGCATCCATCTCCCGCCGGGCGCCGTTGCCGGAGGTGCTCGAGGCGGTGGTGGAGGGCGCGCACGAGCTGCTCGGCGATGAGGTGGTGGGCCTTCGGCTTGTGGACCACGACGACCCCAGCGGTATGACCCTCGTGTCATCGGTCGGCGTGTCCCATGCGATGCTCGCGGCCGGGATGCGAATGTCCGTGTCGAAGGGCGCGGGCGGCCTGGCAATCGTTGAGGACCGCGTGGTCGTTGTGAGCGATTACCAGAACACCGAGGTGGCCATCGAAGAGTTCGTCGGCGATCGGGTCCAGTGCGCCCTGGCCGCTCCTATTCACGAGGATGGCCGGGCGGTGGGCAGCATCACTGTGGCCACGCATCGCTCTGGTCGTGAATACACCGCCACTGACTGCGAGATGCTGGTTGCTCTCGCCGATCACGCCAGCATCGCCCTCAACGACGCCAAGGCCGTTGATCAGATGCGCCACCTCGCCTACCACGATGCGCTGACGGGGCTGCCCAACCGGCTGCTGTTCTTCGAACACCTCGCTCACGCCGTCGCGAACGCCGGGCGAAGCGGTGCCGGACTGGCGGTCCTCTACCTTGACGTGGACCGCTTCAAGCTGATCAACGNNTGGGTGGCGACGAGTTCGCAGTGCTCGCCGAGAACATCTCAGCAGCGGGAGCCAAGACCCTGTCCGATGCGATCTGCGCGACGCTGAGCGACCCCTTTGAAATCGGCGGCCATCACGTCGCGGTGACCGCGAGCATCGGCATCATGGTCGACGAGGGCGGGCACACAGATGCGGAGTCACTGCTGCGCAACGCGGATCTGGCGATGTACCGCGCCAAGCTGGACGGTGTCGGCAAGCACATGTTCTATGAGCCGGGTATGCACGAGGTGGCGTCGACGCGCGCCAACCTCGAGGGGAGCTTGCGCCGCGCCGTCGAGCGCTCGGAGTTCGAAGTCCACTACCAGCCGATTGTCTGGTTGGCCTCCGGCGAGGCGATTGGTGTGGAAGCGTTGGTGCGGTGGCGGCTGGAGGACGGCACGCTGGTGTCACCGGCTGAGTTCATCCCGATCGCCGAGG
>PKWB01000075.1 GCA_003131685.1 Candidatus Dormiibacterota bacterium
GTGGCCGAGGCGACCGGGACCTATCTCCCGCTCTCGGATGAGCTCCGCCGGCAGATGGTCGCTGCCTGGCCAGGATTCGAGGAGTTCCTGTGAGCGTGATGTCGAGAATCGACGTGTGGGGCGGAGGGGTCCCCTCCGCCCGCCCCGGCGCAGCGCAGAGTGCATGGCAGATCAGCGAGGCGCGCGTGGCGCATACAGTGACGCGATGCCCGAAGAGCGCGAGATCAAGATCCCGGTCGGCATGGACTTTGTGTTGCCCGACCTGGGCGGCGTGGTGGAGGGCATCCGCGCGGTGGACCGCGGCCGGGTGGAGCTCTCGGCGACGTACTGGGACACCGATGAGCTGACCCTGCTCCACGCCAAGCTGGGACTGCGACATCGGAGCGCTCCCGGCGAGCAGGGAAAGTGGACGCTCAAAGCCGGTGATCGCATGGTCGGGGACGCGGTGTCTCGCGAGGAGACGGACTTCCCCGGATCGCCCGACCAACCGCCCGAAGCCGCGGTCGAGGTGATCCGAAAGGCGGTTGGGGACGTGGCGCTGCATCCCGTCGCTCAGCTGGTGACCGACCGGCATTCCGTCGATCTGATCGCCGGCGATACCCGCTGGGCCGAGGTCGCCGACGATCGCGTCTCGGTCCGCTCCGGCGACGCCACGGTGGAATCTTTTGGAGAGGTCGAGGTGGAGCTGTTCGAGGCCGACGAGGCCCTGATCGACGCGGTGATGGCCCGGCTTCGCGCCGCCGGCATTGGTGAGCCGGACAGCACGCCGAAATACGTCCGGGCGCTGCGCGCTCTCGGTCACCAGATCCCGAACGGACAGCTGTCTGAGCGCGTGAGCCAGCCTGCTCATTGGAGCGAGGAGAGAGCCGCCGCCCGCTTGACGCGGGCTGCGCTCCCATCCGTTGGGACCCCGCCCCCTAGGCCCCATCCCCCTGGCTGGCAACCCCCCTCAGATGTGGCCCCTGGGCGAGCATCCTGACAACGCCCACCCGAGCAGATGGAACCGGCCCACGGCAGCTTCACTAATTTTTACCGTATGCAAACAAACATTTGCTTCCGGGCGCCTCACGACCGCCGGTTGACCCTCCATCACCTAGTAAAGTCGGGAGCGTGACGCTGGCGACGAAGACCGAATCGGGAAGTCGGACGAACGACTTCTTCCAGGACGCGACCATCGAGGACCTGCGCCTCGCGGCGATGTTCCGGCGCGGCTTCCGGCAGGCGATGATCCAGATCAATCGCTCCCTCGCCCAACATGACCTGAGCCCGCTCCAGTACCACCTGCTCCTCGAGGCGGGGGCCGCGGGCACCGAGGGGTGCGTGCAGGGAGATCTCGCCGAGCTCATCCAGGCGCCGGAGGCGCGCGTGTCGTTGATGGTCCACGAGTTGAATGCTCGCGGCCTGGTGCGGACGCTGCGATGCGCTCCCGACCGGCGCATGGTCCGGGTCGGCCTCACCGAGGCCGGATGCCGGGTGGTCGAGGCTGCGCTTCATGCCCAGCGCGCCGCGCTGCATCAGATGGCAGTTGAATTCGACGTGCCGGGAGTGGCTCAGATGCTCCGTGGAGCGGTGCAGTTATACCTCGGGGTCGACATTGCCGAGGAAGGCCGCCTCTAACACCGCCCCGACCCGGAGCGCGTAGCGCGGGGCGTTGACCCCGAGCCAGATTGCCTCGCTCCAGTTGGCCGGCCGGCGAATGGCACGCCCCGGCTTCGCCCACGCCCCGGACAGCTCGCGCGAAGGGGTATCGAGAATGACCCGGAGAACGCCGAAACGCTCCGCCGATTCGGCCGCCGCGGCCGACTCCATGTCCACCGCGACGTGTCCTCGCCCCGCCCAGGTCCCTCGGTCGGGGCCGGTCACCATCCCCGAGGTAGAGATGAGCGACCCGCCGGTGAACGGGAGGCGCAGGTAGCGGGCGGCCTTCTCGAGCGCTCCGACCACACCGGGATCGCAGGCATGCGTGACGCCCTGCTCGTCGACGACCTGGCTGGCGATGACCACCATGCCCGAGGTCTGCTCGGGCAGCAGGCCGCCGCAGAGCCCCGCGCTGATCATGATCCCGGGCAGCCCGGCCGGCGGTCGCCCGCCGATGCCGACGCGGACGACGCGGAGGTGCGGAGCCCTGCGGCGCACGCCCCACGCCTCGACGCCCATCGCGCAGATGGCGTGAACCGGGGCCTCAGGTGGCATAACCGTGCTCGCGGTACCAGCGCACCGCTCGTTCCAGCGCCTCGCCGGCGCTCGAAGGTCGGTAGCCGAGCTCCGCAATCGCCTTCGCGCTCGAGGAGTACATCTCCAGACGGCCCATGCGAACCCCCTCGAGCGGAATCGCCGGGATCGCACCGGTGGCCCAGACGCGAACGGCGTCGACCCGCGCCGCAGCCGCGGCGACCGCGTAGGGGAGTCGAAACGCCCGCTCCGGCTTCCCCGCTGCCCGTGAGATCAACCGCCACAACTCCGCGAGTGGGAGGTTCACGCCTCCCGCGATGTAGCGCTCGCCGGCACCCCCGCGTTCGAGCGCCAGCACGTGTGCCGCGGCGACGTCCTCGACCGGGACGATGTTCATGCCGCCGCCCAGCGTCGCCGGCATCCGACCTCGCAGGAGGTCGACGATGATCCGGCCGGTCGGCGTCGGGCGGTGATCACCGGGACCCACCGGTGCGGTCGGGAGCACCGTGGTGACCGCGATCGCGGCGCGCAGCGCTGCGCGCTCCCCGGCGAGCTTGGAAGCGTGATACGACCACCCGCGGTGATCGGCGCTCGCCCAGTCACCCTCGGTGGCCGGGTGTGAAGCCGAGGCCGGCGGCAGCGCAGCCGAGCTCGACGTCACCACGCAACGCTCCACCCCGGCGATGCGCGCCGCCTCGAGGATCCCCGACGTGCCGCTGACATTCACCGCTGCGATGGCCGCTCGATCCCGGGGCGCAAACGAGTACAGCGCCGCGGTGTGGATGAGGTACCGGCACTCTCGAAGCACTGGGATCAATGCGCCGGGTGCGCGCAGGTCGCCGGTCACGCTCTCGACACCGGGCGGCGCGTCCCACCGCCCACGGACGAGGGCACGGACTCGATACCCACGAGCGAGCAGGGCCGCGAGCACGTGCGACCCCACGAACCCCGCCGCGCCGGTGAGAAAGACGTCACCCCCGCCGGGCGCTGCCTGCGCCGCGTTCACCTCAGTTCAAATGCGCCTTGTTCCCGCGAGGACGGAAGCTGTCGCTCGCCGCACGAATCGACTCACGCAGCGAGGCGGACGTCGCCACGACCGCGGTCGGCTCGTACCCGCAGTGCGCCATGCAGTTGGCGCAGCGCTCGTCGCGGCCACGACCGTACTTCTCCCATGCGGTGGTCTCGACGAGCTCGCGGTATGAGGTCGCGTAGCCGTCGGACATGAGATAGCAGGGGCGCTGCCAGCCGAGCACCGAGTAGCTCGGGATTCCCCATGCGGTGCAGCTGAAGTCGACCTTGCCCTCGAGGAAGTCGAGGAAGAGCGGCGAATGGTTGAGCCGCCACTTCTTACGCCGTCCATCGGCGAAGGCGTCGCGGAAGATCGCATGGGTGCGCTCGACGTTGAGCCAGTGGTCCTGGTCGGGCGCCTTCTCGTAGGCGTAGCCCGGCGAGATCTGCATGCTGTCCACTTGCACCTCGTCGTTGAGGAAGTCGAGCACGCCACGAATCGATCGCGCGTCGTCCTGGTCGAAAAAGGTCGTGTTGGTGGTCACGCGGAAACCGCGCGCCTTGGCGGCGGCGATCGCGGCGATGGCCTTGTCGAACACACCGGCGCGGCAGACCGACTCGTCGTGGCGCTCACGCAGCCCGTCGATGTGGATCGAGAACGAGAAGTACGGCGAGGGGGTGAACAGGTGCAGCTTCTTCTCGAGCAGCAGCGCATTGGTGCATAGGTAGACGTAGCGCTTGCGCGCCACCAGCGCCGCCACGATCTGGTCGATCTCCTTGTGCACCAACGGCTCTCCGCCCGCGATCGACACCATGGGCGCCTCGCATTCCTCCACGGCATCGATGCACTGCTGCACCGTGAGACGCCGCTGGAGGATGGGGTCCTCGTGCTGGATCTTGCCGCACCCGGCACACGCGAGGTTGCACTGATACAGCGGCTCGAGCTGCAGCACCAGCGCGAATTTCTCGTTGCGACGCAGCCGCTGCCGCGCCACGTAGCTCCCAACTCGTATCGCCTGTCGCAGTGGCACCGCCATGGCTGTCTCCTTGTTCTCGTGGCTTATCGGTGGGCGACGAGCTCTCGCTCGGTGACACGCTGCCCGGACTCCGGAGACTCGCCGCCGGCGAGCGCCAGGGTTGGAAAAACGTGCCGGTACAGGTGGTAATTGATGTAGAAGTCCCGGGGAAACCCGGTGCCGGTGTGCTCGGGTTCATCCCAGGTCCCGTCCCGCTGACGTTCGACGAGGAACGCACGTCCGCGTGCACATGCGGGATCGTCACCCAACCCCGCGAGCTGCAGGGTGAGCATTGCCCATGCGGTCTGCGAGGGAGTGCTCGTGCCCACACCGGCGAACGACTCGTCGACATACGAGTGACACGACTCACCCCAGCCGCCGTCGGGGTTCTGCACCCGTTGGACCCAGGCCGCCGCCTTGTGCACCATGTCGTGGCCGGCGCGCAGCGCGACGAGTGCACTGACCACGCACCAGGTCCCGTAGATGTGGTTCACCCCCCAGCGGCCGTACCACGATCCCCACGGGCGCTGCTCCGCGCGCAGGTAGGCCAGCGCTTTCGGGATGTCGGGATCGTCGAGGCCGCAGCCGACTCCCGCGAGCATCTCGAGCACATGCGCGGTGACATCCTCGGAGGGTGGATCGAGCATGGCGCCGAAGTCGGCGAAGGGAAGCCTGTACACGAGTGCGCGCGTGTTGTCCTTGTCGAATGATGCCCATGCACCGCTGCGAGAGCGCATCGCCCTGCACCAACGGAGCGCGGCCGCAACCGGCTGTGACACGTGTTCGGGCTCAGCCGACTCGAGCAGGGCGAGGACGACGACAGCGGTGTCGTCGACGTCGGGATAGATGTCGTTGTCGAATTCGAATGCCCAACCGCCGCATTCACGCAGCGGCACCTTGACCTGCCAGTCGCCGCCACCCGAGATCTGCTCGGCGAGCAGCCAGTCCACCGCGCGCCGCAGCGCCGGATGATCGCGCGGCACCCCCGCCCTGCGCAGCGCGAGCATGGCCCACGCCGTGTCCCACACCGGCGACATGCACGCGAGGAGACGGAAACCGTCGTCGTCGTCGATGCTGAACCTGCGGAATCCCTCGAGCCCGCGCCGCATCACCGGATGCTCCAGCGACATGCCTTCGAGGTTCAGCGCGATCAACGAATAGACCCACGGTGGCTGGATCCCGCCCCAACCGCCGTCGGCCTCCTGCCGGTCGGTGATCCACGTGACCAGCTTCCGGCGCGACGAGGCGCGCCCCGGCTGGCGCGGGAGCCGGTCGTAGATCTTGAGCAGGTGATCGAGCCACAGGAAGACGCCCGAACCCGCGACTCGATGCATCCGGCGCGCGCTTCCGGGAGCGATCACCTCGCTGACATCGACGCCGAGGTCGCGCACCGGACGGCGGGAGATGACGATGAGCAGAGGCGCGATCGTGCCCCTCGCCCAGCACGCGAAGTCGTAGAGGTTGAGCGGCGCCCACGACGGGAGTCGCACCAGCTCGGGTGGCATGCTCGGCACGCCGTCCCACGGGTAGACGCCGAAAAGCGCAAGCCACATCTTGGTGAACACGCGCGCTTCGACGAGGCCACCCTGGTCGAGGATCATGCGCAGCGCGTGACGGAGCTCCGGCCGCGTGGCGTCGACGCCGAGGACGCGCAGCGCCACGTACGCCTCGATGGTGGTGCTGAGGTCGCCTGGTCCGTCGTGGTACAGGGCCCACGTTCCGTCCTCACGCTGGGTGCCGAGAATGTGCCGGATCGCGCTGTCGCGGATGTCGTCGTGCGAGGCGCCGAGAAAGCGCAGCAGCAGCACGTGCTCTGCGGTCATGGTGACGTTGGTCTCGAGCTCGCCGCTCCACCACCCCTCCGCGTCCTGATGGTCGAACAGCCAGTCGACGGCGGAGCGCAGGGCCTCAGACGGCATGGGCCACCTCCATCAGCGCCCCGGCGCCACCGCCACCGCCGCTCCGCGTGGATTGCCATCCGGCTGCATTGCTGAAGAGCGTGAGTGCCGCGGTCCGTCCACTCCGCACCGCCGACTCGATGGTCGCGGGCCACCCGGTGTCGGTCCATGCACCCGCGATCACGAGGTTGGAGAGCGCGGTGGCCGGACCGGGGCGGCGGACACCCGGAGCGGGGATGAAGGTCGCGTCCGGGTCGCGAGTGGCCGCACCGCGCAGCAGCTTCGCGCGCGCGGCCTCGGGTAGAACCGCCGCGAGCTCCTTGCGACCGAGCTCGACCAGCTCGCGCTCCGGCCGCTGGACGAGGTCGTCGGCTGCGCTCATGCTGCAGCAGACGTATCCCGGCGATTTCTCGAACACCCACTGCACCGGCGAATCGAGCAGTGCCGCGAAGTCGCAGCCCAGGACCGGGC
>PKWB01000189.1 GCA_003131685.1 Candidatus Dormiibacterota bacterium
ACCGTGGTGCGCCGATATCGCCGCGGCACCCGGCCCGCGATGCCGGCTCGGCGCATCAGCCGGGCGATGCGCTTGCGGCTGTGACGTTCGCCGCAGATGCGCAATTCAGCGTGGACACGCGGAGCTCCATACGTCTGCCGGCTGCGCGCGTGGATGGCGGTGATGCGCTCGCTGAGCACCAGGTCGGCGGACGCATGCGCGGAGAGTGGATGGATCGACCAGTGGTAATAGGCGGCGCGGGAGACCTGGAGCACGCGGCAGAGCGTTCTGACTGCGTGATTGACCTTCTCCACCTCGATGAACCGATATCGGCTCACCGGATCTCCTTGGCGAAGAAAGTTGCTGCCTTCTTGAGAATGGTGCGTTCCTCTTCGAGCACGCGCACCTGACGGCGGAGACGTGTCAGCTCTTCACGCTCAGCGCTGCTCAATCCGTTGCGCGTCCCGCCATCGACGTCAGCTCGCTGCACCCATTCCCGAACCGCCGTCTCCGTCAGGTCGAGGTCGCGGCTGATNNCCGTCTTATCGGGTCAAGCCCACCGCTCGCAGGTTGGTCGGTGCCTCGTCACCATCGTTCGTCTCGAGGTGTGAGTGTGATGTGACTCTTCGCGGCTGCGGTCGAGGAGCTAGGACTTCATCACGATCGTCGGTGACTTGCCCGTGAGGTCGACGGAGCGGCCGTTGAGAGTGCCGGCTATCGTGAAGGTGAACACGTACTTACCGTTCAGGTCCGTCGACGCGTGCGCCCAGCCTACGAAAAGGGCAGCCGTCGTCTCGCCCGGCAGGATCGCTGGGCTCTGGACGGCGGTGCTGGTGCATGGCGGCGTCGTCAGTGCCGACGTGCAGATGACCGTTTCCGGCCAGTTACCCGACCATATGGGGAAGTTAGTGCTGGGTGGCAGACTTATCGGGTATGGTCCATAACTGGGCACACCACCGACGGCGACCGTCTCGAGCACACCCGAGACAACATAGGCGTTAGGAACAATGTCCCGACTCGTGGGTCCACTCGAGGGTCCTATGAAGTTGACCAGCGGGTTGGTGTTCTGTACGAACAGCAGCAACCGCTCCGTGGACGCGAGTGTGCAGGTGGTGGTACACGGGCTGAGCGGTCCCGGGTTGGTAACGCGGACAGTCAGCGTCAGACCGGCCTTCGAAGCCGGCGAGGCGGCGCCCGCCCCTGCAGCCGAGACCGCGCCCCGAGGGAGCGTCCCTATCGAAAGCAGACCAGCAACGAGAACGACGAACGCCGCCGAGATGA
Organism: Candidatus Dormiibacterota bacterium; assembly: GCA_003131685.1. Taxonomy (GTDB): domain Bacteria; phylum Chloroflexota; class Dormibacteria; order Aeolococcales; family Aeolococcaceae; genus Palsa-851. The sequence continues at coordinate 1,261 of PKWB01000189.1, forward strand.
CTCGCCTGGGTATTCTCATGTCTCCCCCCTTCCTGGAACTGTGGTCGTGAGAGCCTTCGCCAGCACAGTCAACGTAGGCCCCCTTTCAAGAGGCACAGTACCAGACTTTCGACGCGTTTGCGCGGATGTAACCGTCGATGATGTGTTCCCGTTGAGTGGCTATGGCACCACCCATCACGAGTTCTAGAGGGGTCAGTTAGCGGTTCGTCGGAACTCACATGCGCGTGCCCGCTGGCGGCTGGGTGTAATGCCCAGACACGCTGTTGACGCGTGACATGGGTGGGAGCTGACCGAGACTGGTGTGGGCGCGGTGATGGTTGTAGATGTGCAGCCACGTCGTCAAGGCCTGAGCACGACGCTGGTTAGAGGTGTATGGGCGGACGTAGGCCCACTCCTCAAGCAGGGTGCGGTTGAAGCGCTCGACCTTGCCGTTGGTTTGGGGATGCCAGGGCTGCGTGAAGCGCTGCACCGAGCCGCTCTCCAGGACACCGGCTCGGAAGGCGAAGGAACGGCGGTACACCTGGGCGTTGTCGGTGAGGACGCGCCGGACCGCGATGCCGTGGGCCGCGAAAAACGCGGTCGCCCGGGTCCAGAACGCAGCTGCGGTGAGCGCACGCTAGACTGCCGTTCGTAAATCGATCCCAAGCCAGGCGCGCCAATTCAAGTCCCAATTCATGGGACGAGCCCGCACACGTTCTTCAAGAGTCGGGCGACAGCACTAGAAGCCACGAAGCATCGGTCTTGGCGTTGGGATATTTCTTGCTGGAAGTTGGCGCGGCTCACGCCTTCGCTATCGACGTCATAACAAACGGGACGAGCGACGTGTGGCACATAGCCATCGGTCGTCGAAGACTGCCCCGACGCGCGCGTTAGTCCGCGGCGGCATGCGAACCCGCGACGCCGCGGACGGCCCCGCGCCGGTTCGCGCTTGACGCCGCGCGTTGCTCCGGGGAGTGTCGATAAATAAAGGGGCTTGCTCGCGTAGAACTCACGCACGGGATCCCGCCATGTCGCCCGCGGGGGGAGCCCGCGCGTGCCGTTGCAGATTCTAATAACCAGGTCCGCCAAAACTCATTCCACAAGATAGCTTACAAGAGGCTTTGTAGTTTCCGATTGTATATACTGCGGGGGCTTGTTCGGCAGCATAGTCGAGAATTCGAGTATTTTTAGTTCCGATTAAGTTGAATTTACTAATAGCAGCTGCTTTAGGATTAGTGCCGAGAATGCCATTGCCCATTTGGGTATATGGAGTAGTGGCAGACGAAGAAGCTACTTCACCGAAGGCTTGGACTATGCCAACTTTAGTAAAGGTGCCTCCCCAAAGTGATTCAGGGAAATACCCAAGTTCAGTACCGTCATATGTAAGAATCCACTTGCTGCTACTATACTTTATGGAGTACGTACCGATCGTATTTACTTTAACTAAACCGCCGGCTGTGTATTTCGTTGTGGTGGGTACAAAACCGCAACCGTTATAACAGCTACCGCCGCCATTTACCCAGTGATAAACGAATAAGTGGGTTAGACTGTCTTGGTTAATGCCTGGGGCAACTAACCAGCCAATTTCAACAATTTGTTGACCGTCAGCAGATTCAACAGCTAATTCGGCAAGGGAGTGATAATCTTGTGGACCTACAATAGGTTGGTCTTGGGTTATTGAAACTGACGCACCTTTTGTAGTAATTCCGTAGTCTGCCATAGTTGCCCAGTAATAACAGGCTCCGTATTCACAATACCCGCTTCCAGGTGAAGTATTAGCCATATTTGCAACGCTGTCGTTCGCTAATATGACAGGGGGGTGTGCTTTAGGTGTGTATGAAACATGGGCTACTGTCGGTACGTTAGAGGTTAATGCCGACGCCTGGGTATTGGCAGTTTGGGCGACTACTAAAGACAGTGATAAACCAAACAATGATACGCGGAGAAAATGTAGTAATTTCATCTCAATCCTTGTAGTTATTATAAACCTTGTTGCTTAAAGTATTGTGCTTAATGGTCGCTTAATTATTATGTAATGGTATCCCCGTAGTTAAAGTTGGCATATGCCGGGTTAGCGGCGAAGTGGTCGGTAAATTGGTACGTCACGCCGTCGCTGCCGACCAGCGATGCGTCGCTATTGGCGTCGCTGTCGAAGATCCCGGAGATCCCGGTGATCGTGAATACCGCAGCCACCAAGTGGGTGGTGTTGTCGATGGTGTCGTAGGCCTCGGGGCGGATCCCACTCACAAACCTGGTTCAGCACAACCGACATCTCGTTACCACTTCCGTCGGTGTCAGTGTATGGAGTGCCGACAGGCCCTCCAAATTGTCCGGAGTTGAGGTTGGCACCGCGGCCTCCGTCGGAGCGTCTGTCGGAGCGGGCGCTGTGCAGACTGCGTTTGACGGATCCTGCTGACAAATTTGCGCGATGGTTAGCTCGGGCGTCGGGGACAGTCTGGCCGCCGTCGCTCCTCCACAACCCGCGAGCAGCGCAAGCCCGATGACGGCCCCTGCAACCTGGATGCTTCTTGCGGGACTACTCCGTATCTGGATCGCCATGGTCAGTCCCCCCAGGCCCAATCCGTCAACGCTGACGCGCAGCACCTTCGCGAGCCGCTTCCTGTTGCGAGAGTTGGGGCGTTTTTCGCCTTTCTCCCAAGTGACAGCGGTGCGCGTCGCCACTCTGCATCAAAAGGCGAGCGCCTCCTGCGTGAGGAGGAGCCGCTTTCGAAGCTCGCGGACTCGGTTAGCCGCTATCCGCGCGGTACCGTACCATTCCTCCACGTCTAAATTCAGATGTGCATGCCTCATGTCGAGCGCGTTGCCGCGATCACGTCGTAGACGACGGGAGCACGACCTGCCCAGTCGGTGATAGGAGGACCTGCTCGCCGGCTATGAGCCCAGAGGTGATTTGAGTCAATGTGCTGCCCACGAGGCCGATCTGCACGGTTGTCGAGTAGACCTGACCTCCGGACCAGACATCGACCTGGGTCGCGTCGTTCGCGCCCGTAAACAGTACGGTTGATGGCACCGACAGCACGTTGTTCGCAGAGGCGACCGTGACGCTGACGGACCCGGTCTGGCCGTTGCGCAGCCGGGGGTCGGAGCTGGTGAGCATGACCTCCGTGTAGTACTCGGGTACGCCACCGACCTGCGTCGCGCTCGTTTCGATCGAGTAAGCCTTGGCGTTGAGCGCCAAACCCGGTATCGGGTCGACAGTGACGATCGCTGCCTGGCCCGCCGTGATCTGGACATCCTCGGTCTGGCTGAACAGCGCCCAGAAATCGAAGCTCGTGCTGTTGCCGACGACGATGAACCCGTCGGCGATCGCGGAACCGCCGTTGATCGCCGGGTCGGTGAAACCCGAGTTCCCGGCGCTGACGGTGACGTCTGGGACTCCGTTCACCGCCAGCACAGTGCCCGATTCGGGCGCGCGCAGCACGGTCGCCGCCAAATCCTGATCTGCTTTGATGACGCCGACCTGTGCCTGAGCCATTCGCGCCCTGGCCTGGGAAACCTGCGCGCTCGATCCGCTTGCCTCCTCCTGGGCGGTGGCCGCTTGCGCGGCGCTGAGCGCGTACTTGGCGGCGTTCAACTCCGCCTGCTGGCTTGTGTCGTTCAGTGTCGCGAGGATCTCGCCAGGGGTGATTGTGGCCCCGACTCGCGCCGTGATCGTTTCCACCTGCCCCGCGATCGTGAAGTTCACGTTTTCGCGGTTCCCCAACTGGAGGACTCCCGACGCGGTCGCAAGCACGGGGAAGCTCCGGTCCTCAGCTGTCGCGAGTGCCGGCCCAGCCTGCACCCTGGAGAATGGCGCGAGTACGCTCGGCCCCGTCGTGATGAAGACGAACAAGAGTCCGGCGATGGCCGCAGCGGTCAGCAGCCGCCGGCGGGGCTGTGTGTCGCTCCTCACGGAGTTGTGCGGCGTATCTGCGTCCGCTGCCGTCATCCCCCTGCCTCCTCGTAGAGGGCTTTAGCTTACATCGCTTCTAGTCGGGTCGCGGGTGCCGTTGACGCTGCCGCCACCTGGGCCGTGACCCTGCTCATGTCCACATCCGCGTCGAAACCCCACGATGCACGCCACACCACGGCGACGCTGATGCTCAGCCAGGGCGTCCATCCAAAGCTCGTGAGCGAGATGCTCGGCCACGCCACCGTGGCCACCACGCTAGACCTGTACAGCCACGCGACGGCGTCCATGCACCGCGAGGCGGCGATCACCCTGGACACGCTCCTCCGTGCCCCAGAAGTGGTCAGATCGGTGGTCAACCGGGCGTCGATTGGACCGATTCTGAATACAGAGATCGAGTGCCGAGGAAGGGAATCGAACCCGTTCTCGGTTCCGACGAATCCATGAGGGTTAAGGCAAAGTGGCCATCGCTATACCCCCGGCACCCATCCAACTCTGTCGATCGACCCTTCAGTTCGAGTGACGACGCGATCTATCAGTGCCCGGCGAGCTGCTGCATCAACGCACCGGTATCCATCACTCCCCAGTGCTCGACCAGCACCCCGTCGTCGATCCGGAAGTAGTCCGCGATCCCAACGCTGATGCTGTGGCCGCTGGCTGGAACTCCCATGAAGTCAGCCCGATGCGTTCCTGTCAGCCGCGCTCGGACGCTCACCGTATCGCCGTCGGCGATCACGTCGTCCGCTTCAAATTGCGCGTCAGCGAATGCCGCCTGAAACATCTCGAACATCTGGCGTACTCCGGCCTTGGTGGCCGGCAACCCGGGTATCGCTTCGTGTTCGATGAAGTCGTCCGAGACGAGCTCGTCCACCACCGCGAGGTCGCCGGCGTTGACCCGTTGCAGGAACCGCCGAATGAGTTGCTTATTCGCGTCCGACATGACGTGGGATCCTCCATGGGTAGTTGGTTGGCGACCGCGGCATTGTAGGCCTGTATATCGCTAGAAGTCTAGCGACCAGTGTCCTAGTTACCATGGGTCCCGTGAGTCCCCAATCACCGATACGGGTGCCCAGTGACTTCGAACGCGAGTTCCCGGGCGCGAGCCGATCGGCAGCCGAGGTCGCTGCCAATCTGATACGGGTCGCCGCCGACCTCGAGACTGAGGGCGAGCGGCGGATACGCGAGATCGCGGGGCTGTCCACCAGCGCGCAGCAGACGCTCGCAATCCTCGAAGGCGCCGGCGAGCCGCTCGCCGGGCATGTGATTGCTGAGCGCCTCCTCGTCCGAAGCGCCAGCATGACCTCGCTGCTCGATACCCTCGAAGGCCGCGGCTTGATCGAACGGCATCCGCACCCCACCGACCGGCGCAAGATCCTCATCCATCTCACGGATCAGGGACGCGAGATCGTCGACCAGACCCTGCCAGCCCTCCACGCAACCTTCACCGCCGCTGCCCGCGATCTCAGCGAGCCCGACCGCGAGCAGCTCATCACCTCCCTAACCACCCTGCGCACGCGCCTGCACGAGCTCGCCGGCCAGCCACCCCCGCCCTCGAAAGGCCGCCGCAAGCACGGAACGCCGGCGCTCCGATGGCGATCAGCCCCGGGGAGGGCGCGCCGGCAGACCTAAACTTGTCAGCGATGTCGGCGCTGGCGGTCGTCATCCTCCACGACCGTCCCGGGCTCGGCTTCGCCATCGGCGCGCCACTGATTGTAGCGGCCGTGGTGACGGCATCATTTGCCAAAGGTCGCCCGCGCGACGCACCGCGGCGCCGACTGTTGCTCCTTAGCGTTGCTCACTCAGGCAGCGCATTGCGGGCTCGCTCCATGAAGGTCCGCTCGGCCGGGTTTGTGGTGAGCGCGAGGGCCGCGTCGAATGCCCTCCTCGCATCCTCGTTGCGCGAGACCCTGCTGAGCAGCTCCGCTCGCACGGCGTGGAACAGGTAGTAGTCACGAAGATTCAGGGTCTCGACCACCGCAAGCGCATCTGACGCTCCCCTGATCTCGGCGAGTGCGACGGCGCGGTGGATCTCGACGACCTGGGTCGGTGTGAATGCGAGCAACTGGTCATACAGCTGCAGGATTTGTCGCCAATCAGTTGCGGCCGCGGTCGGTGCATCGCTGTGCACCGCGTTGATCGCCGCCTGGATCTGGTATGGACCTGGCTGATTGCGATGCAGGCAGTCGCGCACGATCGACTGGCCCTCCGCGATGAGCGCGCGATCCCACAGCGCGCGGTCCTGATCCGCAAGCAGAACGAGATCCCCGCTGTTGGTGGTCCGCGCGTGCCGTCGCGAATCGATGAGCAACATCAACGCCAGGAGCCCGAGCACCTCCGGTTCGTCGGGCATCAGCTCNNAGATGCTGACCGGTGCTCGACACATATCCTTCGTTGAAGATCAGGTAGATCACCGCGAGCACCGGCTGCAACCGGTCGGGAAGCTCCACGGAATCCGGCACCCGGTACGGGATGCGCGCATCACGGATCTTGTTCTTGGCGCGGACGAGTCGCTGCGCCATGGTCGCCTCGGGGACGATGAACGCGCGGGCGATTTCCGGCGTCGACAACCCGCCGAGCAACCGGAGTGTCAGTGCCACCTGGACGTTGGTCGCAAGCGCCGGGTGGCAGCACGTGAAGATCAGGCGCAGGCGATCGTCACGCACCGATCCTTCCTCAATCGGCTCGCCTTCGACCTGGAGCCGCGCCGCCC
>PKWB01000016.1 GCA_003131685.1 Candidatus Dormiibacterota bacterium
TGGTTGGAATGACGACTAGACCAGGTGCGTTGGAATCCATTGGAATTCCGCCAACACACACCCGCGCGTACTGCCTGTTGCTTCCCTCCCCTTCCGCTCTTGACTTTGGGGCATTCTGTGCGGCTGTTGGGCGGGTCGAGCATCTGAAGCCCCTGGATCTGGTGACAGGACGCTGGCGTGCGCGACGGTGCTCGTTCTCGAACTGTCCGACGCGCTCCTGACAGCCGCCGGGGCTGTCCGAGGGCCGATGCTTTTTCGTGCACGCCGCGTCGGTGTGGTCCGCCATTACCTCCGGAGCGCAATTGGGAAGCCGTAACCCGATCGCCGGGGTAGTGCTGCCACCCACTCGCCAGGGGCGGTCGCACCATCGACAACCCGTCTACGGCGCCGATACGGTGCCCGTGATGACATCACGCTCAGAGGTGTGCACACAGTTCATGGTGCCTGGCGGGCTTGGGCTCAGCGGCGGTGGCCTCCTCGTCGCCAGCTGGCTCTACTCGGTGATGCACAATCATCGCTGCAACCGTCGGCTGTTCGCGGCTCAGGATAGGCCGTCAACGGTCGACAGGCACAGAGGAGGGGATTGATGGGCTGAGGGGCTCTTCCAGACAAAACATGACAACGAATTCCTGCGATGTAGCAGGGAGCAACTTTATTGGGGGCTATGTGCCCCATCGCACACGATTTGCATCGGGGGAGCATATGAACACCCACTTTGGATCCGACCAGTCTCCGGGCGTACGGCCGGGGCTGCGTGGGATCGTCGCCGGCGCCGCGCTTGTCGTCAGTCTCGCTAGTGTCCCGGTTTTCGCGGGAACCGCCTCGGCGGCAACGGGAACCGTCATCACCACCTCGCCCACCGCCTTCGGCAGGGCGCTGGTCGTCGGCTCGGGCCCGTACGCTGGCTTCAGCCTCTACTTCATCACGAGCGACCACGGCAGGACGTTCGGCTGCACGAGCAAGCCAGTGGTCACTCCGGTCGGAACGCTCCTGTGCACCGGACCGTCAAATGACACGAACGCCGAGTGGCCCGCCATTACGACGACCGGCACTCCAATCGCCGGTTCCGGAGCGTCGCAGCAGCTGCTCGGCACGGTGTGGCGAGCCGGCGTTGGTGACCAGGTCACCTATGCCGGACACCCGCTGTACCTGTTCGACCAGGGTCCCGGCGAGGTCACGGGTGAGGGATGGGACGAGCCCAGCCTCCCGCCCTGGCACGGCGTCTGGAACCTGATGGCGCCTTCGGGGCGGGCTCTGCCGTGGGCCGGCACGCTGACGACCACGAAGATCGGCGGCACGAAGGTCCTCGCCACGCCTATGTTTACCGGCATCGGGTGGATCGACTTCCCGGTGTATAGCTACACAAAGGACACCCCTGGACACAGCGCGTGCACGGGCGCATGTGCGCGCGCCTGGCCCGGCATGCTTACCAGCGGCACGCCCGGGGTGTCGGGTGGGCTTTCGCCAGCGAATCTCGGCACCCTGCACACGCCGAACGGCACGCAGGTGCGCTATGACGGCAATCCCTTGTACCTGTTCGCTTTCGAGGGCCTCGCCCCGACGGCGACCGGTTTTGCGGCGACTGGCAACGGCAACGGCATCTCCGTGAATGGGGGCATCTTCACGCTCGTCACACCTTAGATCCGAATGAGTCCGACCCTGGCCTCGGCGAAGGGGCCAGGGCCGGGCTTGCCGACAACCGCTGGAGCCTCACGCCCACCTCGCGGTTCATCGGCTACCACCAGCCTGTGGCCTACGCACTTGCAGGATGCGCCGCTAGCTCCACTGCCGTCCCGAGTTCTGGTGTGAAAGTTGTACGCCAGGGTGAGCGAGGGATTCCTCACACGGCGGCACAGTGACGGCCCTGAGGGTGGGCCTGACGCGAACTGCATCAAGGCTGCGTTGGCGCTGCTCGGAGGCGGGCGCGGGGTCTTGGTTTCTAAACTCACCGTCGCTGAAATCGCGCCGCCTCTCGAGAGCGAGGAGTGCAGCCACCCTTTCGCGGGGGGCGGTTGCACGATCGACAGCCCATCAGGCCCGCGGGTACTGTGGCCTCATGACAGCACGCTGGGAGCGCAGGGCCGTTCCGCTCGCCTGGTGTGTGGGGGTGTTCTGCCTCGGACTGGTGGTTGCCAGCCTGGTCCTGTTGCCGGTCGACTGGAAGGCGATTGACTCGGTGAGAACCGCGCGGTTGGGCTATTTCCTGGGTGCGCCCATCACCGCCATCCTCGGCGTGCTGATCGCGATCCGCCGCCCCCGGAACTCGATTGGTTGGTTGCTGCTGGCCATTGCTGTGGCTGACTCAATCTGCCTTTTCGCCGACTTCATCGCGATGCGCGGGTTGCTATCCGGCGCATCACCTCGCGCTTGGGTGACATGGGCAGCCTGGGTGTACAACAACGGCTTTGGTATTGGTGCCTTGTTGCTGCTCTTCGTAGTCTTCGTCTTCCCGAACGGACGGATACTGCCCGGACCGCGCTGGCGATGGGCCGCCTGGGTGGGGCTTACCACCGCCGTTGTCCTGACTGCATCGACGATGGTTTCAACGCAATCGGCGCAGTTATCGCCGCGGCTGCCCAGTCTGACCAACCCTCTCGCGATACCCGCACTCGATAGCCTGACCAACATTAACGGCGGCTTTCAAAGCCTGCTGTTCCTGCTGATTTTCGTAATTCTAGTAACGGCGGTGGTGGTGCGCTTCCGCCGGTCGCGGGGCGTTGAACGGCGCCAAATGCGCTGGTTTGCCTATGTGGCTGCCACTGCCTTGGGAATCTTCATCTTGACGTTCACGCCGCTCCTCTCCAATGCGGGGACTGCCATAGACAACTACACCTTAGACTTTGGGCTTGTAGTCGCCCTCCCGCTCACAATCGGGCTCGCTGTGATGAGGTACGGCCTCTACGACCTCGACGTCTTCATCGGCCGGAGCATCGTGTACGGCTCACTGGCTGTCTTCATCACTGCGGTATACGTCGGCATCGCAGTCGGCATCGGCACTCTCGTCGGCAGTGGCGGCAAACCCAACCTGGCCCTGTCCATTCTCGCCACCGCCATAGTGGCCATTGGCTTCCAGCCGGTTCGGGAGCGGGTACAGCGAGTCGCGAATCGGCTCGTCTACGGGAAGCGAGCTACTCCGTACGAAGTCCTCTCACAGTTCTCCGAGCGGGTTGCCGAGTCGTACGCCAGCGACGAGGTGCTCCCGCGTATGGCCCGGGTCCTCGCGGAAGGCACCGCTGCTGAGCTCTCCGAGATCTGGCTGCGCAGCGGCGATGAGTTGCGTCGTGCTGCAGCCTTCCCGCTCGATGCCGCAATACCCTCGGTGTTGCACTTGAACGGCGCTGGAGAACTCTCGATCCCCAATGCGGATCGATCACTGCTGGTTCGCCATCAGGGCGACGTGCTGGGTGCGTTGACAGTGACCAAGCGGCGCGGCGAATCGCTCTCGCCGATCGAGATCAAGCTCATGGACGACCTCGCCCATCAGGCGGGTCTCGTCCTCAAGAATGTCGGCCTCACCGCTGATCTGCAAGCCCGACTTGTGGACCTCCGAGGCTCCCGGCAGAGGCTCGTGGCGGCACAAGATCATGAACGCCGCAAGCTGGAGCGCGACCTCCACGATGGAGCCCAGCAATACTTGGTGGCGATCAAGGTCAAGCTCGGCCTCGTCGAGATGTTGCTGACGAAAGATCCGAAGAAGGCGATCACAACTCTTGAGCAACTCAAAGGCGATGCGGATGAAGCATTGGAGACGCTCCGCGATCTGGCCCGCGGCATCTATCCCCCGCTGCTGGCTGAGAAGGGCCTGCCCACCGCCCTCCAAGCCCAGGCGCGCAAGGCCACGCTGCCGATCACCATCGAAATCGATGGCATCGGACGCTATCCACAAGACACCGAGGCGGCACTGTACTTCTGCATTCTCGAAGCCCTTCAGAACATTCAGAAGTACGCGAAGGCATCGAGAGCCGTCGTGCGCCTAAGGCAGGACGGTGATCTGCTCACTGTCGAGGTCAACGATGACGGGCGCGGCTTTGTCGTCAGCACTACCGCTCGCGGCAATGGGCTGACCAATATGGAAGACCGCCTCGATGCCCTCGGGGGGAACCTTCAGGTCGAATCGACCGTGGGGCGGGGGACGACACTCCGCGCCACAGTTCCTGTGTCGCACCAGGTGCTCGCCGGCAGCGCGGTCAGCTAGGTCGATCCGCTCTGGTGTGTTAATGGCACGCTGGGGTGAGCGAGGCGGATGTGCCGTGGCTCGTTTGCCACATGGGGCGATTCGGGCTCTGGCGACGGTGAGCGGAGCGAACGAACGACCGCTCAGCCACCTGCGGTGCCCGAGTTACACGGTTGTTGGGCAGCTTAGCGGCGTTGGCCATGAGGTCGCGACAAGGTGCCGAGCGACCACGCTAGTGGCTGGAAGGCGGTGCATTGGGCAGAATGGCTGCACCGCGTGGCGTAGGCCCGCGGAATTTGGAGGCGACCCGAACCGCCGGCCGGGTCAGCGGTCCCGACCGATGATGACCGCTCGCTCGACTGGAGTCGGATTCGGCGAGTCCAGGTCAAGCGGCTCGATGGATCTGAGCGGTGTTTGGGCCATGAACCGTGGCGTATGGCCACGATGAGCAGTCCCCGTGTGCACGAGAAACGGATGGCAGAGATACACGTCTCCGAGGGAGCCCGTGGCCAGCTCGATGGGACGGCGGGCCGACGCCGGAACTACCTGTTGGCACAGTGTCATCCATGCCACACCATCGTCCCCCGCTGACTTCAAGAACTGCGGAACATCGAGATGTGAACCGACGCGCACCTGTGTCGGCGCGTCATCGGAGCTTACCTCGGAGAAGAGGAACAACATGAGCAGCGCGCGACCACGGGAGCGCAGATTGACGCGCATTTCGCGTTGAGCCCCCGCAAAGCTGGCTTCCACATGCCACCCGGCCTCCAGTGGCGCTTCTGTGCTGGGAAAGCGAAGAGGAAAGGTTCCGAGACCGGTCAATACGATCCAGCGCCCCACGCCGACGAGTTGATCGAAGGCCTCCAGTAGCGGAGGCGTGTTTGCTGCGGCTCGGAAGGCAGCTGTGCCGAAGCTGTCAAGGCGAATGAACGGCTGAGTCCAAGTCGATCGGTCGGATGGGTCACACCCGATGGCGTCCCAGAGCTCCCGTCGACACTGCTGTCCAACGTTCTCGGGAAACGCCCGTTCGAGCTTGACAAAGCCCTCCTCGACGAACTGCTCCAATTGGTTGGCGGTCAAGGCCATCGTGCCTCACCGGCCAAGGCGTCGAGACGGCTCGGACACCATCAGGCGCGCGGTCTCGAGCCTTGTGCTCACGAGCGCATTATCCACGCGGGCGCAACTGGTCCGAGCAAGTCCCGCCGGAGACGGAGGGCAGGGCTGACGCCTGCTCATATTCAACACGGAACCGCCCCGGCAAAACTGGAGACTCTGGGGTGTCCTGGCTTTGATGGAGTCGCATCGCTGGACTCACGCTGCCGTGGTTGGTAGATGTAGAGCCTCAAACTCGACCGGTGTGAGCATACTCAGCGACGAGTGACGCCGCTGGCGATTGTGGAAGATCTCCAGGTAGTCGAAGATCGCGCTGGCCAGCTCAATGCGCGTCGACCAACGCTTGCGGTTGAGCAACTCGACCTGCATGCGGCTCCAAAAGGATTCGATGACTGCGTTGTCGAAGCAATCACCGACGGAGCCCATCGACGGCAGCAATCCGGAGTCGATCGCGCGCCGGGTAAAGGCCCAGGAGGTGAATTGCGTTCCCTGGTCGCTGTGTATCACGGTGGCGCCGGAGGGACGGCGCTGCTCGATCGCCATCCCCAGGGCGTTGGTCACCAGCGCGGCGCCGGGCGTCGAGTCGATCGACCAGCCGACCACCCGGCGCGACCAGGCGTCGAGCACCACCGCGCAATACACTTTGCCCTCTCGGGTCGGGTGTTCGGTGATGTCGGTGACCCACAGTTCGTCGCGGTGATCACGGTGGAACTGCCGTTCGACGCGGTCCATTGCCGTGGCCACGCCGGGGACGTGCCGGAAGCGCGGCCGGCCGGAAATCCCTTGCACCCCAGCGCGGCGCATGAGCATCTCCACGGCCTCGTGACCGATGGCAATGCCGCGTCCCAGCGTCAGGTCGGCGTGGATGCGCCGGGCCCCGTAAGTGCCGCGCGATGCGGCGTGCGACTGACGGATGACATCGGTGATCCAGGCGTGCCGGATGGAGCGCGGCGATGGCGCCCGAGAGCGGCGTGCGTAGTACCCGGATTCGGAGACTGCGAGGACACGACAGGCGAGTTGGACGGGCAAGCCCCGTCGAGCCATCACCTCGACTGCCGCGAACCTGCTTTTGGGCTTGTGGTCCCCTTCAGCAGCTCAGCCGCGGCACGATGGATGGCCAGCTCAGTCTCCAGCTCTCCAATCCGACGACGCGCCGACACCAGTTCTGCGCGTTCGACTGACGTGAGGCCGGGCTCGATGCCCCGAACAGCGCGATCCTGATGCCGCCACACGTACACGGTCTGTTCGCTGATACCCAGATCGCGGGCTACATCGGCGACCCGTCGGCCTGACGCAATCAGCTCGAGCACACGCTGCCGAAACTCCGCCGGATAACCCCTTCGTCCCATGCCGTCCTCCTCGTGGCACAGCAGCATGGCAGTCCAGTAATCCGACTCCACAAAACCCGGGGCACACTACTC
>PKWB01000100.1 GCA_003131685.1 Candidatus Dormiibacterota bacterium
TGGACTCGAACCAGCGACCCCCAGCTCCCAAACTTCCTCGCGGGTCACGCCGTATTCAGCCTGAATTGAACACCAGGACGCGATTCCCGCGCAAGCCTCCTGCCTCCTCATCTGGCTTGGAGTGAGGCGCCACACTCGTCGAGTGATGGAGCCGTCCCCTGGCTCGACCTACTCGCCGAGCCAGACGGATCTACGGACTCTGACGCGGAGCTTTTGTACAGCCTCGGGCGTGCGTGTGGGCGGGGCGGACAACGGCGTGCACGGTGGGAAGCGTCGTCGGCGTGCCCGCTCGCCGTGGGACGGGCTCCCTCCTCCGCCGACGCGGTCCTGACTACGAGCCCGATACGGTGATCTCACCCTTCATGCTCGGCGCGTGGATCGTGCCGTGATAGTTATACGTGCCGGCTGCGGTGAACTTCACCTCCCAGGTTGCACCCGGGTCGAGCGCCGCGTCGCTGAGGCACCCATCATGCGCGTCCTGAAACATCACCGTGTGCCTCACTGTGCCAGTGTTCTTAAACTCGACAACGGCGCCAGCCTGCGTCGTCAGTGAAGCTGGCGAAAAGACCAGCTCGTTGGACGCGCTGACGGTGTTGGTGTTTGCGACGGTTCCCAGGCCGGAAACTGCGGCGGAGCCGTTGCAAGCCGCGGGGCTTGGTGAGACCCCGTTCCCGGTGGCACCGCACCCGACCAGCGCAAGCACGGCGCAGGTGCCAACTCCCAAAGCAAACATCCGTGGGTAATTCATTGCAAGTTCTCCTCGTAGCGTCCCCAGAACGGGGCCGATGTGCCGATGGCGGGTGTCCGAAGCGTGTCAGTGTCAAGTCGAGTGAACCGCTAAGCCGGCGGCCCCCACAACGACGTAGATCCACCCCCTTCGTAGACGAGGATGACCCACCTCACAGAGGGAGCGGCCACAACTCGAAGCGTCAGCGGACCGCCTGCGCCCGAGCCTACGGGGCCTCCACCGCCTCCACCGGCACTTGTGCCGTAAAAGCATTGGCCTATCCCCTCGGAACCATCGAAGGCTGGGTCTCCTGACCCAATCGTGAGCACGTTCGCTGAAGCGCTCGTCGAGATGCAACCGCCCTCGATGACGAGCGGCACATTGCGTGCGACCGTGACGGTCGGAAGTGTTTCCGACCCCGAGCCATAGGTGATCTTGATCAGCACTTTTGCGCCGCGCGGCGCCGGCGCATCGAGGAACGGCGGCGTGGATCCTGGAAAACTCGGCGCAGTCTCCCACGGTGAAGGCGCGGAGAGAATCGCCTGAGACGGGTACTCGTATAGAGCGACCGTCCACGTCACGGATGGACGGACGGCATTGAATCGCACGGTCAGTGGCCCGCCCTGCCCACCATCGGTCGGCAATGTGCCGCTGCAGCGGTTCGGTGTTGAGAACTGGTGCAGCCAGAATTCGAAGTTTGGTCCCAGGAACACAGGGACGCCCCGTCCTGAAACGAAGATGGAATTGAAAGGCATGGTGTTTGAGCTGCAGCTGTACGCGATCCAGATTCCCTCGTTTGGACCCAGGGTCACGGTCGGGAGGGTCTCGGTTCCTGTCCCGGAGGTCGGCGGGATCAGCACCCTCGCGCCGGTTGGCAACGAACTCGCCGCAGGGCTGGAAGGCGTCGGCTTGGGAGTGCTCGTTGGCACAGCTTTGCCACCTGGAACCGGCGCTGGTGCCGTCGAGTGGACGTGGCCGCTGAGCTCGAGCCCAAACGTTGCGACCGCCACCGCGACAACCGCGATGCCGACTGTCCCCGCCAATCGATTGAGAGCCCTGTGATGGGGACGATGGGCCGCAGGAGCGAAGGTTGGCAGCCGCGCTGGTGAGTTCGTAGCTTCGATGCCCTCGTCCTTGGACGCGGCCGTCCGAACGGCAGGCGGACTGAATGCTTCGGCTCCCGTTCGGGCGCGCGCGATCAAGCCGTCTGGGAGCGGGCACTTCAAGGCCGTCAGCCTGTCACTCAACGATTCCGTCAATTGCGGTGCGGTCATCGACTCTCCTCCAGCAGCTTCCGCCGCAACGCAACTAGTGCTCGGTGTGTGGCGACGGCGGCAGCGCCCGATGAGATACCCAGCGCGGACGCCACGCCCGCGTAGTCGAGATCAGCGCCGAACCGCAACGCGAGCACCGAGCGTTGGCGGGGCGTGAGCATGCGTATTGCTTCGAGGAGCCGATCGTCGTCGATTCCCAGCGGTATATCGTCATTGCCGGTCCAGCCGCTGCGAAACTGGACGAGGCGCTCCCACAGTCGTTGCCGACGCACCGCAGCTCGCCCCGCATCTCGCGCGACGTTGACGACAATGCGCCATAGCCATGCCTCGACCTCACCCTTCCGATTGTCGAACCGTGGCAACCCGCGGAGAGCACGCTCAAGGGCCGACTGCGCTAGATCCTCGGCCTCGAGGTCGCTGCCCGCCACCATGTTTGCGAACTGATAAACGCGGGCGGCGTAGTGGTCGCAGAGTTCGCCGGCAGAAAGCGATATCGCCGTGTCGCTTGCCGATAGGCGGTCGGCAGCCACTGACGCAACGGTCGCGGAGGTGGTCACGAGATGCATACGCTCGAAGTGCCGGTAAACCTTACATGGCCCTCCCGAGGTCGGAGGACGCCCTGAGGTCATTTCCTGTGGTGGCGTCGCGTCGCCACCAAGGCGCCATGCTCCTTGCCACTGCACCATCCGGGGGCGGTGCGAGGTTCACGACGCCTGTAATGCGTTTGCCCTCGAGCGGGCACTTAAGGGCATGGTCAACTCTCTGATCCTGCGGCAGAATGCCGCGGGGTGATCCACGGCCAATCGGCGTCGGACGCTACCGAGTTCGAGGAGTTGCTCGGAGCAGAGCGCGGCCGCCTCTTTGCCCTCGCATTCTCCATCCTCGGGGATCCTGGAGATGCCGAGGACGCCGTCCAGGAGACGGCGGCTGCTGCATGGCGAGGATGGGCGACCAGAACCGATCCCGAGCACACCCGAGCCTGGCTGATGGCGATCGGTGTCCATCAGGCACTTCACCGGCGACGCTGGCTGAGCCGATCTTTGTCAGCAAGGATGCGCAGCGCCGAGCGCACGCAGATTGACCAGCACCTCGAGGCCGACGGGAAATACATCGACCTGCGCACCGCGCCTACGGACGGCTCTCCCCACAGCAACGGGCTGTCGTCTCGCTGCATTACATGAGTGGGTACACGTTGAACGAGTGCGCCGACCTCATGGGTTGCAGCACCGGAGCGGCGGCGAGCCATCTCTCGCGTGCGCTGAGCAGGCTCAGAAAGGAGCTGCAACGTGAGTGATCGCGACGACAAAGATCTCGCTTCCTCCCTCTCGGCGTACCTCGAGGGTTATTCGACGTACGCACGAACCGCGCCGCGGCGGCCGAAGGAACGATTTCCAGTCACGGCTGCGCGACACAGGCGCCTGATGAGTTCCGCCGTCGCCGTCGTGGTCGCCGTGGTCATTGGCGTTCCTCTTGGGGTCACGCTGCTGCTCCATTCAGGCGGAACGCGCTCAGTTCCCGGCGTGGTGCAAGGGCCCGCCGAGGTTTCCGACCTGCACATGTTCAGTCCGACCTCCGGGTGGGCATGGGGAGGCGGGAGCGACATCCTGCACACAACCGTCGGCGTGCAGCAATGGACCATCGTCCCGCCGCCGGTTGGGCGGTTCAACGTCATCGAAGTCGCGTGGGTCGATGCCCTGTCGGCTCGGATCCTCGCGTCGTCTGGGTCGACACAGAACGTCGGCACGTACCAGTTGGTGGGGTGGTCGACGGACGACGGCGGCGCCAAATGGACGCAGGGCAAGTCCTTCACCGCGCTTGACGAAACGGCCCAGAGCATGTATTCGGCCGCCGACCTCGACTTCGTCGACCGCGCGCATGGTTGGTTCTTCGACACCCAGGATGGGACCGAAGGATCCCCAATCTTCATCTTTCGGACGGTCGACGGCGGAATGCACTGGTCGCGGGTGGAGACGACTCCAGCGAGCGGAGCCGCGGCGCCAGGGGCGCTTCCGGTTTCGTGTGCCAAGTACGGCATGGCTTTCGCGGATACGACGACCGGATGGGTCGCCGGAGGGTGCGTCAACGGCGGTCCGTTTTTCGAGGTCACGCATGACGGTGGCGCCACGTGGCGTCCGCAATCGCTCGACTGCGGCACCGGGTGCGCCGTCAACGCCCCCCAGTTCACGTCGCCGCTCGACGGCGAGCTGGTGGCTGCGAACGGCACTCCCATGCTGTTCGCCACGACCGACGGCGGTCGAACCTGGACCCAANNAGGCCGAGCCTCCCGCGACCTCTGTGGACTTCATCAATGCAGACGATGGACTTGCCCTCGGACTGACCGGGAACAATAACCCGTCGTCTGCTGTGCTGTGGACGACAAAGGACGGTGGGCGCTCGTGGCAAGAAGCGCGTCGGACCGCGGGATCGGAAGCGAGTGCTACTGGGCCTGCCTCTGATATCGACGAGATCGACTTTGTCAACGCAAGCCTTGGCTGGGCCACCCCGGTTGACATCAGTTCGGGGCCCGCCAACTCTGTCGCGACCCCGAACACCGCCCCGTTCACCTTCTGGCAGACGGACGACGCCGGCGCCACTTGGACTCTGGTCACGCCATCGTTCCTGCGAGGCTCGACCGTGGCCACCGGTGTCATCCAAGGCACGCTTGAAGCAGTCGGCGGGGCCGCCCCTGGAACGCCGCGTCCGCTCAGAGGATCCATCAGACTCCGTGACTCGGACGGAAGGATATTCACCGCCACGGTCGGATCCGATGGCGTCTTCTTAGTCCGAGTTCCGATCGGCACCTACGCGATCACTGGGCGCAGCCTGCTCTATGACGGTGGCAATGTGGATTGCCCGTCGAGTGGGCCGGCCACCCTAACGGTCGGGGCGACGATCCGCGTGGTCGTCGCGTGCCAAGTGAGGTAACCATCGTTTCGCCGCGCCGTTGCGGATCTTGAGTTCGTGCCCGGTGCGTTCGGAGGTGACCGCAAGCGACCGTGTTGGCCACCCGCGCGGCGATGCTGTCCGCAGGAGGCCGGGGCTGACCGCGGAATACGGTGTCAGTCTGCTCAAGGCAGATGAGGTTCGGCGTGGCACACGTGCCTGTGGTGCGACCGGCCCGCACGCAGTGCCGGAGCCCTGAAAAGCACTGCACGTGCGACCGGTCCCCAGCGACTAAACGGAGGATGGTCGTGCGCCGTCTCCCGTCTTTCTAGCGTCGTGGTAGTACACCGTCATCGAGATGTCTCGCTCGTCCGCCGTGGGCTCCGAACGAAACGTAATGTCTTCGACGATGACATCGCCTAAGCCTTCGATGGAATCGGCAACTCTCCTCAGCAGCGACGGCACATGGCCTTGGCCGAGCCCGCTGCGGTTCGCCTGGGAGAAATGGTTCATCGTCCAATGGTCGATCGGCGACGGAGATTCAGCTTGAGGATCCATGTTCTGGGTCAGCCAATCCAGCGATGTGGACGGCGATCGCCTCGGCCGCGCGTTCGCGACACTCGTCGACGGTTCGGCCCTGGGTGAAGCATCCCGGGAGCGCGGGTACCAGAACCATGTAGCCGCCGGTTTCCTTCGGCTCGAGCACGATTGTGTAAGTCCTCACGAGTGCATCTTAAGCACACAAACCCGTGGCGAGATCCTGTCTATTCCTGATCGCGGTCAGAGCGCTCCCGGGATCATTCCATAGACCTGATAGAGGAAGTGGTCCGGACCGGTCGCCAGCGAGACAGGAATCTGCTTGCCGGTCACAATGTTCTCCACCGCCAACCCTTGGCTGTCAGCCCCGGTGGTGACCGCCACGTCATTGCCATCGATCCACCCGATGATCTGGGCGTTGCCGGGGTTGGGGATCTGTTGCGCAACACCGCCGGCGCGGAAAAGGTGCGCGGGATGGTCAGTCGTCACGTCGGGGTACGTCGTGTCAAGATTGGAAGGACATGCGATCATCGCTCCCTGGGGCGACAATATGCATGCGCCGGGGATGCTCGAGCCGAAGGATGTGATCGCCCCCGACCAGGACACCGCTTGCAATCCAGAGGTCGTGCAGGCGATCCCGGCTGCGGTTGGACCGCCACTCATAGTTCCTCCGGGACAGAGCACCGGTCCGAACGAGCGAGTGGCCGGATTGAGCACGCGCAATTGAGCGGCACAGGTCACCGTCCCATAGGATTGGCAGGGGTTCGTATCGGGTTGAGGGCCGCCGACGTTCGTCGGGAATGCCTGCGCCACCACCAGATTGTCCCCGTCCCAGCCAATCGGCCAAGTCAGAGGATGTGTACTGCTCGCCCCCGATCCGTCAAACAAGGTTTGTTCGATACCACCGCCCATGGCCATGAGATACATGTGCGAGGTGAACGGGGGCGAAAGGCTTTCCCAGTTGTTCAAGATCGACACCGCAACTCGCGTGTCGTCGGGACTCACCGCGAATGCCACGATGGCGCCGACGGGGCGGACAATCGTGAAGGCGACGCCGTGTTGCCCGGTTGGGGTCAGGTAGTCGATGTCGGAGTTGCCGTCTTCGAAGTACAAGCGGCTGTCCGAAGTATCGGTTAGCGGTGGGCCGGTGAACAGCGCGTAGTTGGAGGGAGTCGTAGCCGTGACTGATGCCACCACCTTGCCCGCGGCGTTGACCAGCCCGAGTACGTACGGCCCGACAGTCCCGGGAGGAGCTCCGACGGCCGCGAGCGGACTTGCAATGGCATGTGCCGTGGGACTGGGTGTGGGACTTGCCGGAGGCGGGTCAGTCGCGGGTGCTATTGAGGCAGTCGGAGTCGAAGCAGTTTTTGAAGGTGTTGCCACCAACGATGGCCTCGGCATCGTTGGCGCAGAGGCGCATCCGACCAGGAGCGTTGATCCCACCAACAGACCAGCCCTCGTCCAGGTCGGTACAAGGATCCTCGCTGCACCCCCTCGAGAACTCACGGTCGGCATCATGCCCAGTAAACGCAAACGCGTCATCGCGGTTACAACGTCTTCTCTCGCGCGCGTAAAAGGCGGGCTGATCGGCGGCCCGTACCCAAACAGTTCAGGGCCAGGACATCACGAAGCGTGGGATCGAGGTCGTCCTGGCAGTTGGAGTAGCAGGGGTTTGGGGCATAGCGACCCGGGTTGACGGACATCCGGGTCGCGGTCAACCACACACACGACGATCTCGGACCCCCTCCGGATCCCCGCCGTCCGATCTCAAGGCTTAACCCGGCAGACTACCCGCGTCTCTCAACGCGGATCTGGTCCCCCACGTCCCTGCACGTCGCAGCGATGATTTTAGGCAGCTTGATGAGTCAACTGGTAGCGTCGAGACCAATCGAAGGTGTAGGGCGTGCGAAATCGTCGTGTACGAGTTGTTGTCCCTCGACGGGGTTGCCGAGGACCCAGATGGTTTCTTCGCCGACTGGGACGATGCGATGGACGCCAACCTTGCTGCTGTGATCGCGACACAGGACGCGGTCATTCTCGGCCGACGCAGCTACACCGAGTGGGCGCAGTTCTGCCACCTCGAGGCGCCACGCCGCGGCCGCTCAGCAAGGTTCGAGGCGTCGACGACGCGCCAGACTTCGGGGGTCCAGTCGGCGCCTGACACCTTCAAGCGACGACATTCCGCGGCAGCTAACAGTGTGGTCAAGGGCCGCGACCCCATGCCTCGGGGCGACCTGCCGGGCACGGCGGAAGGTGGCTGCCACTTGGGCAGCGGTGGGCTCGTCGCCCAAGGGCATGACATGCAGCGCGTCCACCACCGGAAGATCGGCTAGGCGCTGTGCCATCTCAAGGGCCAACTCGCGTCCTCCCCCGGCGCACACCTGGGCATAGGCTGAGTCAGGCAGGTCGCAGCCAGGCAGGGAGCGGGCACGACCAGCCATGGCGCGACTCCGCAGGACTCCTACGGTCACGTAAACGCGCAGTCGCTTCAGCAGCCCCGCCTCGCCAGCGCGATCCAAGAACCCGGTCAGAGCGGGGATGCTGAAACACATCTGGGTATGAGCGAAGGTTGCACCGCACTCAACCTTGCGTCGCAACAGCCGCAGCTCTCGGTCGGGGTCGGTGGCAAACGGGTTCAATACGCAGCCCCGTACGATTGGCGATGGGGCCAGCCATTCCCCGGCAGCAGCGAGCAGCTGCGTCCCGGTCATGTCGCCGACCCGGGTAATCCCGGAAACGTCGTCGCCGTGGAGGCAGACGATTCCGTCGCAGCCGAGGGCGGCGGCGCCAATCACCTCGCTCTGGAGCGCTAACCGGTTGCGATCCCGCGCCGAGATATGGACCACGGTCCGGACGCCCTGCTCCCTCGCCAGGGCCACCGCCGCAAGTGGCGACATCCGGGCCTGCCCAGCGTGATTGTCGGTGAGCACGACCAGTTCGACGTCCCGCGCCAGCTGTGCGATCCGCTCTGTGACACGTGCAGTGTCGGGGTGCATGGATAAGGAGATCTCGGCTGAGGTCAGCGCCCGGTGTGGCATCGACGGATCTTCGCGCAGGCAGCGGCGGCGGTGCATCGTCGATGCAGCCCGGTGCCCTGGGGTGAGCGAGGGCTTGGGCGACGACCTTGACGGCTACCACCTGTACTGGGCGGCGCGGTCAAGCTAGAGGCCGAAAGCCTTATGTAGTAGGGGTAATGTCGGGGCGACTGGACTCGAAC
>PKWB01000027.1:0-139 GCA_003131685.1 Candidatus Dormiibacterota bacterium
GCGCCCAGCTCGAGCGGGGAGTAGCGTACGGCCATACCGTAGAGCTCGAGGTGGATCTCGCCGAACGGATCGTCGACGCCGTGGAATCCGTGGAGATGGTGCGTTTCGTCACCTCGGGCACCGAGGCCGCGATGTCGGC
>PKWB01000027.1:151-20496 GCA_003131685.1 Candidatus Dormiibacterota bacterium
GCCGCGGCTGTCGCCGGCACCGTCGTGCTGCCCTACAACGACCTCGAGGCGGTCATCGCGCTTTTCGGAGATGAGGGCGATCAGATCGCCGCAGTGATCGTGGAACCGGTCGCCGGGAACATGGGGTGCGTACCACCCCAGCCCGGGTTTCTGGACGGACTTCGCGACAACACATCCAAATGGGGTGCTTTGCTCGTATTCGATGAAGTGATGACCGGGTTCCGNNGGCAAGGTGATCGGCGGCGGGCTGCCGGTCGGCGCCTACGGGGGCCGCCGCGACCTCATGGAGCAGATCGCCCCGTCGGG
Organism: Candidatus Dormiibacterota bacterium; assembly: GCA_003131685.1. Taxonomy (GTDB): domain Bacteria; phylum Chloroflexota; class Dormibacteria; order Aeolococcales; family Aeolococcaceae; genus Palsa-851. The sequence continues at coordinate 458 of PKWB01000027.1, forward strand.
TCCCGTCTATCAGGCGGGCACGCTCTCGGGCAGTCCACCCGCCATGGCGGCGGGGATCGCGGCGCTCGACGTGCTTCGCGAGAATCCCGGGCTCTACGAGCGGTTGGAGCGCCTCGGGGATCGCCTCGAGACGGGCTTCGCGGACGCGGCCGCGGCTGCCGGTACGGTATGCACCGTCGGTCGTGTGGGCAGCATGGTGACGCCCTTCATCGGGATCGAAAGGGCGCGCAGCTTTGACGACGTGAAGCGGGCTGACCGCGAGCGCTTCGGGCGCCTGCACGCCGCGTGGTTGGAATCCGGGATCCTCTGGCCGCCATCTCAATTCGAGACCGCGTTTCTTTCGACGACACACTCAGATGAGGACGTGGACAGGACCGTCGAGTCGTTCGCTCGCACCCTGTCTACGGTCTCAGTCTGATCTCAGGGGCTGTAAAAAATGGTGCTAGACTGGAGGCTGTCATGGGATTCATAGGCGGACATCTGCCGGAGATCATCATCGTGCTGGTGGTGATCCTGATCATCTGGGGGCCGGGAAAGCTGCCCGACGTGGGCGCGGGCATCGGCAAGGGAATTCGCGAGTTTCGGAAGGCTTCGTCCGAGACTCATGACGCAGTGATGGGCACGACCACGACTCCGGCGCAGCCGGCTCCGGTCGTCCAGGCCGTTGCCGCACCCGCTCCGGCACCTGCGCCAGTGCAGCCGGCTGAGCCCGTTACGGTCCCGGCTGACCCACACCAGCCCTCAGTTTCTGGCTGACGCGCCCTTCACGCGCGCGCTGACCGGAGGCACGTAAGGTGCAAGGAGTGGCTGGCGACGACGAACGGCGGATGACGATCGTCCAGCACCTGGAGGAGTTGCGACGTGTCCTCATCTGGGTGATGGGGGCCTGGATCGTCGGAACGGCCGTCGCGTTCGTCTTCAACGGGTTCTTCATCGGTGTGCTGCTGCACCCGCTGTCGACGGTTCTGAAGAACTCGCACAGCATCATCCCCAACAACGAGGCGATCTATACCAGCCCGACCGAGGGCCTCACGGTCCCCCTGAAGGTCGCGGCCGTCGTCGGCCTGATCATCGCGCTGCCGGTGGTGCTGTGGCAGGTCTGGAACTTCGTGTCGCCGGGATTGCGTCCGAAGGAGCGGAAGTTCGTCGGGCCGTTCATCGCCAGCGCACTCCTGCTCTTCGCCGCGGGAGCCGCGTTCGCCTATTTCGTGATGCCCATCGGGCTCAGCTTCCTGACCAACTTCCTCAACGGGCACGCCGTCTATTTCCCCGACATCAACTCATACGTCGGGTTCTTCCTGATCATCGTGTTCATCTTCGGAGCGACATTCGAGATGCCGGTGGTGATCGTCCTGCTCGGCCTGCTCGGGATCGTCTCCTCGAAAAAGCTCAAGGGCTGGCGGAAGATCGCCTACGTCGGGATCATCATCGTGGCGCTGGTGATCACGCCCGGCGCGGACCCGTTCACACCGACCCTGCTCGCAATCCCGCTGCTGCTGCTCTACGAAGCGTCGATCATCATCCTCCAGCGGCTCTTCCGGCGCTGACCGCCGGGCCGACCGATACACTCGGCCCAATGCGTCCAGATGAACGTGCCTCTGATGAGCTCCGCCCGACCACGATCGAATTGCATCCGATTCCGTATGCGGAGGGCAGCGCGCTCATCACCATGGGCGACACGCGAGTCCTCTGTGCCGCATCGGTCGAGGAGCGCGTGCCGCCCTTCCGCAAGGGAAGCGGCCGCGGTTGGGTCACCGCCGAGTACGCGATGCTCCCGCGCAGCACCCAGACCCGGTCCGAGCGCGACGGTCGCAAGGGGAGGGTGGACGGTCGCGTCCAGGAGATCCAGCGGTTGATCGGGCGGAGCCTGCGGGCCGCGGTCGACTTCGAAGCGCTCGGCGAGCGCAGCATCCTGATCGACTGCGATGTCATCGTCGCCGACGGGGGAACGCGCACCGCGTCGATCACCGGCGGGTACGTCGCGCTCGCGCTGGCGATCGCCAGGCTTCGCGACGCCCGCGTCCTTCGCTCCGACCCGCTGCGCTGGCCGGTCGCCGCGGTGAGCGCCGGCATCGTTGCGGGAGAGCCGCGCCTCGACCTCTGCTATCTCGAGGACTCGGCGGCCGAGACCGACATGAATTGTGTGGGATCGTTCGACGGCCGGTTCATCGAGCTGCAGGGATCGGCAGAACAGGAGCCCTTCTCGCGCGAGGAGCTCGATTCCCTCCTCGGCCTTGCCGGCGCGGGGCTGAAGCAGCTGTTTGCCCTGCAGGCTGAGGTATTGAGCGGCGCCGGATGAGCCACGCAACGTGAGCGGCGCGATCCTGGTCCTGGCGACGCGCAACCCCGGCAAGCTCCGCGAGCTCCAGGCTCTGCTCAGCCGCTGGCGGCTGGATCTCCGATCGCTCGACGACATCGGGTTCCAGGGTGTGCTCGAGGAACCGGGCCCCGGCTACACGGAATCGGCGCTCGCGAAGGCAACCGCGGTCTGCAGCGCGACCGATCTTCCGGCCCTCGCGGACGACAGCGGCATCGAGATCGATGCCCTCCGCGGCTGGCCCGGTCCGATGTCGGCCCGCTGGCTGGGCGACCAGGCAACCGACGAGGACCGTCTCCTCGGTTTGATCGCCGCGGTGGAGCGGAAGACGCCCGACGATCCTCGGGCGCGATACGTTTGCGTGGCCGCGCTCGCCCGGCCCGCCGCCGAGCCGGTGACCGCCCACGGGGAATGCCTCGGCACGATCGTGTCGCCACCCAGGGGCACCAACGGCTTCGGCTACGACCCGGCGTTCCTGTCCGCGGATCTCGGGATCACCTTCGCTGAGGCCCCGGAAGAGGACAAGGCACGGGTCTCGCATCGAGCCCGGGCGATTGCTCGGCTGGGAGACTCAGGTGTCTTCGAAGCGGCACCCGTCGCCTGAGGCTCAACCGGCGGGAATCGCGGCCCCGGTCACCGCTGCGGCGGCGTCGGAGAGCAGCCATTCGATGACCGCGGCAACGGCGTCGGTGCTGATCCACGATGCGCGGTTTGCCTTCGGCATCGATTCGCGATTCGCGGCTGTGTCCATGGTGCCGGGAAGCACGGTGTTGACCGTGATGCCGTGTCCCTGCAACTCGGCGGCCATCACCTGGGCGAGCCGCAGGACGGCCGCCTTGCTCACCTGGTACGCAGCCTGCCCGCGCGCGACGTCCACCGCCGCGCGAGAGGCGACGATCACGATCCTGCCGCCCGCGCCGGCGGCGATCATCGAGGCGGCGGCGGCGCGCGCGAGACGCCAGGGCCCGAGCAGGTTTGCCGCGATCTGGCCTTCGATCGCAGCGTCGTCGACCTCGTGAGCACGTCCCCCGGCGTAGCCGCCGGACGCGCTCACCATGCCCTCCCACGCGCCCATGGCCTCGACAGCAGTCCGCAACTGCGCCACCGACTCGAGATCGTCGAGGTCGCATTCGATCTCGGTTGCTCCTGGGAGTGGCCTGGATCGGCCCGGGTGGCGCGTCGGAACGACGACCCTCCGGCCCGCGGCCGCCAGCCTGCTCACGACCGCGGTGCCGAGCGCACCACCGCCACCACCGACGACGATGAGCCCGCCTTGCTGAACAACCACAATGTTTCCTCGTGGAACAAGGGACCGAACCGACATTCCATCCGCGGGCGGTGGCTCGAGCCGTGGCGGCCATCATCGCGCTCCTGGCCGCCGGGCTGGCGGGCTTCGTGGTCGCAGACCAGGTCGCGCAGGTCAGCCCGGCCAAGACCGCCCCGCTCGCCCTCCCTGCCGCGAGCGGTCCAACCCCGTCGCCACCACTGCTGACCGACCTCGGCCGCAACGACCTGGCGAGCGTTGTCACCGTGGAAGCCGAGCTCGAGAGCGGCGCTGCGGAGTCGCTGGGCACCGGCTGGGTCTTCGACAACCTGGGTGACGTGGTCACCAATGCCCACGTGGTCAATGGCGACGACACGGTCCGGGTGACCGATCGGGCCGGCAACACGTACGTTGCCCGCCTGGTGCAGAGCAGTCAGACCAGCGACCTGGCCCTGCTTCGGGTGACCGGCGCGCTGGACGGGGCACCGCTCCCCATCGACGCACGGAGCCTCAATGCGGTCCCCGTCCCGGTCATCACCCTGGCCTCGAGCCGCGCCACCGGGCACTCGGACATGACCTCTGAGACGCTGATCGGCCTCAATGACAACGTCCCTCTCCAGGGAACCGGCATCGAGGCCGGCCAGGCGCTTCCCCAGGAGTACGACGACATGCTCCACCTCCACGGGGCGCGCATCTACGAAGGCAACAGTGGCGGCCCCGTGATCGACGCCTCGGGACGGGTGGTCGGGATCGTGACCTTAGCGAGCCCCTCCAGCGCGGACTCGTATGCCATTCCGATCAGCCGGGTGCTGTCGACGCTGCGTCAGTGGGTCGCGGTCGGATGATTCGGCGCCGCATTGGGTATCGTCATGGGTGACGGGCCGTACAGACGTGCCCCGAGGAGTGCAGCCATCGTGCCCATACGCAACTTCGACATCGCGATCATCGGCGGAGGTCCCGCCGGGCTGACGGCGGCGCTCTATGCCGGTCGAAACCGTGAGCGTGCGGTCCTCCTCGAGGGCAAGGCCCCGGGCGGTCAACTGCTCAACACCGAGCTGATCGAGGATTACCCGGGGTATCTCTCGATCCTGGGCGGCGAGCTTGCAACCGTGATGGAGGAGCAGGCGGCACATTTCGGGACCGAGCTGGTGCGTACGGAGGTCAAGGCGATCAAGGTGCAGAGCGATGGCCTGAAGCTCGTCGAGACCTACGACGGTGACTACCTCGCGCCGGCGGTGATCATCACCGCGGGTGGGAATCCACGTAAGTTGGACGTTCCCGGCGAGGAGGAGTTCGCGGGCCGCGGCGTTTCGTACTGCGCCGTCTGCGACGGTGCGTTCTTCAAGGACGTGCACCTCGCGGTCGCCGGCGGTGGTGACGCCGCGGTGGAGGAGGCGCTGTTCCTCACCCGCTACGCCAGCAAGGTCACGATCATCCACCGGCGCAAGGAGTTCCGCGCCCAGCCGATCCTCCTCGACGAGGCGCGCAAGCATCCGAAGATCGAGTTCCTGGTCGACACGATCATCGAAAGCATCGACGGTGACGAGAAGGTCCGCCGTCTCTCGCTGCGGAACCTCGACACCGAGCGTCGCTCCGTGCTCGAGGTTGGAGGCATCTTCATCTTCATCGGCTTCATCCCCAACACCCAGCTCGTCGACGCTCACATCGATCATGACAAGGCCGGCTATTACAAGACGGACGCGATGACGATGATGACCAACGTCCCGGGAATCTTCGCTGCCGGCGACGTGCGCAGCCAGCTGACCCGGCAGATCACCACCGCGGTCGGTGACGCCACCACTGCAACGATCGCGGCCAGCAAGTGGATCGAGGACTGGAAGCGCGGGCGCGACGACACGCCTCCCGAGCTCGTCGAAGCGACCCTGCACGGCGCCGTCTAGCGCCGCGCAGATGAGCATCACCACCGGTCATGGAGACGGGGGAGAGACCGGGCTGCTCTACGGCGGGCGGGTCGCCAAGGACGACATCCACACCGAGGCCTACGGGTCGCTCGACGAGGCCGTCTCGGCGCTCGGACTGGCGAGGGCACTGACGGATTCGGCCGATCGAGCGACACGCATCCTCGAACTCCAGCGGGAGCTCTTCGTCGTCGGCGCGGAGCTCGCCACCGGTCCCGGTCATCGGGCCGACCTCGAGCGCCACTTCAACGTCGTGACCCCGGCCATGTCCGCCGCGCTCGAGAGCGAGATCCACGATCTGGAAGCGCGCGTCCCGCTGCCCGGCGGCTTCGTCATCCCCGGCGGAACCCCCGTCGGTGCAGCCCTCGACCTCGCGCGGACCCTGGTGCGTCGCGCCGAGCGCAGAACCGTCTCGCTGCAACGCGAGGGCGGTCTCGAAAACCCCGAGGTGCTCCGCTACCTCAATCGATGCTCGGACCTGCTCTTCATGCTTGCGCGGGAAGCGGAGCAGGGCGCCACCGTCGCCTCGGGCGGACAGCGCCGCCGCGAGGCTGACGGGAAAGCCGGTCGTTAGAGAACTAGGCGGGAACCAGCCCGCGCCTGCGGAGAAGCCCGCGCTCCATCGGCGCGAAGATCACGTCGTTGACGGCGATGCCAACGATCAGGATCATGAGCATCGCGGCCAGAATTTCCGGAAGGTCCGTGAGGCTTCGCCCGTTGTCCAGGATCTGTCCGAGACCGGCGTTCGCGGTCGATCCAATGATCAGCTCCGCAGCCATGAGCGAGCGCCACGAGAACGCCCACCCCTGCTTCATCCCGGCCACATAGCCCGGCAGCGCTGCCGAGAAGATGAAGTGCCGGTAGTACCCGGGGCCGCGCGCCCCCATCGAGCGCGCGAGGCTGAAGGTGAGCGGCGGGACGTTGTCGTACGCGGACATCAATCCCATGGCGATCGATGGGAACGCACCCATGATCACCACGAAGTACACCGCGTATTCGACCTGTCCGCCGATGGCGAGGAACACGGCCGCGATCGGCACCCAGACGACTGACGGAAGGCTTTGCAGGCCCGCGAGGAGGGATCCAATCCCGGCGCGGAGCACGGGGACTCGGACCACGGCGAGCCCGACCAGGGTCCCCAGGACGAGCGCGAGAACGTAGCCGACCGCGGCGCGCTCGAGCGTCTGGAAGAGCGCGGGAAAGAGCACACCGATGTGAGCCAGATACCCGATCTCGCCGATGGCGTCGCCAGGACCTGGAAGCGGTTCCTGACCGGGCGACTGCACACCGATGACGACCAACAGCTGCCAGATCCCCAGCAGGATGCCGACGGCGAGAAACCGCGGCCACGCGGCGCTCAGAATACGCTGGAACCTATTCCGCTCCATTGCTGACCGCCCCGGCGCGAAGCCGCATCGTGATCTCGTGGGCAAGCCCCGACACCTCGAAGGAGTCGAGCTCACGAGGCCGGGTGATCTCAACGTCCCACATCTGCGCGACCCGTCCGGGACGGGGTGTCATGAGCACGACGCGGTCGCCGAGGCGCACGGCCTCACGCACATTGTGGGTGACGAAGATGATCGTCTTGCCGGTTTCCTGCCAGATCCGGTTCAGGTCGTCGTGGAGTTGATCGCGAGTGAGCGCATCGAGCGCGGCGAAGGGCTCGTCCATGAGCAGCAGTTCGGATTCCTGCGCGAGTGCACGGGCCAGGGCACAGCGCTGGCGCATTCCGCCCGAGAGCTGATGCGGGCGGTGGTCGGCGAAGTCGATGAGCCCGACCATCGAGAGCAGATGGTTGACCCTCTGATTGCGCGCGTCGGTATCCGTCCCATGTATCCGCATCGGCAACTCGACGTTGCGGCGAACCGTCAGCCAGGGCAGAAGCGCGGGCTCTTGGAACATGACCGCCGGACGTCCGTCGGCGATGTGGATCGTGCCCGAGGTCACCTTGTCGAGGCCGGCGATCAGCGAGAGCAGCGTCGATTTGCCGCACCCGGAGGCGCCGAGGATGCAGACGAACTCTCCCTGGTTGAGCTCCAGCGACACGTTCTCAAGCGCGGTCGTGGAACGTTTGCCGTTGCCGAACACCTTCGTGACCCCGTCCAGGGTTACGAAGGCGTCATCGGCCTCGACGGTCAGTACTGCGGGGCGCCGCGCGAACGCGACGTTCATCAGCCGAGCGATCCGGCGCTGACCGTCGGATCACCTGTCGCAGAGAGGACTGCGTTGAGCGGCACGAGATCGAGGATCCCCTTGATGGCGGACGTCTTGTTGAATCCCAGCTTCTCGGCGTTGTCGGCGTCGGTCTGCACGTCAGCTGCAATAGGGTCGAGCGCGAAGCTGAGGTGAGTCCACGCCAGCGCCAGGACAGCGCTCTTGAGCAGCTTGCCGCCGGTACTCGCCGCGAGCGCAGCGTTGACAGCGGCGGGCGCCGTCGACTCGTTCGCGTTGATCCAGTTCACCGACTGAACGAGTCCCTTCAGGAGGTCGCGGACGATGTCGGGGTGGTTCTCGAGCAGGTTCTGAGTGACCACGAGCACCGTGGTGGGGAACTGCCCGTTCGGCCAGAGCGATGCTTCGTCAACCGCGAGCGTGCCCTTGCCCTGGATGATGAACTCGGATTCATAGGGCTCCGGAACCCAGCCACCGGCGATCTTGCCGGCTTCAAAATTCTGCAAGCTGACCGAGTTGCCGGAGCTCGAGTCGATGGTCACCTGGCCACCGCCGTTGATGTTGGTGGCAAGTCCCTTGGTCGCAAGCCAGGCGCGCAACGCGATGTCCTGCGTGTTCCCCAACTGGGGGGACGAGAGCGTCTTGCCGGCGAGATCCGCTGGGAAGTTTCCATCGGCGATGGTCTTGCTCACGACGAGGCCCGCTCCTCCCGACGCGGCGCCGGCGATGATGAGGACCTTGCCCTTGGTCTTGATGAAGGCATTGATCGCAGGTCCCGGTCCCACGAATGCGGCGTCGAGCGTGCCGCCGAGGAGCGCCTCGCTCTCAGCGGGGCCCGCGCTGAAGGTTGTCGTCTTGACGGTCGTAGCCTTCGGCATCGCACCCTGAAAGAAGCCCTTCGACACTCCGATGAGCGCCGGTGCATGTGTCAGGTTGACGAGGTAGCCGAGGTTGACGGTCGACGGGTCTGGCTGCGTCGCGGCACCACTGGTCGCCGGCGTGGTGCTGGAGCCGCATGCACCGACAACCAGGGCGGTCGCCAGCAGCGCAACGGAAGTCGCTGCGCGCCGTGTGCCACGGTGGCGCGGCGCCGATGAGTGTAGAAGTGTTTCCCCGAACATGGTTGTGTCTCCCCTTTACCGATTTCTCTTCCCGAGGCCCCCTCTCGATCGGCCTCAATTAGTCGAACTGTTCTCTCCCGCCCAGGGTCGCCCACCCACGGGCCTCCTGTCGTCGTGCGGAATGACTATCCGTTGCTTTCTTACCATTAAGCAATGAGCATGCTTTGAACGGAATCAGCCCTTCAGGCGAACGTTGGTCGGTCGGCTGACGGACCGTTGCGGAATGGCTTTTTAGCTCGCCGAACGGTCGCATCGACCGACTCGCTCAGTCATCTCCCCCTGCTCTCTCTGGTGCGTTTGCTCCATTTTGCAGGGTGCCCGAAGCTGGCGTCAATGAGGATCGGTCAATAGGAACGATCTCTTCTTGCGATGGATCAGCGGCGGGCGCTCAGCCCTGATATCGCCGGCTCAGGACGGGCCCACGAGGGCGCTGAGCAGTCGTGTTCGGCTGGACGGAACGCCTAACCCTCGAGGAGTCGAGAGCAGCGGAGCGCCAGCCACAGCTGGTGGCGCTGTTCCGGGTCGTCGGTGTCGATACCGAGCTGGCGCAGCCGTCCGACCCGATACACGACGGTGTGCCGATGGACCCCAAGCCGATCAGCGGCATCGCCGATGCTCCGGCTGTCGAGCAGTGCCTCGAGCGTTGCGACGAGCTCGAGCCGCCGGCTCGGCGTGCCCACGGCGAGAGACCCGAGCACCCGGTCGACGAAGGTGCGCATCGCCTCCCGGTCGTCGGCGAGTGCCGCAAAAACCCCCACCTCCGCATCGGTATGGACCGAGCGCCCGGGGTAAAGAGTCCGGCCAACCTCGAGCGCCCGGCGCGCCTGCTGCGCCGACGGGGCGACGGCATCCAGCGTGGCTGCCACCGGCCCGACGCCGAAGGCGACCGGACCGACCTCCGAACAGAGCTTCGCGAGATCTCGGCCCTCGGGCACCAGCGCAATCCACAGGCCGGGCTCCTCGCCGATCAGATGCGCTCCCTCGGCCCTCCACCTCTCCTCGAGCAGCCGCTCCGCCTCGATGGTGGGCGCGGAGCAGGCCACCACCGTGTAGGGCGGGAGCAGGGTCAGCTCGGCCGATGCCGCGATGCGTCGCAGCTCCGCCGATGCGTCGCCGGCAAGCAGCCGCTGGAGGATGCGATCGCGATCCCGGTCGCGCTGCCTCAGCAGCCGCTCACGGGTCTCCAGGTATGCGCCCCCCACGGCAGCGCTGATCTCGTCGAAGTACTCGAGCACCGTGCTCGTCAGCCCGATGACCGTGCTCGGCGGCACATCGTTGAGAATCGCGGGCTGGCCGATCACCTCGTCCCAGAGCACCCTCGCCGCCAGGCGGTAGGCGCCGAAGACGAGTTCGAGCGGCACCTCGAGCTCCGCCTGCTGCGCGCCCATCGACCCGAGCCGCTCGAGGTCGCCGGCGCGGAGCCCCCGCCCGTCGCGGAGGAGCCGAACGAAGGTCCGGAGCGCATCCCGGCAGGCGGCGGTCACCGTGCGGAAGTAGCCGAGCGTGCGGAAGCGGCTGTCCGGAAGCGAGATCCCGGACAGAATCTGCCGCGTCATGCGCCGTGCGATCACGTCGATCTCCGAGAGCAGACGGACGGTGACCTCGGGCGGCAGAGTGGCCACCACGGACAACCTGAGGTCAGGCGCCTTGGTCAATTGGGCCATATTGTCCTTTATACACAAATCCTGGGCGTGTACGCCCGATGACATTGCCCACCCTTTGTGCCGGGCGAAGAAAGTATGCTGCTTGCAATGCTCTACGACGACATGTTCATCCGCCTGGAACGCGCCCGCTGGACGCTCAACACGGACATCCCCTTCGACGATATCGATCCGAGCCTGCTGAGCCCGCAGTGGATCAGCGATCTCCGGAACATCTGCTTGACGGAGCTGTCCGCGCTCTACGCCACGGAGATGTTCCTCCGCGACTTCTACACGGACATCGACTTCTGCAGCTTCGTCTCCATCTGGTTCTACGAGGAGATGAAGCACCACCTCACGCTGCGCAAATACCTCGAGCGGTGCGGCGAGACGTTCGATGAGGCCGAGCTTCCCGAGTTGCGACTCACCTTCGCGCCGGGTCCGGCGATCGAAACCCTCACGATGCATTTCTGCGGCGAGCAGCGCCTTGCCCATTGGTACACGGCCTTCAGCGAGCAGGGCCCCGAGCCGGTGATCCGCAAGATCTTCAAGATCCTGGCCGCCGACGAGTTGCGCCACGCCGCGTGCTATGCGAAGTACATGCGCCGCGCAGTCGCCAACAAGCCGGAGGTCCTGCCCGACATCCTGAAGATGTCGCTCTGGATGATGCGGAGCACCAATGACGCGCCGAAGCATCCGACCACGATCACCGAGCCATCGGTGGTGAGCCGGCTCGAGGATCCGGAGTACGTGTCGCGAATGCTCAACTGGTACCTTCCCGGCCGCGACCACGAGGCTCCCGTGCAGCGGCGGATTCTCGCCCTGCTGTCCGAGTTGAGTGGCGTCGAGATCAAGAACCTTCGGGAGATCCCTCCGCTGGTGCGCAAGCTGACGGCGAGCAAGGAGCTCTCTCCAGCCGCTGCCTGAGCCCGCGAAGCCGCCCAACCTATAATCGGTCGGCGATGGGTGAAGTAGTGGTGCGTGTGCGTGCTGTCGTGCACGGCCGTGTGCAGATGGTCGGATATCGCGCCTTTGTGATCAGTCACGCAGATGCGCTCGGAGTGGCGGGCACGGTGGCCAATCAGGCGGACGGGACCGTCGAAGCCATGCTGGAAGGCCCGAGGGCGGACGTCGAGCGAATGCTCGACCTGCTCCGCCAGGGGCCGAGCCACGCGCGCGTCGAGCGGGTCGATGTCGAGTTTTCCGCGCCGACCGGAAAGCTTCCCGCCATGATGGAGGCCACATGACCATCCGCTTCGCCGAGCGCCTCAACCGTCTGGGCACCGAGAGCGCGTTCGAGGTCCTCGCCCATGCCCGGCTGCTCGAGGCCGAGGGACGCAACATCGTTCACCTCGAGATCGGCGAGCCTGATTTCGCCACTCCTGACAACATCACCGACGCCGCGGTCCGCGCCATGCGCGAGGGCGCGACCCACTACACGGCGGCAAGCGGGATCCGCGAGGTTCGCGAGAAGACCGCCGCGTACGTGACCCGGCACACCGGTGTGCCCACGCAGTTCGAGAACATCGTGCTGACCCCGGGCTCCAAGAACCTCCTGCTCTTCGCGCTGCTGGCACTGGTGGAGGAGGGGGACGAGGTCATCGTCCCGGATCCCGGATACCCGATCTACCGCTCGCTGGTCGAGTTCATCGGCGCCAAGGCCGTCTCCCTGCCGCTGCGCCAGGAGAACGATTTCCGAGCCGACGTCGACGAGCTGGCCCGGCTGATCACCCCGCGCACGCGGATGCTGGTCGTCAACTCGCCTCAGAACCCGACCGGCGGCATCCTCACCCGCGCCGACTGCGAGGCGATCGCGCGGCTCGCCATCGAGCACGACCTCATCGTTCTGAGTGACGAGATCTACAACCGTTTGAGCTACGACGGCGCTCATGTCTCCCTGTACGGGATCGACGGCATGGCCGAGCGGACCATCTACATGGATGGGCTGTCCAAGGCATGGGCGATGTGCGGCTGGCGCCTCGGGTTCGGCGCGATGCCGGTGGCGATCGCCCGGAAGATGGACACGCTGATGATCAACAGCTCGTCGTGCGCCGCGGCATTCACGCAGTGGGCCGCCGTCGAAGCGTTCGACTCCCCCGAGTCCGACGCGGCTGTCGATCGCATGGTCGCCGAGTTCAGCCATCGGCGCGATCGGATCGTCGAGCTCCTCAACGAGATTCCCGGCTTCAACTGCCGCCGCCCCGCGGGAGCGTTCTACGTGTTCCCTGACATCACCGCGACCGGCTTCGGCGATCGCGAGCTGGCGAACTCCCTGCTCGACGAGGTGGGCGTCGCGGTCCTTCCCGGGCGGTCCTTCGGACCGGTTGGCGAAGGCCACATCCGTCTCAGCTATGCCGCATCCATCGCCAACCTGGAGGAGGCGGCGCGCCGGATCGCGCAGTATGTCGGCGCCGCGGTACCCGGATGACGCCTCCATGGTGCGCGACCGATGACCCGGCCGCTCCCCGATCTCGAGGAGACGCGGCGCCGCCTCACTGACCACGACGTCGTCGCAGTCGTCCTCGAGCTGCCGATCGGCGATGCGACCCCGGTAGCTGCGATGCGGGCGCTCGGCACCGAGGCGAGTTGCTTTCTGCTCGAGTCGGTCGAAGGCAGCGGGGCCGTGGCTCGCTGGTCGATGCTCGGTCACCGTCCATCGCGGATGATCAGCGACGAGGGCGCAGGTGAGGACCCGCTCGCCATGCTCGAGAGAGACGTGGCATCGATCGGCGCGGCGTGCGCACCCGGGTTGGCCGCGCCGCTGCTCGGCGGCGCCGTCGGCTTCCTCACCTACGAGGCAGCCGGGCGCTACGAGCGCCTGCCCGAGGCGGGTCGCGATCCGCTCCAGCTCCCGCACCAGTGGTTCGCCATCTTCGACACCGTCGCGGTCTTCGATCATGCACAGCACCGTCTGCTGCTCTCCAGCTGCGTGCATCGCGAAGACGCGGCCGGACTGGACGCGGCGTATGCCGGGGCGCTCTCGCGCATCGACACCCTGCGTGACGCCATCTGCTCGGCGACGCCGGCGCCGGCACTTCCCTTGACAGGGATTCCCGTCGACGTCGGCGCCCATGATCACGAGTCCAATCTCTCCAGGGACGAGTTCCAGGAGCGCGTGAGGCGTGCGCTCGACTACATCGTCGCCGGCGACATCTTCCAGGTCCAGGTGTCGAGGCGATTCGCCATACCACTCCAGGCGGATCCATTCGACGTGTACGTCGCACTCCGGGCCATCAATCCGAGCCCGTACATGATCTACATCGCCACCCCGGAGTGCACTCTGGTCGGCGCCTCGCCCGAGATGCTCGTGCAGGTCACCGGCCGGAGCGTCCGCTACCACCCCATCGCGGGGACTCGCCGGCGAGGCCGTACCGCCGAGGATGACGAGCGCATGGAGCGCGAGCTTCGAGCCAGCGAGAAGGAGGCCGCCGAGCACCTCATGCTCATCGACCTCGGGCGCAACGACCTCGGTCGCGTGTGCGCCACCGGCAGCGTACGCGTCACCCAGCACATGGAGGTGGAGCGCTACTCGCACGTGATGCACCTGGTGAGCAGCATCGAGGGAACCCTCGACGACGGTCGTGACTCGCTCGATGCGCTCCGCTCGTGCTTTCCCGCCGGGACGGTGACCGGAGCGCCGAAGATTCGCGCGATGGAGATCATTGCCGAGCTCGAGCCGGAGGTCCGGGGGGCGTATGCCGGGGCGATCGGGTACGTCGGATATGGTGGCGACCTCGATACCGCGATCGCGCTCCGCACCGTCGTCGTCCGCAACGGAGTTGCATACGTGCAGGCCGCGGCGGGCATCGTCGCCGACTCATCGGTCCGCGAGGAGACTGTGGAGATCGACAACAAGGTCGCGGCGCAGATCCTTGCGGTGGAGGAGGCGAACGCGTGGGCGCGACGTTGACCGGTCAGGTGCTGGTGATCGACAACTACGACTCCTTCACCTTCAACCTCGTCCAGTACCTGCGTGAGCTGGGAGCGACGGTGGCCGTCGAACGCAATGACGCGCTCTCGATCGCCGACATCGCGCGGTCGGATCCCGCCGCCATCGTGATGTCGCCGGGACCCCGGACTCCCGAGGAGGCTGGTATCTGTGTCGAGCTTGTCCGCGAGCTCGGGAGCTCCATGCCGATGCTCGGCGTCTGCCTTGGTCACCAGGCGATCGGGGTTGCGTATGGCGCCAGCGTGGTGCGCGCACCGGCGGTCGTCCACGGGAAGGTCGGCCCGGTGCACCACGGCGGCGACGGCGTGCTCCGGGGCCTCGGCGATCCATTCATGGCGACGCGCTACCACTCACTCGTGGTGGCGGCAGACGGACTCCCCGACTGCCTCGAGGCAACCGCCTGGAGCGACGACGGGCTGATCATGGCCATGCGTCACCGGACCTTTCCCGTCGAGGGCGTGCAGTTTCACCCGGAGTCGGTCGGAACCCCCTCAGGCCACGCGCTGCTGCGCAACTTCCTCGAGACCGCGGGCGTCGCCGTCGGGGTCGGCGTATGAGCTCGGCCGGCGGCGCACTCGAGGCCATCGCGCTGAGAAAACGCAGCGAGGTCGACCAGCTCCGCTGCGCCGAGGCCGCGCTCTGGGCCAAAGCCGAGTCGATGCCTCCTGCACGCGCTCTTACTGAGACGCTGCGGGGCGGCACGGTCATCGCCGAGATGAAGCGACGTTCACCGAGCGGCGGTCTGCTCAGGCCCGAGCTCGACCCGGTCACGCTCGCGAGGGGCTACGCCGCGTGTGGAGTCGCCGCCATCTCGGTGCTCACCGATGGGCCCGGCTTCGGAGGCTCGCTCGACGATCTCGCACAGGTTCGCACGGCCGTCGATATCCCCTTGCTGCGCAAGGACTTCACGCTCGACCCGGTGCAGATCGCCGAGGCGCGCGTGGCCGGTGCTGACTGGGTGCTCCTGATCGTTGCGATGCTTGACGCCGATGCGCTCGATCAGTGCCTTGCGGGCGTGACGCGCAGCGGCGCGCAGGCGATCGTCGAGGTCCACGACGTCGATGAGGCCGGAGTGGCCGTCGCCGCCGGCGCCGACTGCATCGGCATCAACAACCGCAACCTGCAAACGCTCACCACCGACCTCTCGACCTTCGCTCGAGTGCGTCACACGGTCCCCGATGACGTGGTCTGCATCGCTGAATCGGGGGTGCGCAGCCCGGAGGACGTGACGCGCCTGATCGACGAGGGCGCCGACGCGGTGCTCGTCGGCGAGGTGCTCATGCGCGCCCGATCACCAGAAGCTTTGTGCAGCGCGATGGTCGCGGCGGCTCGCGCGGCGTGGACGTCGTGATCGTCAAGGTCTGCGGTGTCCGCGATCCAGACGTCGCGGACGCTGCGATCGATGCGGGGGCGGACTGGATCGGCCTGATGCTGGTCCCGAAGAGCTCGCGTTGGGTCGGTGACGCCGACGCGCTGAGGGTGGTGCGCGCGGTCCGGGGGCGGGCTGACCTGGTGGGCGTCTTCGTCGCACCCAGCGCCGCGGAGTGCGACGAAGCGGCGTCTCGCTATCGCCTCGCCGCAGTCCAGGTGCACGGCGATTTCGAGCGGAGCCTGGTGACGGCGTGTTCGGTTCCTGTCATTCCTGTCTTCAACGTCGAGGATCGCGCGACCGCGAGCACCATCGACTGGCCACCGGACACGCTCGTGATGCTCGACGGGTTGCCGGACCCTGGGGCGCTCCCCGGTGGAACCGGCCACCGGATTCCGCTGCCCTGGGCAGCCGGCATCGCGCGTCATCGCGAGATCCTGCTTGCCGGTGGTCTCGGAGCCGACGACGTTGCCGAAGCGATCGCCACCGTCCGCCCCGCCGGCGTCGACGCATCCAGCCGGCTGGAGCGCTCCCCGGGGGAGAAGGATCCCGACCTCGTGCGCAGCTTCGTGCTCGCCGCACGAGCCGCTGCGGCGGACCTGATGGTCGACCGCCGATGAGCGCACTGCCGCGGGGCCGGTTCGATGGCTATGGCGGCGCCTACGTTCCCGAGACGCTGGTGCCGGCGCTCGAGGAGCTCGAGGCTGAGATCGACGCGGCCTTCGCCGATGCGGCGTTCACCGCCGACCTGGATCGCTGGCTTGCCGATTACGCCGGCCGCCCGACACCGGTGACCCACGCGCGCCGTCTCGGCGATGCGCACCCGGGCGCCCAGGTCTGGCTCAAACGCGAAGACCTGCTCCACACCGGTGCGCACAAGCTGAACAACGCGCTCGGCCAGGTGTTGCTCGCACATCGCATGGGGAAGCGCCGGATCATCGCCGAGACGGGTGCGGGGCAGCACGGGGTCGCCACGGCGACCGCATGTGCGGCACTCGGCCTCGAGTGCGTCGTCTACATGGGCCGCGAGGACATGCGCCGTCAGTCGCTCAACGTCTACAAGATGGGGCTGCTCGGCGCCGAGGTTGTGCCCGTCGACAGTGGCTCGGCGACGCTCAAGGACGCGACCAATGAGGCGATCCGTGACTGGGTCGCCAATGTTCGTGCCACCCACTACGTCATCGGGAGCGCCGTCGGTCCGCATCCGTACCCGTCGCTGGTGCGGCGGCTGCAGCGTGTCATCGGCGACGAGGCGCGCGCGCAGATGCTCTCGCGTTCCGGGCGGCTGCCGACCACCGTCGTCGCCTGCGTTGGAGGAGGCAGCAATGCAATCGGCATGTTCGCCGCGTTCCTCGACGACGACGTTCGGCTTGTGGGAGTCGAGGCCGCCGGACGCGGGCTCGACAGCGGCGAGCATGCCGCCCCGCTCTCGCGGGGACGCCCCGGTGTGCTCCACGGGGCCCTGAGCTACCTGATGCAGGATGCGGGCGGGCAGGTCCTCGCAACGCACTCGATCAGCGCCGGCCTCGATTACCCGGGGGTCGGCCCTGAGCACAGCGCGCTCCGGGACAGCGGTCGCGTCGAATACGTAACCGCCACAGACTCGGAAGCGCTTGCCGCCTTCCACGAACTCTGCCTCCTCGAGGGCATCATCCCGGCGCTCGAGTCCTCGCATGCGGTGCACGTCGCCGCACGACTGGCTCAGGGAAGGCCCGCCGACGAGGTTGTGCTCGTCTGCCTCAGCGGCCGTGGGGACAAGGATGTCGACACAGTGCGCGAGTTCGACAGCGCATGAGCACGCCGCCGCCGGAGACGCGCTTCACCACCGCATTTGCCGCGAGAGCGCCTGGAGCGCTGCCGGGGCTCATCCNNGCGATCCGCTCGCCGACGGGCCCACCATCCAGCGCACTGGCCAGGTCGCCCTCGGTAACGGCATGACCCTGGCAACAGCCCTCGACCAGGTGCGCGACGCACGGAGCGCCGGCGTGACGATCCCGCTCGCGGTGATGACCTACGTGAACCCGGTGCTCAGCTNNCCTTCGCCCGCGCCGCATCGGCGGCAGGCATTGACGGCGCAATCTTTCCAGATCTTCCGCTCGATGAGGCGGCAGGGATGCGCGAGGCCATGCACGCCGCGGGCGTCGCGGTGATCCCCCTGGTCGCACCGACGACCACCCCGGACCGGCTCGCACGCATCTGTTCGACGGCCGCGGGCTTCGTGTACTGCGTCGGTGTCACCGGCGTGACCGGCGCTCGGCGCACGGTCGCCGATGACGCGATCGCGCTGCTCGAATCGGTGCGCCGCCTGACCCCGCTGCCGCGCGCGCTCGGATTCGGACTCGCGACGCACGAGCACCTGCTTGCGCTGCACGGCCACGCCGAGGCCGCAGTGGTCGGCTCCGCGCTGCTCGACCGCATCGTTGAAGATCCCGCCAACGCGGTCGCCGGTGCGGAGGCATTCCTCAGCGCGATGATCGGCAGCGAGGCGGCGCGAACCGGGTGACCCGGGAACGCGTCGCTCCCGCGGACCGTGTCGACGGTGAGGTCAACGTCCCGGGAGACAAGTCGATCAGCCATCGTGCCCTGATCCTCGGCGCCCTCGCCCGGGGGCGGACCTACATCGGCAACGCATCCCCGGCAGCTGACGTGCTCGCCACCGCGGCGTGCCTTCGCGCCTGCGGCGTGTGGGTGCGCGACTTTCCACCGGCTCGGTACGCGCTCGACGGCAACGGCGTCCGCCGGTTGCGCGCTCCTGACGGCGTGCTCGACTGCGCCAACTCGGGGACCACCATGAGACTGCTCGCGGGGGTGCTGGCGGGCAACGACATCGAGGCGATGCTCGACGGCGACGAGTCACTGCGCCGACGCCCGATGTCGCGGGTGGTCGATCCGCTGCGAGCGATGGGGGCCGAGATCGAGGCTTCACCGCAGGGGACCGCGCCTCTTCGCGTGCATGGCAGCGACGCCCTCGAAGGTGTGACCTGGCGCTCGCCGGTGGCAAGCGCCCAGGTGAAATCGGCGATCCTGCTTGCGGGACTCTCTGCTGCGGGACCCACGACGGTCGTCGAACCGATTCCGACCCGCGATCACACCGAGCGGATGCTGCGCATGTGCGGAGTCGACGTCGTGTCGAATCGCGCTGAGGTAACTGTGCATCCGGGGCCGCTCGAGCCCTTCGGGCTGCGTGTCCCAGGAGATCTCGGCTCGGCCGCGTTCTTCCTCGCCCTTGCGGCCTCGCGCCCGGGCTGGCGGGTGCGGTGTCCCGGGGTCGGCCTGAACCCGGGACGCACCGGCATCCTCGAAGTGCTGCGGTCGATGGGCGCCGAAGTCCTGGTGGAGGAAGGCGAGCCCGCCGGTGGTGTCGAGCCCGCCGGCGACGTTGAGGTCCGCGGGACCCACCTCCGCGGCGTCGCGATCTCGGGGTCGCTCACGGTGCGGTNNCGGTGCTCGCAAGCCAGGCCGACGGCGACACCGAGATCCGTGACGCCGGCGAGTTGCGCAACAAGGAGTCCGATCGCATCGCCACGCTCGAGACTGGCCTGCGGCTCCTCGGCGTGCCGTGCGACAGCAGCGCTGACACGCTCACCATCCACGGCCCGGTCAGGCTGCGCCCTGCAGATCTCGGCGCGGCGGGCGATCACCGTTTCGCCATGGCCTGGGCGATCGCCGCAGCCCTGGTGCCGGCCGGCGGGGGTGAGTCGGTCATCGAGGGTGCGGAGACGGCCGCAGTGTCCTATCCCGGCTTCTTCACCGACCTGCGGAACCTGCTGGCCTCCTGAACCTCAGGGGTCGAAGCGGACCAGGAGATGCGGGCCGTCGCGGACCTCGACGACCTTCAGCCAGCTCACGGCGATCGTAACCGGGAGCACCTCCGGGCCCTCGAGATACGCCTGCGCGCCGGCGGCATGCTCGATCAGGCGCCTCGCCACCTCGACGCGCATCCCCGGATCCTGGACCACGGTGGCGACGCCGCCACCCTGGATCCATCGCGACGCATTGCCCGGCGAGCACATGAACGCGATCCGGGGGTCCGCCTCGAGCTCCCGATGCAGGCGTGAGCCTCCCCGGGTGGCGATGAGCAACCGGATGCCCCGGTCGGTGCGCTCCGGAGCGAAGAAGACACCGGCGACGTGCGGCCCCGCCTGGCTGGTCGTGGCAAGCGCCATCGTGTCGTAGGCGCGCAGCGCCCAGAGTGCCCGCTCCAGCGCGAGCGGGGTGACCGTCGCGTCGCCGTCGAGTCCCGCGTACCGGCGGAGGAACGTCCGCGCCTCGTCCATGACCTGTCGGC
>PKWB01000080.1:0-27136 GCA_003131685.1 Candidatus Dormiibacterota bacterium
CGTTTTCGACGCCCTCGGCGATAACGATCGAATCGTGTGCCCGCGCGAACTTCAGGGCGCTGTTGATGGCGACGCGCGCACTCCGGCGCGCGGCGTTCATGGTCAGGCTACGTGCCAGCTTGACGAACTCCGGCTCCGCGGTTTCCAGCAACTCCGTGGTTGCGAATCCCTCGCCGAGGTCGTCGATCGCAAACCGAATGCCCGCGTGGCGATACGACGAGAGCACGACGCGGAGGCGATCGAGGTCGCGAACACTCTCGTGCTCGCCGATCTCGAGTACGAGGCGGTTTGGCGAACGTCCCGTCCACTCGAGGAGCAGGAGCAGTTGATCGACGTCATGGAGCGGATCGAGGAGTGCCGCGACACTCACATTTATGAAGAGCAACATCTCCGCCGGAAGCGGGGCGGCCTGGCTCAACGCGGCGCGCCGGCACAACCAGTCGAGATCGCGGATGTGACCCGATCGATGGGCCACCTCGAACAGCGTCTCGACACTGTCGGACGCACCGAATCCCTCCGGACGCGCCAGCGCCTCATAGCCTGCAACGTGCCCATCGTTGAGATCGACAATCGGCTGGTACACCGAATGGATCGGCCGCCCGGCCACCAGCTCGCCGATCAGCTCGGTGACCGAGGATCCGGATGGTGTCACCTGCTCCGCGCCGTCGACATGGCGTCCGACCACGCGGTCACGACCGCTTCGCTTCGCCTCGTAGAGGCATTCGTCGGCACGGCGCCACGCCGACATCGGATCGGTGCCGGCCGGAGCCGACGCCCATCCGAGGCTGATATTCGATCGACCGCCCGGTGTGGGCACCAGGTGCATGGCGGCGCGAAGACGTTGCGCTGCCGAAGCGGCTTCGGCGGGATCGACGTCAAGGAGGATGGCTGAGAACTCGTCGCCACCGACTCGGGCGATGACATCCCAGCCGCGCAACATGAGCGCGAGGGTGGTGGCCACGGTGCGCAACACCGTGTCACCGGCTTCATGACCGAACTCGTCGTTCACACGCTTCAGATGGTCGACATCGATCGCGAGGATCGCGAACGGATGCCGGGGAATGGTTCCGAGGATGCGGTCGAACTCACGCCGGTTCTTCAGCCCGGTGAGGCGGTCAGTGCTCGCCAGCTCCGCCATCCGGAGCGCCTCCTCGCGCAAGGCGCCCTGCGCGCGAATCCTGGTGACCACGTGGCCGGCCTCGGCACCGATCTCGGTGATGGCCTCCGCGGTGAGCGTCTCGACGCTCGGCAGGGTCTCGAAGAAATACGCGAGCACGCCGACAATGCCCGTCGGAGTGACGATCGGACATGCGATCGCCGCGCGCACCCCCAGGGATACGGCGGTGGCAATCTGCGCCGACGTCCCGAGCTGGTTGAGGTCCGGGACGATGACCAGCGTGCCCGTGGTCCGCACGCGCGCGATGAGTGCGTCGAGCGGACCTGACGCGCCGTCCGCCGCGACGTCGAGCGCATCGCGGGTGGCACGTGGGAAGGCGTGCCGTGACGTGGAATCGCGGCGCGCCTGCTCCGGGTGGAGGACGAACATCTCGCTGAAGGTCGCTCCAATCCGATACGTGGTCAGCTCCAGGATGATGTCGGCGGCTGCGTCGACATCAGCGCAATCGGTGAGCGCGCGGACCAGCGAGAACTGCAGGTCCCGGCGTCGCTGCTCCGATTCCTCGGTGAGGTCGCGCGTCACCGAGAAGAAGCCGCGCAGCTCGCCGTTGTCGCCATGCATGGCAGTAATCGACACGCTTGCCCAGAAGCGCCTCCCATCCTTGCGGACCTGCCAGGTCTCGTGCAGGCGTTCGCCCGCAACCGTGCCGACGCTCTCGCCCGAACCACTGACCGGCCATCCCCGCGGGTACAGCACGCAAGAGTGCCGTCCTATCATCTGCCCAGCCGGGTACCCGAAGATCCTCTCAGCGCCCGTATTCCAGCTGAGCACCGTCCCGGTGGGATCGACGGTGATCAGCGCTTCGTCGAATACCCCGTCGACGAGCGCACGCAGGCTCTTCTCGCTGCGGCGAATGCCCTGCTCCGACGCCTCTCGCTCGGTGACATCGCGCAAGGTCACCAGGAGGCGTTCGCCATGTCTGCTGATCCGCACGTCGCAGACGCGGTCGGTCGATATGTCCGCCCGCAGAACGCGATATCGCATCCCATCGATGGCGCAGGGAATGTCGTTGGCCAGCACGTTACGGAAGGCGGTGGTCAGCGCGGTGGCCTCACCCTGATCGAGATTGAGGAATCGAGTGCCGACGAGTGTGCCGGTCTTAAGACTGCCGTCCGCCAGGTCGTCGGCAAGCTCCGATGCGGCCGAGTTTGCGTAGTCCACGCGGAAGTCGGTGACCAGCCGGCGGCGTCCGTACACGGGCGAAACGATGAGCACAGCATCGGCCATTGCTTCGAGCCAGAAGCGATCACCTGCGTCGAGAACCCCTGGTTCCGGAACACTGCGTTCTGCAGCCACGCTTCCAGCCTCTCCTTTGATCGCCGTTGTAATCGCAAACTACCTGCGCGCGCCTGTTGTCGTCCCTTCTGGTGCGCATAATCTGGGACACTGTGAGCAACACGTCTGTCCCACACCGCACATAGGTGATGTCACTCCTCGGTCCAGGTACGAGTCACGACGCTACGGCTGAGGTCGCCGAGGCGGGTGAGAACAGGATTGTCACCGCCCTCCCTTCGGCTGATCGAAACGACCTGTTCGGTCTTGTGAGAAGCCTCACCCTGCCTGTCAAAACGGTTCTTTTTGAACCGGGAGCGCCGATCAGCGCCCTCTATTTCCCGGTCGACGGGGTCATCTCGCTGGTCACCCCGTCGCACGACGGCGCCATCGTCGAGGTGGCGACGATTGGCAATGAGGGGATCGTCGGTGTTCCGCTGGTGCCGCAGAACGGCCTGGCGGTGCGCGCCATCTCACAGGTGGCCGGTCACAGCCTACGCATCGACGCCGCGGCGTTTGTCGCATTCACCGTCCGGAGCACGGCGTTTCGCGCACTGGTCGACAGGTACACCCAGGCGCTCTTCGGCCAGATCTCGCAAGCCGCGGCGTGCAATCGGCTCCATTCCAGTGAGGAGCGCCTGAGCCGGTGGCTCCTCATGAGCCACGATCGGGTCGGCTCTGACCAGTTCATGATCACGCAGGAGTTCCTGGGACAGATGCTCGGCGCCCGCCGCTCGACGGTCTCGGTGTCCGCGGGCATCCTGCAACGGGCGGGGCTGATCCGCTACGTTCGCGGGCACGTGACCANNCCTCCAGCGAGCCGGGCTGATCCGCTACGTCCGCGGTCACGTGACCATCGTCGACCGAGCAGGCCTCGAGGCGGTCTCGTGCGAGTGCTACTCGGTGATCCGGGCCGAGCTCGAGCGCGTGGTCGACCTCACGCCGCAGCGGCATCCCCCGAAGGCAACCCCAGGGCTTCAGTGACCGGGCCGCCGACAGGGCGGCAGTTCGAGCTGATGCATGGGAAGCAACGAGCAGTCGTGGTTGAGCTCGGGGCGGGACTGCGCGGGTACGGCACGGACGGCGGCCCAATCCTTGACGGCTATGAGCTCGACGAGCAACCCGACGGCGGACATGGACAGCTCCTCCTCCCCTGGCCGAATCGCATCGCCGACGCCACATACCATTTCGCGGGCGAGAAATTCCGGCTGCCGGTCAACGAGCGCAGGACCGGAAGCGCCATCCACGGTCTGGTCCGCGACACGCCGTGGCGCCATGTCGATTCGTCCTCGACGTGGGTGACCCTGGCCCTCGACCTGCCTCCACGAGACGGCTACCCGTTCACCCTCGAACTGACCGCGACGTACTCCCTGGGTGACTACGGTCTGACTGTCAAGGTCATCGCGCTCAACGCCGGCGAGCGGCCCTGCCCGTACGGCGCCGGCGCCCATCCATACCTTCGCCTCGCCGCAGGCGGATTGATCGACGACGCACTGTTGCGCGTCCCCGCGGGCGCGACCCTCGAGGCCGATGACCGCGGCATTCCCACGGGCGTCGAGCTTTCCGTCGAGGGGACCGTGTTCGACTTCCGCAGCGCACGGCCCGTCGGTCCGCTGAAGCTCGACACCGCCTTCACGCGGCTCGCGCCCGACCACGACGGGCTCACTCGAATCACGCTCACGGCACCCGACAGGAGTCGGGGCGCCATGGTCTGGATGGACACGTCGCATGGCTACGTGATGATCTATAGCGGGGACACGCTGCCCGACATCGCGCGCCGGCGCCGGAGTGTGGCCATCGAGCCGATGACGTGCGCGCCCGACGCCTTCAACTCGGGGGCCGGACTGCTCGTCCTCGAGCCCGGCGAGCAGCACGGCAGCACCTGGGGCATTGCGCCGCTCCCGCCAATCATTTCGGACGATCGCGCTCGCGCACCCGCTGCCGGTGAGTTGACCGCCGTCACGCATGGTATGAAGCACCGGTGACCGCGACCATGCGCCCCTCGCTCGCGCTGTTCATCAGCGAGTCGGGGCGCGCGATTGCCGATTACGGCGCCACACTCGCGACCTCGCCGGTCCTGCTTCGCGCACCTCGGGGCGATGGCCACCCGGTGCTGGTGCTGCCGGGTCTGCTCGCCGAGGACGCGTCCACGGCGACGATGCGGATGTACCTGCGCTCGCTCGGCTACGAGGTGCACGGATGGCGGCTCGGCCGCAACCTCGGCCCCACCGCGGCGATTCTCAACGGCATGACCGCGCGCCTCGAGGAGCTGCATGGATCCTCCGGGCGGACCGTCAGCCTGGTGGGCTGGAGCCTGGGCGGCATCTTCGCTCGCGAGCTGGCTCGCTCCCGCCCCGCGCTCACGCGCCAGGTGATCACCCTTGGGAGCCCGTTCGGGCTCAGCGATCCTGCCGACAGCCGAGCCAATTCGGCGTACCAGCGGCTCGGGATGCTCCATGTCAACCCCGACGCGCTGCCTCCGCGCGAGCGTCTGTCACGTCCCATCCCGGTGCCGACCACTGCCATCTATTCGCGGCTCGACGGCGTGGTGCCCTGGCAGGCGTGCATCAACACGCCGGGGCCGCGCCGGGAGAACGTTGCGGTGTACAGCAGCCACCTCGGCATGGGTCACAACGCCGCCGTCCTCTGGGTGATCGCCGATCGCATCGCCCAGCCCGAAGGGATCTGGGAGCCGTTCCGGGCGCCGTCCCTTGCCCGTCACCTCTTCCCGGAACGCACCGCCGCCTGACGGTCCGGCGACACGGGACGCGAGGGGGCCGCTCGCGTCGCCCGCTTCCTCCGTGCCCGTGGTGCGGGCCCGGGCGGTCCTCCGGCAGCGATGACCAGCTCGCGCATCCCTGCCTCGATTCCATCGCGAAGCACGTCGATGTCGGACACGCTGTCGTAGTCCCCGGTGATGCCGAAGAAGAGCCGCCCGCAGTACGAGAAGATCGCGATGCTGATCCGGACGCTTCCCATGATCGGCACGTAGGGGTACGAGTAGACCATCCGGCGTCCGACCACGAAGAGCGGGAACTGAGGCCCGGGAACGTTGGTGGTGACCGTCTGGAGTGCTCGCTGCGGGGTCCGAGCCGCAAGCCGCGCGCCGACCGAGAGCAGCATCGGCGGTGCGAAACCGGCGAGCTTGACCAGGGTGTCGCCCGCGACCGCCTGCTTCGATCCCTTGAGCATGGACAGCTGTCCGGCGATGGCGGTGAGGCGGTCACCCGGGTCCGCGATCGACACCGGCAACCCGGGGAAGATCCCGGACACCCGGTTGTTGTAGACGCCGCGCTCCGAGTCCGAGCGCACCGAAACCGGTACCAGCGTTCGCACCACCCGGTTGGTCACGTCCTCGCCGCGTTGCAGGAGCAGCGCCCTGAATCCCGCGGTGATGGCCGCGAGCACGACGTCGTTGACGGTCCCACCGAGAGCCTCACGGACGATCTTCACGTCATCGAGGCTGGCCTCCGCCCAACTCCAGCGACGATGCGGCCCGATCGGTCCGTTGAGCGAGGTCGCGGAGCGCTTGCTCCACTCGGCGAGCGACCGGAGGAGCGCCGCACCCTCCGCAAGCCGCGTGCGCGGTCCCGAGGTCAGGTGTAGTGACCCTGAAAAATCACGGAGGCGACCGAGCGGATCGGCGACGGTGCGCAACACCGCGTGGGTGGTCAGAGTGAACGTGCCCGGCTCTGGCTCGGGAGTCCAGCCGGCGGCCGGCGCTTGCGTTGCCGGCACGTCGGTGCTGTCGAACATCACGGTGAGCAGATCGGTNNCATCCAGATCTCCCAGAGCGGCTTGCTGCGGTCGAGCATCTGCGCGAACAGCCGGCCGGCCAGGTTGCGCACCTCGTCCCTGCCGCCGGGTGGCGGAACCGCGGTGTGGCGTATGTGATACAGGATCTGGAAGTGTGGGTCGTCGACCCACACGGGGCGTCCAACGCCGCCCGGGGCGAAGCGCACCTTCTGGCGGTATCGGGGGACGAGGGGCAGCTTGCCCGCGATGAGCCGGACCAGGTCGCCATAGGCGGGTGCCGGTCCCTCGAGCACCGCGACCGATCCGATGTGCATCGGGTTATTGCCGTTCTCGATGTGGAGAAACGCGGCGTCCTGCACGCTCATCACGTCCACGTCTCGGTCCTCCAGATGCCGCCACCGGCGGGTCGTCGAGCAGCCCGGTGCGCAGCGGGACGTCGATCATCGTCCATCGCACAACGGAATGCCATGTCAGCGCACGAGCCTTGATTTACCGGGCTTCGCGCTGCAAGGGATGCAGAGGGCCGCCCACGGCACCGCCTCCAATCGCTCGTCGGGAATCGGGTTGCCGCACCTGACGCAGCGACCATAGGTCCCTGCTTCGATCCGGTCGAGCGCGTCGTTGATGTCGGTCACGGTCGCGTAGATGGTGCGAGCCTGGTACGCGTCGGTCATCCGCTCGACCGCATATGCGGTGGCGTCACCGATTCGCTTGCCGAAGCCGAGGTTGGCCACCTCCGCCGGATCGTGCACGCCCAGCTGATCGACCTTGGCGACAATCTCCGATCGCTTCTTGAGCAACACATCGCGTGCCTCCGCGTCGCGGTCGCCGTACGCCATTGCGTGCCGTCTCAGGCCGATGCCGCGAGGAGGGATTCCCCCGCTCGGACATACCGTGTCGCCCCCACCGAGCGGTAGAAGGCAAGCGCTTGGTGCAACTCGACATCCGCCTCAGGGCGGCGCTGCTGATCGACAAGCGATTCGGCAAGCCAGAGCCGGTCGCGCGCTTCCTCGGTCCGCGCTCCCATCTCGGCGCAGACGTCCGCCGATTCACGGAGGTCGCCCGCTGCAAACGCGGACGCCGCACGGACCCACGGAAGATCCTCCGCAGGCAGAACGGCGATCAGCTCCTGCGCTCGACCAAGCCTGCAGAGCGTCCACGCCAGTTCGTGCAGCGAGTCGGCAACGAGAGCACCGTTGACCTCCCCGCTCTTCAACTGCTCGGCCAGTTCGCCGGCAAGTGCGGTCGCACGATCCCAGTCTCCGATCTCGCTGAAGATGTGTGCCGCCCTCGCGAGTGCTGGGGAGAATACCTGCGGGTCCCTGGCGAGGCGGGCAAGATGCAGGGACTGCTCCGCGTCGCGGAGCGAACCCTCGACGTCATCCCTGCCGAGCCGGAGGTTGGCGCGGATCATGTAGGAGTCCACCGCGAGGTAATGCGGCGAACCGGCTTCCACCTCGGACAGAAACGCTTCAACGCGTGCCGCAGCCTCCGTCCAGCGGCCCCGCACATAATCGTCGCGCGCCTTGGATCCGCGGACCCAGCGCACCATCAGGTGCTGCGCGAACCGCTCAGCTTCAGCCAGCGCCTGGTCGCTGATCGCTGATGACCGCTCGAGGTTGCCACGCATCCACAGCACGGACGCAAGATTTGCCCTGGCACGGCTGTTCTCGCTCGGAATGTTGGCCTGATCGGCAACCGCAATCGCAGCCTCGAGATCGACCACCCCACCAGGGTCGCCAGACTGACAGCGTGCGGCGCCGACGTTGTTCAGCGCGTTGGCGCGCACCTCGTCGAGACCGAGTTGCTCTGCCATGGCCAGCGCTTCGCGGCCCACGCGAATCGACTCCTCGCTCCGCCCGGCGAGCATGAGGTACCGGGATACGGTGCTCACCACATATGCCTTGACGCGGCTCGTCTCCCGGGCTTCCACGAGTTGACGCGCGCGATCGAGATGGCGCATTGCCTCATCCGCATCGCCACGAAGCCACGTCAACTCGGTGAGGGCGGTCTCGACCTCCGCCGCAGTCTCGAGATCCCCGCATTCGAGGAGGTCGGCGCTCGCGGTCGCCAGTAAGGCCTCGTCGGAGTCGCCTGCGATATGACGCGAGCGGCCCAGAGCGAACAGGAGCCGCGCTCGTTCGAGCGTTCCCGGATCTGCCAGTTCCAGGGCGGACGCATAGAAACCTGCCGCGGTCGCGTATGCATTGAGTGAGTACGCGCGATCCCCAGCATCGCGGAGGGTTTCGAGTGCTCGTTCGGCGAACGCGGCATCGATGCTGTGCCCCGCGGCGCGGTGGAGCTCGAGAGCGCTGGCATAGTGGTACGCCAGCATCTCGGCGTGGTCTTCGGTCCTCCCCAGCGAGGCGAGCCATTCGGCGGCACGTCGATGCTTTTCGGCGCGCTCGCCGCGGGGAATCTGCCCATAAGCGACATCCCGAACCAACACGTGCATGAACGCGTACTCGACCTCATTGGCGACCGATGAACGGCGCGCTCGCTGCACGAAGTCCTTGCGCTCCAGCGAGTGCAGACGAACCTCCGCGACATGCGGGTCGGCGCCTCCGCTCACCGCGCCCAGCCAGAACACCTTGCCGTGCACCGCGGCTTCCTGGAGCAGACGCTTGTCGTCAACGGACAGCGCATCAAGCCGCGCGGCGATGATGCCCTGGACCGTTTCCGGGAGCGGGTAATCCTCGACATCAGGTCGCTCGGCGAGCATGCGCACGTACTGCTCGGCGTAGAGCGGGTTGCCTCCGGCGCGCGAGAGCAGCGCCTGCTGGGTCTCGAAGGACATTACCGGCTGCTCGCTGAGGCTGGTGATCAGACGTGCGGTCTCGTCATCGGAGAGTGGTGCGAGGGACAGCCGTATGGCGTTGCGCGTCGTGCCGGCCCACCCGGGGCGCCGTTCGAACAACTCGGGTCTCGTGTTGCAGATCACCAGCATGGGGGCGCTGCTCCCCCAGTCGACGAGGTGCTCGACGAAGTCGAGGAGGTTGTCGTCCGCCCAGTGAAGATCCTCGAACACCAGCACCAGCGGGTTCTGTTCCGACAGGGCCTCGAAGAAGCGCAGCCACGCGGTGAACGCCTCATCGCGGCGGTCCCCGGCGGGCTCGGTCCCGGTGCTCAGCCCGGCCAGGGCGCGCAGATGGCCGGCGATCCACTGCGCATCGCCGGCGTCGGTGATGAGCGCGTCGACCGCCTCGCGCAGCTTGGCCTCGGCATCCTCATGCCCGTCGGTCTCCAGGATTCCTGCCTGTGCCTTCACCATCTCCGCGAGCGCCCAGAAGGTCACCCCGTCGCCGTACGGGAGCGAGCGCCCCTGTCGCCAGAGCACAACCTGGCTGGGATCCCGATCGACCGCCTCGAAAAGCTCGGCGACCAAACGGCTCTTGCCGATCCCGGGGACGCCCACCATCGTGACCAGTTGCGCGGAACGGTCTCGCCGCACCCGGTCGAGCGCNNACCGTGCCTCCACTGCCTCCCAAGCACGCACCGGGTCTGCCTTGCCCTTCGCCGAGACCGGCAGAGCGTCGCGATACGTGATCACGTGAGCGGTGGCTCGGTGCGTCGTCTCCCCCACCAGGATGCCATTGACCGGTGCCGCGGTCTGCAGTCGAGCGGTCGTGTTCACCACGTCCCCGGACGCCATTCCCTCGCCCTGGTCGGGTCGTGCTCCGAGCGCGACGAGCGCCTCTCCGGTATTGACGGCGATGCGCACCTGGAGGTCCGTCTGCTGCTCGATCACCCAGTCACGGATCGCCAGCGCAGCCCGGACGGCGCGCTCGGGATCGTCCTCGTGCGCGATCGGCGCGCCGAACAGCGNNCGCCGATGAACTTCTCGACCGTCCCGCCGTAGTGTTCGAGCTCGGCGCGGAGCCGCGCGTAGAACGGCGACAGGAGCGCGCGGACATCCTCGGGATCGAGGCGCTCGGATCGCGATGTGAATCCGACCAGGTCGGCGAAGAGAACGCTGACGACCTTGCGCTCCTCGCGGGGCGCGGTCGCGGCGGCGGCCATCACGGCGCCGCACTCTGAGCAGAACTTCGCCCGCTCCTGGTTCTGGTGCCCACAGGCGGGACAGCGACTCATCCCGCGAAGCGTACGCCGCCGTCTGCCTGGTCGAGTCGAGGTCGTCCAGGTCGCGAAGGACGGCCCGAAACACGAAATATGGCGATTTGCCGACGGAAAGCGACCATTCCGTTGTCAGCGCCGGCCCGGCGACCCAGCAAACTCCTTCACGTGGCCAACCGCCCTTCTGATGTGCGTCTCGAGGTCCTGACCCGGCTCGGACACTCGCTCCCCGGCGCTCGGAGCCCTGATGAAGCATCGACCAAGGTGGTCGATGCACTTGCCGCCCTGGACGTCGCCGGGATCGTCAGCGCGGTCGAGTCGGACATGGCGGTGGTGCTCGCGGTCCACGTCCCGGATCTGCTAACCCTCCGGCTGTCCACGCGACTCGCTGCGACCATCGTCGGTATGCGCATCCCCCTCGACGCGGTCGAATCACTGCGCAAGCCCGTCCGGCTGCGACGCCCGTACTACGGCGTCGCCGACGCCTCCGAGACCATGCGTCGCCTGACCACCGACTCCGCGCTCGCCAAGGCGCTCCCCAACGCGGCACACGAGCGCGACGTCATGGCCGTTCCGGTGACCTGCCGGGATCGGGTCGTCGCGGTGCTCTCGGTATGGGGACCCGGCTGCAGCCCGGCGATCGGCCCAACGCTCGAGGCTGTGGCCACCATGCTCGGCGGCGCGTGGTCGGCGCAAGCGCAGCCGTCAGTCCAGCGCTTCGACGCCCTCAGCGCGCCGGCGCCCGACCGCCGCCTCCGAGGCACGATCTCGTCGCTGATCAAAAGCGGTGGGATCGTCGCGGCGCTGCAACCGATCGTGCGCCTCGTGAACGACACCGTCATCGGCTACGAGGCGCTCGCCCGTTTCCCACCCCGGGCTCGCGTTCACACCCCAGACCAGCTCTTCGGTGCGGCGGCGGCGCTGAACATGCAGTCAGCGGTCGACCTGGCATGCGTGCGTGCCGCGCTGCAGACCGCGTCGAATGTCGGCGAAGCAGACCTCTTCGTCAACGTTCTCATCGGCACCCTGGTCGACCAGAGCGGCGTCGCCGCGCTCGACAAAGCCGTCGCCGACGCGCGGGTCGACCCGGCTGCGGTCGTCCTCGAGTTCAGCGAGCGGGAGCCGGTTCCCGACCTCGCCTTGCTGCAGCGCATCGCGGCGGAATTGCGGGCGCGCGGGTTCAGGATCGCGGTCGACGACGCCGGCGCCGGGCACGCGAGCATGCGAGTGATCGCGGAGCTGCGCCCTGAATTCATCAAGGTCGATCGCTCCCTGATCACCGCCATCGACGCCGACCGCGCTCGCCGGGCGCTGGTCGTCGCGCTGCTCTCCTTCAGCGGCCATATCGGAGCCCGGGTGATTGCCGAGGGCATCGAGACCCAGCGCGAGCAGGAGACGCTGCAATCCCTGGGCGTGCAGTTCGGGCAAGGCTGGCTGCTCGGCCGTCCGGTGCTGCCCCATCCCCTCAAGGGAGACACCTCGATGCAGGTGGTCGACGCGACCTGGTTCGCACAGCGGCTGGTCTCGCCGACACGCGTCGCCTCGCCCTCTTCGGAACCTGCGGCGCCGGGAGCCATCGTACCGGTCGGCGCCACGGTCACCCGGCCCCGCCGGGCCCTCGCCCGTGCCCTCAGCGACGCGGCGCTGGCGTTGCAGAGCGAGCACGACCCGATGCGCATCCTCGGCGTCATGGCGGAACAGATGAGTCGTGTCGTGCCGGTCACCGAGATGGCGATATTCGTCGCCGACTACGAGACCTTCCGGCTGGTTCCGGTCCTCGCGACCGGCCCAGACCGCGACGAGATCATGGCGGACAGCATGGCGCTCGACGCGGGCATCACCGGCTGGGCATTCGCCAAAGGCACGCCACAGAACATCCCTGACACGTCGATGCACCCGCTCGCGCGGCAGATTCCCGGCACGCCATACGTGGAGGAATCGCTGCTGCTCGTGCCCCTGGTCGCAACCGAGCACAAGCTCGGCATCATCAACTGCTGGCGTCTCGGCGTCGATCAGTTCTCGGCGAGCGAGCTCGAGGCCGCGTCGTTGTTCGCGCACGTCGCCGCATCCGCGTGGCGCAACGCGCAGCTGTACGGCGAGCTCGTCAATGCCGCGATGACCGATCCGCTGACCGGCCTCTACAACAGCCGCTGGCTGCGGGACACCGGCGAGCGCGACATTGCGCGCGCCGCTCGGGATGGCAGGTCATTGTCGTTGCTGCTCGTCGACCTCGACCACTTCAAGGCGGTCAACGACAGCGCAGGACACGCCATCGGCGACATCGTCCTCCAGCGAGTGGCGGCCCAGCTGCGCACCGCGGTGCGCGGCGCAGACGCGGTCGTGCGCCTCGGCGGCGAGGAATTCGTTGTGCTGCTGCATGAGTGCCCCTCGGACGGCGCCTGGGTCGCCGCCGAAGCGGTTCGCGGCGCGGTGCGTGACGTGGTGGTACCCGAGGGATGCAGCCTCGACGGGCTCACCGCATCGATCGGTATCTCCACGTATCCCGAGCACGGTGGCACCCTGGATCAACTGCTCGGGGCCGCTGACCGTGCGATGTACTCGGCGAAGCATGAGGGCCGCGATCGTTCGGTTCGCGCAATCCCGCCTGCGGGCGCGGGCAAGATCATCACGCTCCCACGCAGGCGTCCGCCGCGCTCGAGCGCGCCCAGCATCGTCTCCGGGAGCTGACTGGGCGCTACGGGACGTCCCGGCGGATGGTTAGGATCCAGCCGCACAGGGCAAAGAGCAGTCCCCAGCCGAGCAGGACGAAGCCACCCTGCACCGCGGTGAGGTGCGCGAGGTTCCCGCGGCTGGCGCCGGTGATCGCCGCTCCCGCCGCACCCGGAAGGTACGGATACGCGTTCTTGACCACCGGGATGATGTCGATGAGTGGCTCGAGCACGAAGAGATATATGAGCGCGCCGATGACCGCCGCGATCTGATTGCGGACGAGAACGCCGACGCCGATGCCGACCACCGCGAAGATGGCGATCACGATGATGTCCCCGAGCATCGAGAGCAGCACCCCATTGGATGTCCACCCGATGCTGACGCCCAGCGCTGCGAACCAGGGCTCCATGATTGCGGCGGTCAGTGCTGCGCACGCGAGTCCGTAGATGATGCCGACGACTGCGGCAACGATCACCTTTGCGACGATGACGCGACCGCGTCGCGGCTCGATGAGGAAGGTCGGCCGCGACGTGAAGTGACGGAACTCGGTGGTGATCAGGATGATCCCGACCACAATCGAGAAGAGGTAGGCGCTGCCCGCGGACGCGGCGATCGACCGCTGGGTCGCCGCGGCGCTCAGTGGCAGCACGGGACT
The DNA here is from genome assembly GCA_003131685.1 of Candidatus Dormiibacterota bacterium. GTDB lineage: Bacteria > Chloroflexota > Dormibacteria > Aeolococcales > Aeolococcaceae > Palsa-851. The sequence continues at coordinate 13,605 of PKWB01000080.1, forward strand.
CCCATTGCCGCCATTGCCGTTGCTGGCAATCTGGGCAACAACTCCAAGGGCCGCGAGCGCGAGCGCTCCGAGGAGCATGCCCCAGCCCAGCTTCACCGTGATGACCTTTCGCCATTCCGCGCGGACCAGGTTGATCATGGGGTGGGTCCAGGCGGCGCCGCCGGCTCCGCGGTCAATCGCAGGAAGGTCTCCTCGAGGCTCGAACTCCCCGCCCGAAGCTCGTGCAACTCGACGTGCGCCTCCCATGCGGCACGCCCCACAGCCTCGGGCGTGGCCCCCACCACCGCCAGAGAGCCGTCGGCTCGCGGGGTGATCCTGGCGTTGAGCGACGCGACCGCCGTTGCGAACTGATCAGGAGTGGGGGTTCGCACCACGACTCCGCCACTCGCCCCTTCGAGGTCGGCGAGCTTCCCTTCGTAGATGAAGCGCCCGCGCGCGATGATCACAACGCGGTCGACCGTCTGCTCGACTTCCGAGAGCACGTGGCTCGAGATCAGCACGGTGCGCCCGTCGACGTCAGCGAAATGCCGGAGGAGCCCGCGCAGCCATGCGATTCCCTCCGGGTCAAGGCCATTCGCCGGCTCGTCGAGCAGCAGGACCCTCGGGTTGCCGAGGAGCGCCGTGGCCAGGGCGAGCCGCTGACGCATGCCGAGCGAGAACCCATGCACGGCGTACCTGGCCGCCTGCGTGAGCCCGACCCACTCGAGCACCTCGTCGGCTCGCTTGTCCGGCAGCCCGGCGGCGGCACAGAAGACGCGCAGGTGGTTGCGAGCCGAGCGGCCCGGGTGAAAGCTGGTTGCCTCGAGGACGGCGCCGACGGTACGACCCGGCACCGGCAGGTGCGCGTACGCGACACCGCTGATCGTGCCGGTGCCGCTGGTCGGCGTCGCCAGGCCGAGGATCATGCGCAGCGTCGTCGTCTTCCCCGCGCCGTTGGGTCCGAGGAATCCCGTGACCGACCCCGGCTCGACGGTGAACGACAGATCGTCCACCGCCTTGACCTCGCCGAAGACCTTGGTGAGCCCGGAGGCGACGATGCGCCCTTCCACCGCCGACGGCTCTGGGCTCACGCCCGGGCACCCATGTGGGCCTGTGCCCACTCGCCGAGCGCCACGAGCGCGGGCCGCAGCGCCTCTCCACTGGGCGTCAACCGGTAGAGGGAAGCGATCGGCGGACCTTCGATCACCTCGCGCGTGAGCAGGCCGGCATCCCGCAGCTCGGTGAGACGGGCCGAGAGCATGCTCTCCGTAATCCCCGGAATCGCCCTCGCGATCTCGGCGAATCGCGCCGGGCGCTCGAGCAGGACCCCGATGACAACTCCCGTCCAGCGCTTTCCGAGGACCGCGAAGACCGAGGTCAGCGCGTCGTCGCAGTGAATCGCGGTCGATCGCGCCTCCCGTTCCATGTCACGTCGCATGGTACCCGGCATCCCGACAGCGGATAGCAGCTTGTATTAGACTAGCTCCTCGAGAACTCCCAGCCGTCAGATGGGCTGAAGGTCGCGATTATCGCGGCGCCGTCACCTGGTTTGCGCTCCGGATGACCGGCCTGCAACCGAACACCACGGTGATGTCGCGGTCTGCCGGGTAAGTGCGGTCGCGTACAGACCACGTGTTTGGCCTCCCCCAACGTGATCTCGCAGCCCATTCTCCAGCCGTTTGAAGGTGATCCAATGGTGTCGGCAGCGGCTCCTCTCGCGTCGGACACACAGGCGCGCGCCGTGGCGCGAGTCGTTGTTTCGCGCCGCGAGAGTGAGGTCATCGGTCGCGCGCACCGTCGGTCGACGGCACGTACCACCAGCGCTCAAGGCCTGCTCGTCACCGCCCTCGGGCTCTTCAACGAATCCGACGACTTCGATGCGACCGTGCGCGAAACGCTGACGATGGTCACCACTGCGCTGGACGGGCGCATCGGGGAGATCTGGCTCCGCGACGGTCAAGCTCGGGACGTTGAGCTGCGGTATTCGTCGTCCGACGGGACACCCGATGTTGTGGCGTTCGAGGCAGAGGGCAGGGCGCTGGGGGTCGGCACTGGACCGGCGCTGGTCAGCCGGGTGGTGAAGACCGGTCGTGGGTCGGCATCCGCGTCGATCGGCGCCGCAGGGAGGGGCAGCCGTGCCGTCATCGCAGCCGCCGCCGACATTCACAGTGCGCTGACGTTTCCGATCAGAGGTAAGGGCAACCTTGTCGGGGTGCTCGCCATCTTTCGGGAGACGGCCACCCGGCCGCTTCGCGCGGCGCTGGAACCGATGCCGTCGGTGTGCCACCATCTGGGCCGGTTCATCGAGCGCGTTCGCGCCGAAGCGGCGATGCACGAAGCCGCGATGGAGCTCGCCGCGCTCGCATCCACCGATGCGCTCACGGGACTGAAGAACCGGCGCGAGTTCGACCGGGCGCTGCGCACCATTCCGAGATTGCCTTTTGCCGTGCTCTCGCTTGACGTCGACGGATTGAAGGACATCAATGACTCCGAGGGCCACGCCGCCGGCGATGCGCTGCTGCGCGTGGTCGGCCACACGCTCGGCCTGCTGGTTCGCGGCTGGGACGTGATGGCGCGCATCGGCGGCGACGAGTTCGCGGCGCTCCTGCCCGAGATCGGGGTCTTCGGAGCGCAGTTGGTGGCCGAGCGCATGCGCGTCGCCATGCACTCCCTCGTACTCGCAACCGGGCCCGTCCGTATCACCGTCGGGTGGAGCGCTGCCCCGGCGGGAGCGGATCCCCTGTCGGTGTGGCAGCGTGCCGATGAGTCGCTCTACCAGGCCAAACGCGCCGGGGGCGACCGGGTCGCGGGCTCCTCCTACGAGGGTGGCGAGGCGGCTGACATCGCGGAACGCTCGTACTCCGAAGTGGTCACGCGCATCCTCGGCGGCGAATCCCTCTCGACCGTGTTCCAACCGATCGTGAGCCTCGATGACGGCTCGGTGATGGGCTACGAGGCACTCGCGCGGCCCGAGGGCTTCGCGGCGATGGACTCGGTGGAACCGGTGTTCGAGGCGGCACGGATTATTGGCAAGATCCGCGATCTCGACTGGGTGTGCCGGCGGAGAGCTGTTCAGGACGCCGCGCTCCTCCCGGATGGGAGCACCCTGTTCCTGAATATCAGTGCCGCCGCGCTGCTCGACCCGGTGCACGGTGTCGATCAGCTGCTGCTTCTCCTCACCAGCGCAGGACGGCCGCCCGCGAGCGTCGTGCTCGAGATCACCGAACACGAGCGCATCCGCGACTACGTCGTGCTCGCCGAGGTCCTTGCCGCGTACCGCGCGGAGGGGATTCGATTCGCACTCGATGACGTCGGAGAAGGGCACTCGACGCTCGAGCTTCTCGCGGCATCCGCGAGCGAGTTCCTCAAGCTGGGCCGCAGCCTCACGATGACCTCCACCAAGGTCGGATCACGCGCCGCCATGGATGCAACCATGGCGTTTGCGCGGGTCAGCGGCGCGCTGGTTATTGCCGAGGGTGTCGAGAACGAGTTCGTCGCCGACCTGATGAAGGCGGGTGGCATCACGCTCGGCCAGGGGTTCGGGCTCGGCAGGCCCACCATGGCTGCCGATGTCGAGGACGTCGCCGCCGCGCTCGCCGATCGCGCGGCCCTGAGTGCGCTCCGGCCCCGCCCCGCAATCGTGCACTCCCTCAACTGACCAGAGACACCTCAGTCGAACGCTCGGCGCGTGAGCATCGTGCGCTACGCGAGCGCCGGGTCGGGGGCGAGCTCCTCGCGGAGCGCAGCGCTCGCAAGCACGAACTCAGCGTCGACACTGTCGATCATCCTGGCGTCCTCGGCGGCGTCGGCGGCCCGGGCGCGCGCCTGCAGCTCGCCACAGCGTGCCGCAAGGGTGCCAGCGCCGAAGCTGCTCGCGCTGCCCTTCAGGCTGTGGGCAAGCTTCACCAGCGCCGATGTGTCACCGGTTGTCTGCGCAGCGCGCAGTCCGTCGATCCGCGTCTGCCCGTCCTTGAGGAAGAGGCGGACCAGCTTGTCGAACTCGTCGGTGCCGAGTTCCCGAAGACAGGTCACATACGTCTGATCGAGCAGCCCGCTCGACGGCTGCGTCGTGTATGACGTCTGATGGCGCCGGCCCGCATTCGGATCGGTCCAGAGCGTGATCATCGCGGCGAGCTTGTCCGCCTTGACGGGCTTGCTCAAGTACGCATCCATACCGGCGGCCAGACACTTTTCCTGATCGCCGGCCATCGCCCCGGCGGTCATCGCGATCACGATGGTGTGCCGGTCGGAACCCTCGCGGCGGCGGATCTCACGCGTGGCTTCGAAGCCATCCATATCCGGCATCTGGCAGTCCATGAGCACGGCATCGTATTTGACGCGACCGAGGGCGGCGAGCGCCCCGATGCCGTTGTCGGCGACGTCCACGACGTGCCCCATCTTCTCGAGCATCCGCACCGCAACGCGCTGATTGACGGGGTTGTCGTCAACGACGAGCAGGCGCGCTTTCGATGCCGATGCCACCTCGGTGAAGGTGTAGGGCATGTTCTCGGTGATCACACCTGCCGACTCGTCCCCGGCCGGTTCGAGCAGTGCCGCAAGGCAATCGTAGATATTTGCGATGCGTGCCGGCTTGGTCAGGAATGCGTCGATGCCGGCCCGCTCGGCGATTCGCGAATCGCCCGGTCGGGACGAGGAGGTGAGCAGGACCAGGCCGATGCCCTCGATCGCCGGGTCCCTCCGGATGGCCCGCGCGAGCTCGATCCCGTCCATCCCGGGCATCTGATCATCGAGGACGGCAAGGCGATAGGAGTCGCCCGCCTCGACAGCGCGGTGCAACCCGAGCAGGGCGTCGTGGCCGCTCTCGAAGCTCGAGGATCGCGCGCCCCACACCCGGAGGTTCTGTTCGAGAATCACTCGATTGGTCTTGTTGTCGTCGACGACGAGGACCCGCACGTCCTGAAGCGCGGCATGAGACGGCGCCGGCCTTCCGGGCTTCAGCGCCCCCGTCTCGAGGGTGAGCGCGAACCAGAAGGTGCTCCCCTTGCCGGCCTCGCTCTGGACGCCGACCTGACCGCCCATGCGCTCGACGAGCTTCTTGCAGATCGCCAGGCCGAGGCCGGTGCCGCCGAAGCGCCGCGTCGTGGACGCGTCCGCCTGGATGAAGCTCTCGAAGAGGCGGGATTGCTGTGCGGCGTCGATGCCGATGCCGGTGTCGGTGACCTCGAATCGCACGCTGAGCGCCTTGCCGTGCTCCGATTCCTTTCGGACACGGAGGATGACTTCACCACTGTCGGTGAACTTCACCGCGTTGCCAAGCATGTTGATGAGGATCTGGCGAATCCTGCCCGGGTCCCCTCGAACTCGCGTGGGCATCTGGGGATCGACCATGACCGCAAGCTCGAGGTCCTTCTCGTCGGCCTTCGGCGCGACCAGCTTGGCGGCCTCCTCGACCACGACGCGGAGATCGAAGTCGATGACCTCGATGTCGATCTTGCCCGCCTCGATCTTCGAGAAGTCGAGGATGTCATTGATCACCGTCAGCAACGACTCGGCCGACTGGCTGATCGCCTCCGCGTATTCGCGCTGCTCCGCGTTCATGGTGGTCGTGAAGAGCAGCCCGGTCATGCCGATCACACCGTTCATCGGAGTGCGAATCTCGTGGCTCATGTTGGCGAGAAACTCCGATTTCAGGCGCGACGCCTCCATCGCCTGCGCGTGCGCGACCGCGAGGTCATCCTCGATCCGCTTTCGCTCAGTGATGTCGTTGAAGGTGATGACCGCGCCGGTCGCCTCGCCGGTCACCGCCGCCTCATCCACGATCGGGAAAGCCGAGTACTCGGCCGGGAACGAGCTGCCGTCACTCCGCCACATCACCTCGGTGGCCACGCGACAGCTGCCGCCACCATGCATCGCCTTGTAGATCGGGCTGTCGATGAACGCGATCACCGAGCCATCCGCCCGGTTGTGGTGAAAGCGCGGGTGGGTGAGCTCGCCCATGACGTTCGAGATGTCGACGCCGAGCGCTCCGGCAGCCGCGGTGTTCATGAAGGTGCAGCGGCCATCCGCATCGATACCGTAGATGCCCTCGCCGGCAGACTCGAGAAGCATGCGGAGGCTGTTGGAAAGCCGCGTCCGCTCCACGTCGGCCGCGATGTTGTCGCTGCGCAGCTGATCGGAGAGGCTGCTGAGACGCACCGCGCCCGCCAGCGGTGGGACGAGGATTCGCGCGCGATCTGATTCGACCCGCGTGAACTGTGTCTCACCAACGCTTCGAAGCACCATGACTGCGCCGACGCTCTCGCCACCGCTCACCATGGGTATGGCCATGACCGGCCCGGTGCCGGTCCCGTCGCGATACGCGATCGTGTCCTGACCCCAGAGTTCGGAGTGCAGATCGCCGATGAAGATCTGACCTGTGTGCACCGCTCGACGGCTCGGCGAGTCACCCACGACGACCGACTCCCCGATGCCCGGGTGGCCGTCCACGACGCGGAGCCCACTCGGATCCAGCAGGCTGATCACGATTCGCTCCGCACCAAGCAGCTTGGCAACGTGAGCCAGGAGGCCCTTGTCCAAGACCTCCGACTGCTCGACGCGCCCGCTCAGCCGCTCGACCGTGACGCGTTGCCAGGCCGCGAGGAACTGCGCGAGCTCGTCGACCTCGTCCCGGAGCGTGATGCCTGGAGAGGCCTGCGAGGTCGGATTCGGCGAAGACGCCCGGACGATCCGGAATCGACGGCTCACCGGGCCGATGGTGGCCAGGAAGATCACCACGCACAGCACCGTGGCGAAGACGGAGACGAGAACGGCGGCGATGATCACGGACGGTCGCCCACAAGGGTGAACGCCTGTCCCGGTCCCGAAGTCGTCGACGGAGATGCTGAGTCCCAAATGACTTCAGCTCGCGCAGCGTCGCGATCGCGAGATCGGCGTCCTGCATGACCATGCTCTCGGTGACCTACGGCGCCGGCGCAGTGAAGCGTTGCGATCGGCCGGCGGGCGTCGTCAACCATCGTCTTCACCTCGGAGGGTCGGCGCTGCAGGAACAAATCGTACCGAACGAGGCGGAGCATATGAGCACACGCCGGATGGCTCCGGCTCGTAACCGAACGCACACACCCGGCGCGCAATGTCGGAGCAGCAGGCAGGCGTTGAGGGCTTCAGGTCTCAGTTGCATGGTCAGTGAACGCGATGGGCACGCCGAAAGGGCGCCTCACCGCGCGCACTGCCACGCGGATGTTCATTCCACTTCCTCTGCCAAACGTGCACCACCACACGCAGAGAGTTCTGTTCGACAACGCACATAGCAGGCCATTGTTCGGCACTGTTACATGCGTCATATCCGATGCCCGCATGTGTCGATCGATCTCGCGAGCAGGTCCGGCGGCGGGGCATCGACAGCCACGCCTGCGGGTCGCAGCCCGGTGACGCGATGTCCCAGGGAGTGGGGCGGCGCTACTCTCGAATGGATGGTCCTCGTTCCTGTCACCGTGAACGATGACCACTCCTAGCCTGAAGGATCTGCGGCACTCGCTCGGAACGTACCAGAACGCATCGGCGATCACCGGGGTCCTCCAGCTCGCGGTGGACGCGCTCAACCTCGAGGTCGCAACACTTCTGCGTCACGGCGAAGCCGTCGCGTCGGTGCACGTGCGCCAGCCGGCAGGTGCGGAGGTGAGCCCCGAGCGTCGCGCGGAGACGACCGACGCAGCATCGACTCCGCTGCTCGGTCCCTGCATCGTGATCCCTGCCGGTGGTCTGCGCTCGCGCCGCGAGAGCACCTTGCGCCTCGAACGAGCCGCCGGTCTGCCGTTCACCGAGCACGACAGGGCCGTCGCGGCGGTGATCGCATCGGCGGTCGTCTACACCGAGGCGGGACTCGAGCTCATGACCAGAGAGGGAGGATGGGCGAGCGCGGAGACCGACGACAAGGAGAGCAGCAGGCTGAGAAAGCTGCTCCGTGACCGCGACGCCTTGCTCGATCAACTCTCCGGGATCCAGCGAGCGCTGTCGCAGCGTGCTCCACTTCGAGACATCCTCGACACCATCGTCGATGCCGCGGTCGAGCTCATCGGCGACGAGACGGTGAACCTGCGGCTCCAGGATCCCGCCGATCCGACGCATCTGATCCGCGTCGCGGGACGCGGGTACTCGGCGGAGGTCGAGCCGTTCATGGCGCGGATCCGCAGCGACGAGGGTGCCGTCGGACGGGCGTTCACCGAGGGCCGGCTGATCGTCGTCGAGGATTACCAGACCAGCGAGGACCGCCTCGAGGTGCTCCGTGGGGAGGGTCTCGAAGCAGTGATGTCCGCTCCGGTCGAGGAGAACGCGAGGGTCATCGGCGCACTGACGGTGGCCACGCATCGTCGTGGACGGAGATACAGCCTCACCGAGCAGCAGATGCTGGTCACCTTTGCGGTGCATGCGAGCGTTGCGCTGACCAACGCGCGCATCGCGGACTCGATGGCGCACCTCGCGTTTCACGATCCCCTGACCGGTCTCCCAAATCGCGCATTGTTTGTGGATCGGGTCACGCAGGCGCTAGCGCGCGGCGGCCGCACCACCCAGATCACTGCGGTGTTGTTCGCCGACCTCGACAACTTCAAGGCGATCAACGACAGCCTCGGCCATGCGGGGGGCGACGAACTGCTCGTCGTGATCGCACGCCGGCTCCGAGAATCGCTCCGTCCGTCGGACAGCGCGGCACGATTCGGCGGCGACGAATTCGCGATCCTGCTCGAGAACATCGGCAGCGAAGGCCGGGTTGTGAACACGTGCGAGCGGATCATGATGTCACTGGCCGCCCCGGTCGATATACAGGGAACGATGATCGACCCGGGAGCGAGCATCGGCGTCGCGCTCAGCAGCACTGTGCTCTGCGACGCCGATGGTCTCCTCCGCGATGCGGACGTCGCGATGTACGCGGCCAAGGCCGCCGGCAAGGGCACCTACAAGCTCTTCAGTCCCGCAATGCAAACCCGAGCAGTGGGACGGCTGCAACTCGAAGCGGACCTCGCGCGCTCACGCGATTGACCGATGCCGTGCCTCACCCGGCGGTGATCAGCACCACGGCGACGAGCGCAGCGCCGACGCCGGCAACCTGTGGCGCTCGGAGCCGTTCACCGAGCACCACCATCGAACACAGCACCGTCGAGACCGGGTAGAGGGAGACCAGCACCGCGACGATACTCAGCAGCCCACCGTGGACGGCGAGCAGATAGAGGGCGTTGGCGCTCACGTCGAAAACTCCAGCGCCAACGATCACCAGTGGGTTGGCAGCGCCGAATGAGGGGAGTCGACGGGTTGCCGCGCACGCCGCGAGGAGCACCGCAACCGATGCACCGCGCGCAGCCACCAGCGGCCAGAGCTCGGCGCCCGTCGACGTCCGGGCGATGGCCACATAGAAGAGGCCGAAGCCGAGCCCGGCGCCGATTGCGAGGAGCAGGGTGCCGCGGCTGAGGCGGACGGAGCGTGTTCCGCCGCCGCTGAGGAGTGCGACCGCGACCACGGCCACGGCGATGCCCGCGTACTGCAGCACCGCCGGCCGTTCCCCGCCGCCGACGCCCACGACAATCGGCACCACCACGGCGACAACGCCGGTGATCGGCGCAACCAGGGACATCGCGCCGGACGCAAGACCGCGATAGAGCATGGCGACCCCGGCCAGCCCGGCGAGCCCGGCCAGGGCGCCGTCTCCCAGGTCCGTGCCACTCGGACTGCCACCGATCACGGCGGCCGCGACCAGCATCCCGATGAGGCCGACGCCCTGCGAGAACAGCAACACCGAGAGCAGTGACGTGGCGCGGTTGGCGAAGCCGCCAAGGAAATCACCGCTTCCCCACAGCGCTGCGGCGGCTAGCGCCAGCCCGATGCTCAGGCGGTTGTCACCGACGCGGCAGCCTGGAGTCCCAAATCCTCGATGGATGCCTGGCGCATCAGGTATTTCTGCACCTTCCCGGTCACGGTCATGGGGAACGCATCGACGAACTTCCAGTAGTGCGGGATCTTGTTGGTCGCGATACGACCCCGGCAGAAGGCCTCGAGTGTGTCGGCGGTCGGGGTCGCACCCTCCCGAGCCTTCACCCAGGCCATGACCTCTTCCCCGTAGCGCACAGAGGGCACTCCGATAACCTGCACGTCACTGACGTCGGGATGCGCATAGAGAAACTCCTCGATCTCGCGCGGATAGATGTTCTCCCCGCCCCGAATGATCATGTCCTTGATGCGCCCGACGATATTCACGTAACCCTCGTCATCCATGGTGGCGACGTCACCGGTGTGCATCCAGTGCGCGCCATCGATCGCGCCTTCAGTCGCAGCCTCGTTGTTCCAGTACCCGAGCATCACGCTGTACCCGCGCGTGCAGAGCTCGCCGGATGCGCCGCGGCTCACGATGGCGTCCGACTCCGGGTCGACCACCTTGACCTCGACGTGGGGGTGCACCCGGCCGACGGTACCGACGCGTTTCTCGAGCGGGTCGTCGAGCGCACTCTGCGTGGAAACCGGCGACGTTTCGGTCATCCCGTAGCAGATGGTCACCTCGCGCATGTTCATGCGGGACTGCACCTTCTTCATGACCTCCACCGGGCAGGGCGATCCGGCCATGATCCCGGTGCGAAGGCGGCTCAGGTCGTAGTCATCGAACCCGGCATGCTCGAGCTCCGCGATGAACATGGTTGGTACGCCGTAGAGCGACGTGCAGCGCTCCTCCTCGGTGACGCGCAGGACCGCACCCGCCTCGAACGCCTCCCCCGGCACCACGATGCAGGCGCCGTGGGAGGTGCACGCGAGATTGCCCATGACCATGCCGAAGCAGTGGTAGAACGGGACCGGCATGCACACCCGGTCCTCGGACGTGTACCGCACCGTCTCGCCGACGAAGAAAGCGTTGTTGAGGATGTTGTGGTGCGACAGCGTCGCACCCTTCGGAAACCCGGTGGTGCCGGAGGTGTACTGAATGTTGATCGCGTCGTCGAACTGCAGCATCGATTCGATCTCCGCCAGCGCCTTCTCCGACACGCCGTTGCCCTCCCGGAGCAGCGCGCCCCAGCCGTCCTCGAGCACGAGTGCCTCGCGCAGCTCCGGGCACGCGCCCTTCACCTCGCGGAGCATGCCCACGTAGTCAGCCTGGCGGAAGGCACGCGCAAGGATCAGGAACGAGGTGCCGGACTGACCAAGGGCGTACTCGAGCTCCGACGTTCGATACGCCGGGTTGATGTTGACGAGGANNACCCACTCGAAGCGATTCGGCGACCAGATTCCCACGCGGTCCCCGCGCCGGACGCCACGAGTGATGAGCCCGCGCGCGGCCAGAGACACCTGCTCCCAGAGCTGACGGTACGTCGCCCGGTATGCCTGGTGCGGCACGACCAGCGCCTCGGACTCGCCGTGCCTTTCGACCGTCCGCCTCAGGTTCTCGCCAATGGTCTCGCCGAGCAGCGGCAGGGAGCTGGAACCCGATGCGTACGACAGCATGCTGCGTCGACCTCCTCGTCAGGCGATGGACACCGTGTGTGCGCGCCGCACCCCCCAACCATACCGGGCGTGAGCAGCCGGGATCCTGCCCTCAGCCGTTGTCCGGCGAAAGACAGGCACCCGCGAACGCGGCCATGGACGGGAACGTCCAATCCGGTGCGACGGCAGCGCTCGGAGGCGGCGTGGCGCCCCAGCCCTTCTCCGCCCCGCGACGATCGATCCACACCGTTGGGAGCCCGAGACGCTTCGCGGGAACGTGGTCGTGGAACAGGCTCTGGGCAACGTGGAGCAACCGGCCTTCGGGCACGCCGAGTCCGCGAACGGTCGCCAGCAACGCCTCGAAGTTGCGCGGCGAAGGCTTGTACGAGCCGACATCCTGTGCGGTGACGATCGCGTCGAATCGGACCCCGAGCCGCGCGTTGCTTCCCGCAAACGAGCGTCGATCGACGTTGGAAAGGATGACCAGCTTGTATCGAGCCGAGAGCGCTGCCAGCGCAGGCTGCGAGTCGGGGAAGGCCGGCCAGTCGCCAACCGAGCCGGCGAGATGTTCGCCGTCCGCCTGGCTGACCTCGGCGCCCAGCGCAACGCCCAGGCTTCGCATCGCCGAGGCAAGGATGTCCGGGTAGCGTGCCGCGGGTGTCTGCCGTTCCTGGTGCGCCTCGGCTTTCGCGTAACGCTCGAGCAGGTCCGTGACGCCGATGTCGATGCCGCGTTCGCGTGCCCAGGGCTCGAGAACCGCGCCGATGCCGGCTTCCCAGTCGATCAACGTGCCATAGCAATCGAAGCTCAGCGCATCGAAATCCGCGAGCCTCACCCGCCGTGCTCCGGGGGAGCCGGAGCCCGCGACCACGCCAGGAATCCGGCCAGGATCAGCACGTTCACGATCACGGTCACCGCGCCCGGGATCGGAGTCGTCGCAGCCACNNCAGCACCCCGATGCCGATGGCGACCGCCCAGAGGCCGATACCGTGCCCAAATCCGGGTTCATCGACGTTGACGACGCCGGGGAGTCCGGCGCCGCCACCGAGCACCACCACTCCGCCGGCGACGAGCAGGACTCCGAGGATTGCCCATACCCCGCTTTCGGCCCAGAGGAGCACGCGCGCCAACTGCCCCATCAGGATCGGCGTCGATCCGTGAGGTCGCTCTCGCTGTAGTGCATCGGCACCCGCGAAGATTGACACGCTCTCTCTCTGGAGAACCACATCGACACGATAGTCTTCGCCCGTGAAGCGGTATGACGACGGGCCCGCGTACCTCGGGCCGACGACCTTCTGCCGGGTTCCCCTGCTCACGACCACGGATCAGCTCGACGAGGTGCGCCCGGACGTCGCCGTCGTCGGAGCCCCATGGGACGACGGAGTCACGTACCGCCCGGGGGCGCGCTTCGGCCCGCGCGCCGTCCGCACCGCGTCCTACCAGGGCGCCGAGTGGCACCTGGAGCTCGAGGTGGCGCCACTCGATGTGCTTCGCGTCGTCGACTACGGGGATGCGCGCTGCCTGCCGGGCATGGCCGAGATCTCGCACTCCGCGATCCGCGAGCGTGTCGGCGATGTCGCTTCGCGAGCCATCGTCCCCATGGTCATCGGTGGCGATCACTCGATCACCTGGCCGTCGGCCGCCGCTGTTGCCGCGGCCTATCCCCCCGGCAGCGTCGGGATCGTGCACTTCGATGCGCACGCGGACACGGCCCCAGACACCTGGGGGAACCTGCATTCGCACGGGTCGCCGATGCGCCGCCTCATCGAATCAGGCGCGATCCCGGGCCGCAATTTCGTGCAGGTCGGACTGCGCGGCTACTGGCCTCCGAAGGACGTGTTCGACTGGATGCGCGCGCAGGGTATGCGCTGGCACCTCATGGGCGAGCTCCGCGACCGCGGTGTGGTTCCGGTCATTGCTGACGCCATCGCCGAGGCGCTCGACGGCCCGGAACACATCTATCTCTCGGTCGATATCGACGTCCTCGACCCCGGCTTCGCACCCGGGACCGGGACGCCCGAACCGGGAGGGATGCAACCGGTCGACCTCCTCCGAGCCATACGCCAGGTCGTGTTGCGCACCCACGTTGTTGCCATGGATCTCGTCGAGGTGTCGCCTCCCTATGACTGGGCCGAGGT
>PKWB01000080.1:27183-44072 GCA_003131685.1 Candidatus Dormiibacterota bacterium
CCAGCGCGGCCAGCGGCAGATATGCGTTGCCCCCGAAGCGTGCTCGTGGGCGCAGAGGCGCCGGCGCGCTTATGCTCGCCGGCGATGGCTGATGACGTGGTGCTGGTCGAAGCCGCGGGACGCGAGATTCCGATCACCAGCCCCGAGAAGGTCTACTTCAAGGAGCGAGGCGAGACCAAGCTGGATCTCGTCCGCTATTACGAGTCGGTCGAGGGTCCATTGCTGCGCGCCATGGGTGGGCGCCCGGTTCTGCTCCAGCGCTTCCCGAACGGCGCGAGTGGCCCCTCCTTCTTCCAGAAGCGCGTCCCCGACTCCCGCCCGGACTGGCTCGAGACCACAATCGTGACCACCCCGAACGGCACCACCTCACGCGCTCTGGTCGCCGCCGACCTCGCCCACGTGCTCTGGGCGGTGAATCTCGGGTGCCTCGGCTTCCACGTCTGGCCGTCGAAGGCATCGGACCCGGAGCATGCGGACGAGCTCCGGATCGACCTCGACCCGAGCCCTGGTGTCGTCTTCTCGATGGTGCAGGAGGCGGCACAGGAGGTTCGAACGCTGTTCGAGGAGCTGGGCGTGGCCTGCCTCCCCAAGACGACCGGCAACCGAGGCATTCACGTGTACGTCCGATTGGTGCCGCGCTGGACGTCCTATGAGGTGCGTTCGGCCGCGGTTGCGGTGGCGCGCGAGCTGGAGCGCCGGCGTCCCGATCTCATCACCTCTGCGTGGTGGAAGGAGGAGCGCGGACGCCGAGTCTTCGTCGACTTCAACCAGAACGCGCCGCACAAGACCATCTTCGGCGCCTGGTCGGTTCGGGCGCGCCCGGGCGCGCAGGTCTCCACCCCGTTCAACTGGGATGAGTTGGACGCGATCCACCCCGACGCGCTGACCATCGTCAGCGTCCCGCCCCGCGTTGCTCAGGATGGCGACCCGTGGCTGCCGATGTCCACCGATCCTCAGTCACTGGAACCGATGCTCACGCTGCACGAGCGCGACACCGCCGCCGGGGAGGTCGATGCGCCGTGGCCGCCCCAGTACCCGAAGATGCCCGGCGAGCCGTCGCGAGTTGCGCCGAGCCGGGCGCGGAAGCCCGACGGCCCCTCCTGAGGATTGCGCCGAGCGACCCATTCGGGTCGCGAGGTAACCTCCGCATGTAGCCAGTGAGTCGTCCCGAGAGGAGGTTGCCGGGGGTCGGACTCGAACGCGTCTCCGCGGCTAGTCCGTCGACCCGGTCCACTCGGTGCGGTGCTGCGGCTGGGTAAGAAACGCGTCGCGAGCTCGGTGGCGCACGTCGGCGTCGAGGATGACGTCGGCCCCGATTCGAGCCAGCACCTCGGCTGCCCGCAGCATCGCGTCCTCGCCTCGCTGTGACAGCGCCGCCTCGCGAAATGCATGCGTGTGCGGCCCGATGCCCAGGTCGGCAATCGCGAATTCCGGGTGCAGCGTCGGCGCCGCATAGGAGACATCGCCGACATCAGTGGACCCGGTGCGCTCCCACGGGAGGATCTGATCCTCCTGGAGACCGACGCCGGCGAGATGCAGGCTCGCGCGCTCGGCGAGAACTGCATTGGAACGGAGGTCCAGATAGGTCTCCCGCTCCTCGAGTTGCAGATCGCAGCCGGTTGCCTGCGCCGCGGCTTCGAAGATGGCGCGAAACCGAACGTTCATGGTACGGAGGTATTCGCCGTCTCGTGCACGCGTCAGATACTCACCGCGCGTCAGCTCCGGGATGATGTTCGGAGCCGTCCCGCCCTCGATGACGAAGCCATGCACGCGCGCGTCGTCGCGTAGTTGCTGGCGCCAGAGCGACACGCCGTTGTAGGCGTGGACGAAGGCATCGAGCGCATTGATGCCGTGGTCGGGATTCCCGGCTGCGTGCGCGGCCTTGCCGCGGAAGGTCCACTCCCAGTGCGTGCACGCGAGCGCGTACTGCACCGACGCGGTGCGGTCGGACGGATGAAAGATGAGCACGGCGTCACAGTCGTCGAACAGGCCGTCGCGACAGAGAGGGATCTTGCCGCCACCACCCTCCTCGGCAGGCGCGCCGACGATGGTCACCCGAGCGTCGACGTTATTTCTGCTGAGTGATTGCGCGAGCGCGATGCCCGCACCGGCGGACGACGTCGCGATGAGGTTGTGCCCGCACGCATGTCCGAGACCGCGCAGCGCGTCGTACTCACAGACGAACGCAACATGTGGACCGGTGGTTCCGTGTCTCGCAACGAACGCCGTCGGCATCCCTGAGACACCGCGGTCGACCCGGAAGCCATGCTCCTCGATCACACCGCTGAGGATGCGCGACGACTCGAATTCCTCGAATCCGATCTCGGCGAGCGCGTGGATGGCACGCGAAGTGGTGACCAACTCGTCCGCGCATGCGGCGGTCGCGTGGTGGATCGCCTCGTGGATTTCGACAGGCACAGTTGTCGTCATGCGGTTCTCCTGGGCCGCTATTGTGCACAAGCGTGAAGACCCCCGAGCGCCTCTACGCGGACGCGGAGGCGTCGTTCCCGGCGTGGGAGCTGGTCAAGGACGTCGTCGACGAGTTCATCGATCTCGCCCTGAACTACCGTCAGAGCGGGCATCCCGGTGGATCCCGCTCCAAGGTCCATCTGCTCCTCTCGACGATGCTGTCGGGTGCGATGCGCTGGGACATCCGCCGGCCGTGGCTCCCGTTCGGCGACCGGTTCGTGCTCTCGGCTGGACACACGGTGCCGGTCGTGTACGCCACCCTTGCCGCACTCAACGAGACGCTCCGCCTTCGAGCCGCGCGCGACCCCAACCCCGCGTTCGGCCTGCCTGACGGTGGTCGCTGGGCCCTGTCGCCCGAGGACCTCACCACGCTGCGTCACCGGGGCGGTCTTCCCGGCCACCCTGAGATGGCGGGCAAGACTCTCTTTCTCAAGTTCAACACCGGTCCCTCCGGCCACGGGATGCCTCCGGCCGCAGGTGAAGCCCTTGCGCTCAAGCTCGCGCGGGCCGGTGACGTACGCGTCTTCGTGGTCGAAGGTGAGGGCGGTCTGACCGCCGGCGCCAGCCACGAGACCCGCAATGCCGCGTGGGGCCTCGGTCTCTCGAACCTGGTGTTCCTCGTCGACTGGAACGATTACGGCATCGACGACTTCGCTGCCTCGTCGGTGGTTCCGGGGACCCCCGAGACATGGTTCGGACCCTACGGGTGGCGCGTGAACGGAACCATGGACGGCTCCGAGTGGTCTCCTGTGACGCGTGCCGTCCTCGAAGCCGCACGCGGTGACAATCCCGGCCAGGTGCCGTCGGTCGCGTGGTTCCGTACCCGCAAGGGACGCGGATATCTCAAGTACGACAGCAAGAGTCACGGCTCGCCGCACGCGATGAACAGCGCTCCCTTCTGGGAATTGCGCTCCGCCTTCATGGCCAAATACGGGATGACCTACGCCGGTGTCAACGAGGCGGCCCCCACCGACCCGGCCGCAATCCGCGAGCAGGCCGCCGAAAACCTGCGACGCGCCGCCGGAGTCCTCGCTGACCACCCGGATGTTGTCACCGCGATCTCCGACCGTCTCATTGAACTTGCGGAGCTGGTCCCGGAGCACATTGACGGGCTCCGTGTCGGTGGTCACGGCGGGGACGTCTTCACCGACTCACGGCTGACCGACTACCGCAATTACCCGGCGGCCATGTATCGAAAAGCCGGAGACAAGCAGGCGAACCGAACGGCACTGGGTGCATGGAGCTCATGGATCAACGCCATGGCACGGCAGGAGTACGGACGTCCGCTCTTCATCGCGGCGTCGGCGGACCTCGCCGATTCGACCAACCTCGCCGGATTCGCCAAGGACTTCGGCGACATGCCCGGGTACGGGTGGTACGAACGCACTGACAATCCGGACGGTGCGCTGCTCCCGACCGAGATCACCGAGTTCACCAACGCCGGCATGATCGCCGGCCTCGCGACCGTGAACATGTCGCCGGACCCGTTCACCTCGTTCAATGGGTTCTGGGGCGCGTGCTCGACGTATGGATCCTTCAGCTATCTCAAGTACGGCGAGATGCGGCTGTTCAGCCAGCTGGCCCAGGACTGCGAGTTGAAGGTCGGCAAGGTGCTGTGGGTGGCCGGACATTCCGGTCCGGAAACGGCGGAGGATTCACGGACCCATTTCGGCATCTACGAGCCCGGGGTCACGCAGCTCTTCCCCGAGGGCAAGGTCATCGACCTCCATCCGTGGGAGTACAACGAGGTGCCGGTGGTGCTCGGCGCCGCGCTCGCCAGCGACATCCCGATCATCGCGCTCCACCTGACCAGGCCCGCGATCGAGCTGCCCGATCGTGTAGCGCTCGGGATGCCGAGTCACTTCGAGGCCGCGCGCGGTGCATACGTGCTCCGCCGCTTCCGGGATGATCTTCCGGCGATGGGCACGGTATTCGTCCAGGGCACGACCACGACCGCCAACCTGGTCAAGGCGCTGCCTGATCTTGACAGTCTTGGCCTGAACGTCAAGATCATCGCCGCCATCAGCCCGCAACTGTTTCGCATGCAGCCTGCTGTGTATCGCGACAGCGTCATCGCCCCGGCCGACCGTGTCGACGCGATGGCGATCACCAACCGCACCGTCAAGCTGATGCGTGACTGGGTCGACGGTCCGCTGAGTGCGGAGTATTCGATGGGCGCGGATTGGGATGACCGCTGGCGCACCGGCGGCTCGGTGGATGAAGTCATGGACGAGGCGCATCTCACGACGCGGCATATCCTCGAAGGGATAGGCCGGTTCGTCCGCGATCGCGAGAGCCGTCTGCAGCGTCTTCATGCGATCGTCGCCGCGGCGGATCGTTAGACGTCGGCCCGTTGCAGCGTGTGAGGTCCGTATCGCATCGACGTGGATCTGCCCGACGCGTCCAGCGTGAAGCTCACCTCTTCGCCGAAATGACCGTAGTCGTCACCTTCGACGATGGTGAATCGCCGCGCGCCATCCGGCAGTAGGCGCGCTGCCGCCGCCAGCGGCATGGCAATCTCCGGGTCGAGCAGATAGAGGGATCGGTTGATGCGCACGATGGTCATCTCGCCGATGTCGCCGCGGTAGTGTCCGGCAAAACGGCCCAGGCTGGTCCGCGTGTGTCCACTCGCCGTTTCAGCCGCGTCAGACCATCGGCGTACGACCGCGGCGACGCTGTGGAACATCGCATCGAGCGCCATCCCCGGCACGGGGCCGTTCGTGTTGCTGAGGACGGCCGCGGCAAGACTCCACTCCGGGGAGAAGCCGATCTTGGTCGTGAAACCCGGGAAGCCACCGCTGTGCCCACGAATGGTGATCCCATCGACGTCCCAGATCATCCAGCCCAGTCCGTGATTCGGTTCCTCGGATCGCTGCCATTGGGTTCGCTGCATCTCGCGGCGCGACAGGTCTGAGATCAGGTCTCCCCCATCCGGGAAATGGGCGTGCTGGTAGTTGAGCAGGTCTGGCACCGTCGAGACCAGGCCACCCGCAGGCGTGAACGCGCGCGCCTCAGCGTGCCGCGCCGGGCGCGGCTCCTCGCCCGGACGCCGGGGGTAGTAGCCGGTGGCAAGCGTTCTCGTGACGCGTGGCGTCAGCGAGGGCGCGCTTCGTTTCAGGCCGAGCCTGCCGAGAACATCCCGTTGCAGCAGCGCATCGAACGGCCTGCCGGTGACCGCCTCGAGGGCTTCGCCCAGGAGCACATACGCGATGTTCGAGTAGCGGAAGGTCGTCGCGGGCTCGGCGAACGTGAGTTGCTGGCGCACTTCCCTGCGCACCGCGTCGCGATCCGGAAAGTCATCATCCCCCCAGTGATTCGAGCCGTCGCGGATGACGCCGCCGCCATGGATGAGGAGGTGACGGATGCTGATGTCGCGGGCATCGGATAGCCGTCGCGTCCAGCTCAGATACGTGGTGATCGGCGCATCGAGGCGCATCCGCCCCGCCTCGACCTGCTGCATCACCAGCGTTGCGGTCATCGTCTTCGTGATCGACGCGCACCGATAACTCGTCGTGTCCGCGGTCACCGGCCGCCGCGTCGCAAGATCCGCCGTGCCCTTCGCATCGAGCATCACGACGCGCCCGCGGTGGCTCATCCCGAATGAGATTCCGGGGAGGTCCCAGAGCATCGCCTGAAAGCGGATCCACCGGCGGGCGACCTCTGCCGCATCGGCAAGTTGGCGAGGCGCGATCTCCACCGCGTGAAGCCTAGCCTGTCGCTATATCCCTCCGGCAACGCGCAGCACTGCGCCCGTGACGTAGGTCGCCGCTGGACCGAGCAACCACGCGATCGCAGCGGCGATTTCCAATGGCTCCGCCGGGCGGCCGAGTGGAATGCGCGACGCCGCCTGGTCGGCACGGTCCGGGGCACCCGCAGCCTTGTGAATGTCGGTGCGTGTCAGCCCGGGAGCGACGGCATTGACCCGGATGCCTTCACCGGCAAGCTCCTTGGCGAGACCGATCGTCAGCGCGTCAACACCGGCTTTCGCTGCCGAGTAGTGGACGTATTCGTGCGCGCTGCCGAGTGTCGCGGCAGCGGATGAGACGTTGACGATCGCACCGCCGGACCCCTCGCGCCGGGTGGACATCACCTGCGCAGCCCGGCGTGCGCACAGAAGTGCGCCGAACAGGTTGCAGTCGACGACCGCTCGAATGATCGCAACCGGCGTGTCAGCGAGGTCGCCGATATGGAGCGTCGCCCCAGCATTGTTGACCAGGCCGTCGACCCGTCCCAGGGTGTCGTGGGCGGTGGCAAACAACCGCGTCACATCATCTTCGATCGTGACATCGGCCTGGATCGCAACCGCACGAGCCCCGGAGGCCTGTGCGGCGTCGACAACCTGACGCGCCGCCACGTGATCCCGCAGGTAGTTGACGGCGACGTCGTGACCGCTCCTGGCGAGGTGAAGGGCGGTCGCCGCCCCGATTCCCCTCCCCGCGCCGGTGACGATCGTGATCGGCCGGCGCAGCTCACCCACGGGGGCATCATCGCCCACTCGGCAGATTGGGACGCGAAAAAGGGGCGCCGGTTGCCCGGCGCCCCTTGGTCAGACGTTCAGAACGGCGTCAGGCGCTCGCCATCCAGTGGATGAACTTCGAGCTGACCGTGCCGATGCCGGTCATGCCGTCGAAACCTGGCGCGGTGTTCACGGTGACGAGCCGCGATGCACAGTTGCCCGTGCCGTCGCAGTAGGTCTCCGTGCCCTGGTAGTCGATCGCCCGAAGGCTCACGACGTACCCGCTGGTCTTGTTCACCGTGTTGAGGAAGTCGACCCGGATCACAGCGGTTGCGTTCGGATTGGCTGCCGGCACGATGTCATTGAACGCGGACGGATGGTTCACGGCCACCGCGTATAGGGTCGGGTTGAGGAAGCCGATCGAACCGCCGGCAGCCTGGTCGGCGTCGGCGACGACACCGGCGAGCAGCGGCGATGCGAGGCTCGTGCCGCCTTCCTTGAACTGCGAGTAGCGCACGCTACCGTCCGGGAAGGTCTGGGTGAGCCCGATCAGCATTCCGGTCGATGCATCGGCATCCATCGAGATGTCGGGGATGACGCGCAGCGGCGTCGGTCCGAACAGGTTCTGATTCCGGAGCGCGAGCGCAGCCGGTACGACGCCTGCCTGGTACGAGGGCTGCAGGTAGGTGAAGCTGGTTCCAGCCCCACCGCCGGCCTGCCACGCGAGCGCGCCGAGCGGCGTGGTCGCGGAACCGCAATTGGTGGTGGTGCCTTCGCAGAGAGTCTGCTTGGCCGTCGACCAGCCGTACTCAGCAAGACGAGCGTCCGACTTGCCGACTTCCAGCGAGGTGCCGCCCACCGCGGTGACCAACGGGCTGGTGGGTGGATAGTCCGGCACGGTCATGCCGAAGTCTGCGAAGTTGTCGCCCGAGTCGCCACTCGAGAACAGCACGCTGACGCCGGTCGTGTCCGCGAGGAGGAACGTGTTGTCAAACGCTGCCTTGGTCGCGGCGTCGACGAGCAGGTCCCCGAGGGTGTCGCCCCACGAGTCACTGACCACGGATGCGCCGCTGGTGATCGCGGTGTTCACAGCGGCCAGCAGGCTGGAATCGAAGCAGTCGACCGCGCCCACGAAGACGATCTGCGCACCCGGCGCCATGGTGTGCGAGGACTCGACGTCCAGTGCCTGCTCAGCGTACCAACCGCTGGCTGCGCACAGCGCCTCGTTCCCCACCGACGACGGCTTGATGTTGGTGAACTGGGTCTTGGGCAGCGCGATGGACGGGTCGTTGAGGTTGAAGTACTGCTGCGCGTCAGCGAGCAGCGTCGGCGAGTCGTACGCGTCGACGATCGCGATCTTGACGCCGTGCCCGTTGTTGCCGCTCGCGATGCTGCTCGAAAGACCGTAGGCTCCCTGGAGCTGAGCGGGCTTGTAACCGCAGATGTCGTACGGCTGCGG
This sequence comes from Candidatus Dormiibacterota bacterium, assembly GCA_003131685.1. GTDB lineage: Bacteria > Chloroflexota > Dormibacteria > Aeolococcales > Aeolococcaceae > Palsa-851. The sequence goes on from PKWB01000080.1 coordinate 35,568, forward strand.
AGCCGTGAACGGCGTGTAGAGCGACGGGCTGTCGGTCGTGTCGATCTTCTGACCGAAGTACGCCGAGCATGGCTGCGGGTTCTTGAATGCGGCCGGTGGCGGTGGCTCCTGGGTGGGACTTGCGCCCTTCGGGGAGGCAACCGACGCCAAGCCCGCGCTGAGATCGTTGGTCGCGATCGACTGATTGACTCCAACCACACCGGAGACGAGGCCGGCGAGGGCGCTGGGAATCGACAGCGCGGTGTTGGCGAGGCGCAGGTCCTTGCCATTCACCTTGAAGGTGCTGAGAGTGGTGTTGAACGCGCGTTCGACCTGCGCGGCACTACCGGTCGCGGGGATGAACAGACGGTCCGCCGGCACCACGCCGACGCTGAAGCCCTGCTGGCGCAGCCAGGTCTTCGCTGACGAGACCGTGGCTGCAGTGGGCGCGAAACGCGCGATCCACTGAGCCTGGGTGAGGTAGTGGCGATATTGCGCCGACCCGGGGGTCGAGATCGCCTTCAGAAGGGCCTGTGCTCCCGCAGCATTGCGCAGCGAGAGGTTGAGATCGAACGAGACCGTGGCCCCCGCGGCGACCCGGCCTTCCGGCTTGGAGCGCTCTGCCCCTGCCGTCAACGATCCAGCCAGCGCGGCGCGGCCGGACGAAGGTGCTGCCGATGCCGGCGATCCGGTGGTCACGGCCGCGGCTGAAACCGCGAGCCCCACCGATGCCAGGGCGGCCCAAGATCGGACTGACGTCATGAAATCCCTCCACGGCGCGGATGCGCGCCAAACGCTTCTTCAACAAACTGACGTTTCATACGGTCCCCTCTCGACATCGACTGAAACTCCGAGGGGAGGATTGTGACGCGCTGGACGCGCGAGGTGCAAGCGGTTCGTTCGCTACTGACGCTCCACACGGTGAGTACGGTGTTTTCAAGCCATTCGAGCGATTGGCGGCACCGTCCCCGGGGCGTCTCCCGTGAGGCGTCCATAGTTCGCGCGTGAGGTCCGTGTGGCTCGCCCGGCTCGCTTTAGCCAGCCTCCTGGGGGTTGCCGGGTGCGGAACCGGACCGCCGCCGGGCGGGGCAACCGGGACGGCCGCATCGACGCCCACCTCTACCTCCCCGGCCGCGCTCTCAGTGCTGATCGAACCGGGGGCGGGCATAGCCCCGATCTATTCCCTGATCGAATCGGCGCATCACACCGTCGACCTGATCATGTACGAGCTCGAAGACACGCACGCCGAGCAGTTGCTGGCCGGCGATGCCGCTCGCGGGGTCGACGTCCGGGTGCTGCTGAACAGCGCCTACACCGGTTCAGCGAACGGCGCCGCCTTCTCGTACCTCCAGGGGCACGGGGTGCACGTTCAGTGGGCAAGCTCGCTGTATGCGCTCACGCACCAGAAGACCCTGGTTGTCGATGCCTCCGTCGCCGTGATCATGACCTTGAACTGGGCCAGCCGCTATTACTCCGATACCCGCGACGTCGGCGTGATCGATCGCATCCCATCGGATGTCGCGGCAATCCAGGCAGCGTTCCAAGCCGACGACACCGGAGCTCGAATCACGCCATCGCCAGGAGCCGACCTGGTCTGGTCACCGACGACTTCGCTCCCCGATTTGCTCGCGCTGATCAATGGCGCCGAACACGAGCTCTTCGTCGAAAACGAGGAGATGGGCAGTGCCGCCATCATCGACGCCCTGGTCGCCGCGGCCCACCGAGGAGTGAACGTGGAGATCTGCATGACCAACTCAGCCCGCTGGTCGGCGGCGTTCGACACGCTGGTCAGCGCCGGCGTCCATGTCAGGGTCTACTCATCTAATGCACCGCTCTACATCCACGCCAAGGTTCTCGTCCGCGATCCCGGTCTCAGCGATCAGGAGGCATTCGCCGGGTCACAGAACTTCTCGACCGAGTCGCTGCGCTACAACCGCGAGCTCGGCATAGCAATGACGAGCAATCCGCCTGTGGAGCGGCTCCATGCGCTCCCATGGGACGACTACAAAAAGGCAGCGGCATGGACGAGTTGAGATGGGAGGGAGTGTGCGGAGGCGGGCCATCTCGCAGCCGGGGCTACCCCCCGGCGAGAGTGAGCGGCGGGACGGCAAAGGCGTCCCGACCGCGTGCCCNNGCGCCCTCCCATCTCAACGCCGCGCGGCTCCGAGACCATGCCGCTACGAAGCCCAAGGAGAACGTCATGACCACCGAGCAGCGAGGACGGGTGACCTTCGGCATCAAGACCAGCCAGGCGAACGTGACGTACGACGACATCCTCCGGGTGTGGCTCGACGCCGATGCCATCCCGGTATTCGAGCACGCTTGGCTCTGGGATCACATGATCCCGCTCCGAGGCGACGTGAACGGCGCCGCACTCGAAGCCTGGACGCTGCTCGCAGCTCTGGCGGCGCAGACAACCCGCCTGCGACTGGGGATCATGGTGACCAGCAACCGGCTTCGCCCGCCCGCGGTCCTGGCCAAGATGGCCTCGACCGTCGACATCATCGCCGGCGGGCGGTTGGAGTTCGGCATCGGAGCCGGCGGGAGCGCTGTCAGCGACCCGGTGGGTCTCCAGATGGTCCACCGTGAGTACGACGCCTACGGCATTGACGTGGTCGCCCCGGGCCAGGCGGTCAGTGCCCTTGGAGAAGCCTGCTCGATCATCAAGCGTCTCTGGACCGAGGACGAGCCATTCGACTTCGACGGCCGCCACTATCGCTTGAAGGGCGCCATCTGCGAACCCAAGCCGGTCCAGCGTCCCGGTCCACCCATGTTGATCGGGGCGTCTGGCGAACGCACCGCGCTTCGCGTCGTCGCCCAGCACGCCGACATCTGGAACTGTCCGACCAGGGGTGACCTCGACGAGTTCCGTCGCAAGAACGCGGTCCTCGACGAGCATTGCGCGACGATCGGTCGCGACCCCGCGAGCATCGTCCGATCGGTGCAATTCCTCGTGACCGGGACCGACCGTGAAGCCTCGCCGGCCGCACCGGGCCAGGCATTTCCAAGCGTCCTGGGACCCGCACGCACGCGCGAGCTGCTGCAGGAGTTCATCGCAGCGGGCGCGACTCACCTGGTGCTGGCACCGGCACCTCCCATCCCGGCTTCAAATCGTGCGCAGTGGCTCGCAGAGGAAATCGTCGAGCCTGTGCTTGCCGCCATCGCGTAGCCCACGACGCTGATCGTGAATGTCGCATAGCAATGCGGTCTCACGCCGCACGTGCCGCCGCCGAGCTCTTCCGGCATGGACGCGTGCAGGGATGCGAAGATGCGAAGGTGGCCGACGATCTCCTGACGCGCCTCATCGAGGCCCGGAGCTCGGTGGTGGCCGACGTTGCAGCGGATGGCTCCGAACTGCTTGTCCGCTGCGATGACACGGGCAGCATGCAGGTGTACCGCGTCGGTGCGGGGGGCGATGACCGAGTCCAGCTGACCTTTCTCACCGAACCCGTGTCGGCCGCGCGATACGTGCCCGGGACCGACGATGTCGTCGTTGCTGTCGATCGTGGCGGTAACGAGAACTACCAGCTCTGGCTGGTGGACGTGCATGGTGGCGATCCCCGGCCGCTGGTTGTCGAGGAGAACGTCAAGCACGACCTCGGCGATGTCAGCCGCGACGGTCGGCTGATCGCGTTCACGTCGACAAGGCGAAACGGCATCGACATCGACGTGTACGTGCTCGACCGCTCCGACGGCGCGATCCGCTGCGTGCTGGAGGGTGGATGGAACCGACCTGAGTCGTTCTCTCCCGACGGGCGCTGGCTTGCCGTGGTGCGCCTTGACGGTTCCTTCGCGATCAGCGACGACCTGCTGCTCGTCGACCTCGAGACGGGCGACGTGCGCACCGTCGTGGCGCGCGATGGACCGGGCGCCGCGCTCGCGTCCACGTGGTACCCCGACTCGTCTGCATTCCTGTTCAGCACCGATGCCGGTCGGGACGTCGCATCGATCGCACGCTATGACATGGGAACGTCGAGCTGGCGCTACGTTCTCGAGACCGAGTGGGACAGCGAGGCGACCCTCAGCAGTGATGGGCAGAGCGTCCTGGTCTTCCATGCGGAGAATGCGGTCACCCGCCTGCAACTGCGCGACGGCGCCAGCCTCGCGCACATCCGAGACATCCCTTTGCCCAACGTGGGAACGGGTTTCGGCCTCCCCCTCGTCCCCCGGCCATATCTCTCCCCCGACGGGGCGACCGCGCTCCTCAGCTACACGACGACGGCGACGCCGATGACTCCGCTGCGCATCGACATCGGTCGACCGGGCAAGGCCGCGCCGCTGCTGCCGGTGGACCAGGTCGTCCCCGCCGAGCTGGTGGTACCCGAGCTCCAGAGGATCGCGTCGTTCGACGGCGAACCGATCACGTACTTCCTGTATCGACCCGCGGCGGAGAATCCCCCGGTCGTGATGGTGGTGCACGGAGGTCCAGAGGCACGATTCGCGCCCCGCTACGACCCCTTCATCATCCGGCTGGTCGCCGACGGCATCGCCGTGGTGGCGCCGAACGTTCGCGGGTCGGCCGGCTGGGGGCGCCGGTTCGTCTCGCTTGATGACCGCCGTCTGCGGCTCGATTCGGTCCGCGATCTCACCGCGGTGCACGCATCCCTTGCGGAGCGTGGTGTCGACGAGTCACGGGTCGCGGTGATCGGCGCGTCGTACGGCGGCTACATGACGCTGGCGGCGCTGGCCTTCTACCCGAGCCTGTGGGCCGCGGGCATCGCCACGGTCGGCATCAGCAGCCTGCTCACGTTCCTCGAGAACACGTCGCCCTACCGGCGCCGGTTTCGCGAGGTGGAGTACGGATTCCTCGACACCGACAGAGACTTTCTCATCGAGGCGTCGCCGATGACCCATGTGGATCAAATTCGTGCGCCGCTCATGCTGATTCACGGTGCTAACGATCCCCGCGTCCCGGTGAGTGAGGCGCGCCAGCTCCACGGATCACTCGTCTCCCGTGGCGTCGAGAGCGAGCTCCTCATCTACGACGATGAAGGACACGGCCTCGCCAAGCGGGTGAACCGGTTGGACGCCGCACCCCGGATGCTCGCCTTCCTGCGAAAGAACCTCGACGCCTGAGAGACGATCGAGTGCGCGACGGTGTGCTCGCGACGGGACCGCTATCGGCCTATTCCTGGGTCGGACCGGTGGCGGGCCGGTTCGCGGACTGGTCGGGGTCCGGCACCTCTGGCTCACCCGGGTCCGGGTCGATGATCTCCGGCTCGGGCTCAGGATCGGGCACGGTCGGCGAGGTCGGCGGTGTCACGGGGATGTCCATGGACCCAGTGTGCCCTACCTGCACGTCGTTGTGGTGCTCTATCTGACACTGTCGCTATAATGCAATCCAACATCTTCACGTTGCCCAGCTGAGGGCCGGTCCAGGAGGTCGAAGATCGTTCGGGAGGCCGACTGTTCCGTGCTGCTGCTCCGGTGAACCAGGGAGATGCGATGACAGCGAACGCTCAGCGCTCGCAAACTGAGTGGAAAGGAGACCCATGCAGCCCACCCGCGTAACCGACCTCATTCGCCTGGATCACATCTGGTTCCGCAGTCAATTCGCAGCGCTGCAGAGCGCGCGCGACGATCCAGGTTCGCTCACTTCGCTCTGGGCGACGCTGTCCGCTCGCCTCGAGGTGCATGCGGCGGCGGAGGAAACCCTCTTCTACCCCCGGCTGCTGAAGGATGACTCCGATTCCGTCGACGACACCAAGGATGCGATCAGGGATCACAACGAGATTCGCGACGCAATCCGCGACGCCGAGGGACACCCTGTGAGCGACGACGCCTGGTGGAAGGCGGTGAACGCCACCGAGCACGCCAACACCGAGCACATGGATGAGGAGGAGAAGGGGCCGCTCATCGAATTCGATGATGCGGCCTCGAGCGGCGAGCAGGAGGAACTTGCATCCGCGTTCTCGGCATTCGAGACCGAGCATGCCGGGGCCCGTGGCATCAGCATCGAGGATAAGGACCCGGAGGGCTATATCGAAGCGAATTCCTGATCGAGGATATCGACAGGACTGTATAGCTTGTCTAGCAGCTAATTTGACACGCCCGGTACGCGTGACTAAGCTCGAGGGGTCGGTGGTCGCATGATCGCCGTCCCCCACCCCCTCCCAACGAGTCCACCCCGCCGAGGCCAGTCCACGGCGTGGGTGGACTCTTCGTGTCGGGGTCAGGCGATGGGCAGCGTGACCACGAACGTGCTGCCGCCGCCCGGTGTCGGCGAGACCGTGATGTCGCCTCCGTGCAGCCGGGCGCTTTCCCGGGCGAGATAGAGTCCCAGCCCCGTCCCGCGGATATGGCTGGTCTCAGGCGTCACCAGGCGACCGAAGCGGGTGAACAGGAGATGTGCCTGCTCGGCGTTGATGCCGATCCCGTGGTCGCGAACCAGGACTGTCGCCTCCCGCTCGTCGTGATCGCAGGCGATCTCGATCTCCCCGCCGGCCGGCGAGTACTTGATCGCGTTGTCGATGAGGTTGGTGAGCATGGTGGTCAGCCGTCGCTTGTCGGCGACCACGGCGATATCGTCTCCGGGCGCCGCGAGCGCGAATTGATGGCGGGGGCCCATGAGCGGCCGCATCGCGTGCACCGCGTTATCGACGACCTCCAGGAGATCGACCGGCTCGAGCTCGAGTTCAAGGCCGAGGGTCTCGAGGCGAGCCGTCTCGAGCATCTCAGAGATCAGCCGTGCCATCTCTTCCGCTTTCTCGGTGATCCGGCTCAGCGCGACCTCACGATCCGGGTTCGGGAGCATTCCCTCGCTGAGCATCGACGTGTAGCCTCGAATGATCCCGAGCGGGCTTCGCAGCTCGTGGGCCGCGATGTTCAGGAATTCGCTCTTGAGGCGTTCGAGCCGCCGGCTGCGCTCGGCCTCGAGCTGGAGTTCGTTGACCGCCCTGGACTGGCTCACCCCGAGGCCCACGATGTGGGCGATCGTGGCCAGTGTCGCCGGCTGCGCGTCGCCGAGGCCGCCTTCGCCGTCGATCGTGATGACTCCGAGGACGCCGTTGTCACCCCGAGCGGGAACCACCACCGTGGAACCGTCGTCGACGACCTGGCCGGTCGAGATCGCGCGGTCGAAGTTGGCGTGCTCGGAGACGCGATAGCGTCCGCGCTCCGAGGCCTCCGTCTCTCTCGATGATGCGACCGACGTCAGGACGTCGTTGTGGAGCAGAAGGCACCGAGCTTCCCGAACTCGCGTGCCGCTCGACACAAGTCGCGACGCCAGCCTCAAGGCTTCGAGAACAAGATCCCGCGACGCACCGTCGGTTGTGGAGGGGTCATCCCAGCTGGTTGCCAGGTCGGGCATGGCCACGAGCGGCGGCTAGATCGAGGGCAGTGCGCGCGGGCTGACCGCCCGTTCGACGCTCTCGGAGAGCTCCGCCGGGTCGGTGTCGGATTTGACCAGGAACTCGAGCGCGCCGAGCTTCAGACCGCGCTCGCGCAACTCGGGCTCCCCGTAGTTCGTCAGGATGATCACCGGGATGTGCATCGTCGCCGTGCCGGCGCGAAGGCGCTCGAGAACCTCGAACCCGTCGAGACCCGGAAGGCGCAGATCCAGGTAGATGAAGTCGGGAGCCTCGTCGGTCGCCATACGGAGGCCCTCGTGACCGTCGTGCCCGATCACGACTGAATAGCCGTCTGCCACCAGTCGAAGCCGGTACATCTCGGCCGCTGCAACGTCGTCCTCGATCAGCAGGACCTTGACGTCCTCCTCCACTCCTTGCTCCTCAGTGACCGTAGGAGTCCGCTCCCTTTGCCGTCTGTGAACGTCTGATTCGGTACGGTATCAGACAAACTGTCGACGAGTTCGACTACGGATCATCGCGCTCGGCAACGTCGCATGGACGGCCGAGCACCCAGCCGTTCGCGCGCTCAGCGGAGAACCAGACCCACTGCGAAGACGATGGTCCAGGCGACCGCGACGGAGACCGCGAGAGCGGTGGCGACCGTTCGGAGCTCGAGCCGGCGTCGCCGCCTGAGCGGGCGCGCCGGCATCCGTGCGGCACCACCCATCTTCCCGCGCCCCGGCGTCACGGTCTCTGACATGTACGCCATGATAGCAATATCAGCACTATCATGTTTTGTGATAGGATGTTCTGGTCGGAGGGACAACGGACTCCCGTCGCAACACTTGGAGGTACTCGATGGCTCGTAAATACAAGCCGATCCAGCTCGACGTCAAACCGGTCGCGGGGCCGTACCTCGATGAGGCCGCGACCTGCCCCCAGTGCAGCTCTCGGATCACCCAGGTGCTCGGCCGGATGGGGCTGCGCCTGGTCTTCCGTTGTGATCGTTGCCGCGTCCAGTTCTTCCGCCAGCGCACGGCGGCCAGCGCGAGCCTGGTCTGAAGCATCGGACGCTGCGGCGATTGACCCGTACAATCGCTGTCACGTTGGGCGTGCACATCACCCGGTCGCACCCGCTCCGTCGGCGCGACAGCTCAAGCGCAGAGGGAGTTCGATCAGATGCCGGCTGAGATGAGCGTTCCCACCTCCCAGCGCATGCTCGACCTCGACAAGCCGC
>PKWB01000080.1:44097-45039 GCA_003131685.1 Candidatus Dormiibacterota bacterium
TCATCAAGTGCCTGCAACTCCTTGACGCGCATGGCATTCCTCGGCCGCCAGAGCTAGCCGAGATTGACATCGAGCACGTTCGGCTCTGATCTGAGCCCACAGGCGCCGGAGGCGAGCACTTTCGCCGGGTCGATCGAGGTGGACCTCGTGTCTCTCGGCGACGCGCACCAGGTCATGGAGCGCCTCGTGCGCTTCACGGCCGAGAACGTCGATGTCGATCGCTGCACGCTCACGAGCCTCGACCAGAACGTCCTTCGCGTCGAGGCGAGCTACCAGCGCGGTGGGCCCCCCGATTTCGTCGGACGCGAGTACCCGTTGACCTGGTTGAGCAGGCAGCCACTCCTCGTTCAGGCGGTGAAGACCGGGGCGATCGTGCTCGGTGGCAGCTTCGGCGAGACGGGTATCACGAGTCCCGATCTCGCGCCATCCCTCCTGATGATGCGTCACACCGCGATCGTGCCGCTCTCTGTCGGCGACACCGTCGGCGCGGTGCTGATCCTGAGCCGGCGGAGCGATCGCCCATTCGTCCCAGCAGAGCTCGAAGGGCTGCAGCAGGTTGGGCTGCTCGCCGCCCTCGCCCTGCGCAACGCCCGCCTCGTGGAGCAGGTGCGCAACGCGCAGAGCCGCGGGCTCGACTCGCTGACGCAGATGTCCCGCCACGTCGCGTCCAGCGCGGAGTCACAGACGTTCTTCGAGAAGATGAGCGAAACCGTCGCCGGCCTGGTGACCGCGGAGCGCGCCGGCTTCTGGCAGCTGACCGGCACCGACCTGGTTCCGCTCCACCGATCGACCGCTCCCGGCGCAGCATCGCCCGAGGTGCTCGATTCCGAGGGCTACCCTGACCTGGCGCGGGTGTTGTTCGCCGGCGAGGCCCTGCGACTCACTCGCGGTGACCCGGAGGCCGTGGTCGATCCTGGCTCGCTGCTCGCGCGGCTCGACGCG
>PKWB01000080.1:45047-45308 GCA_003131685.1 Candidatus Dormiibacterota bacterium
AGGGATACGCGGCCGAGCAGCGTGCCCAGGGCCTCCAGGCCGCCGAAGTCGACCGTCTCGAGGCACCGGCCCAACGGATGGCGGATCTGGAAGGGCAGAAATCCGAGTTCCTCCAGCTGGCGTCGCACGAGCTCCGGGCGCCGATCACGCTGGTCAGCGGGTACCTGTCGATGCTCGAGGAAGGCTCGCTCGGGGAGTTGCCCAGTCCCGCCGCGAAGGTCGTGCCACTGATGACCGCGCGCATGCGTCACATGAGCGAGC
>PKWB01000056.1:0-9184 GCA_003131685.1 Candidatus Dormiibacterota bacterium
TACGTCCGCGAGCACTTCGAGGACATGCCCGAGATCCGCGAGTGGCGGTGGCCGGGATGAGCGAGCCCTGGTCGCTGCCCGCCGCGCCGGCCTGACGATGCGCATCCTCGCCGTCAATGCGGGCTCGAGCAGCCTGAAGCTCAGCGTGGTCGACGACAACGACAACGTCGAGGACGCGCAGGAGGCCGACGGCGATGCGGATCCCATCACCGCGTTGCGCGACTTCGCCGCTCGGGTGGGCAACGTCGACGCCGTCGCCCACCGGCTCGTCCACGGTGGAGCGGCAATACGCCACGCGGCGCTCGTCAACGACGAGGTTCGTCACCAGCTCGACGCTGCTATCGCGCTCGCACCGCTGCATGTGCCACCCGCGCTGGCGTTGCTCGATGCTGCGCGTGCGAGCATCGACCGGCCCCAGATCGTCTGTGTCGACACAGCATTTCACGCAGACATTCCCGAGTTCGCCACCACCTACGCCCTGCCGGCGCACTGGCGCGCGTGGGGAGTGCGACGCTATGGCTTCCACGGCCTCTCCTATGCATGGTCGAGCCGGCGCAGCGCGGAGCTGCTGCAGCGACCGGTCGACGGCCTCCACGTCGTGATCGCGCACATCGGCTCGGGCGTCTCGGCCTGCGCAGTGCGCAATGGACGGAGTGTCGACACGAGCATGGGATTCACGCCACTCGAGGGCGCGGTGATGGCCTCACGAAGCGGCACCGTCGACCCGGGTGCACTGCTGTGGCTCCAGGATTACCACGGGCTCACCGTCGGCGCGATGACGCGGTTGCTCGAGCACGGCAGCGGGCTCCTCGGGCTCTGCGGGATGTCGGACATCCGCGACGTCGAGCGCGAGGCGGCGCTCGGCAACCGGTCGTCCGTCCTCGCACTCGATGTGTACATCCATGTGCTGAGCCGCGTGATCGGCGGCCTTGCCACATCGCTCGACCGCCTCGACGCACTGGTCTTCACCGGCGGGATCGGCGAGCACTCGGCGTTGGTACGCGCCCGCGTCTGCGCTCGACTCGCCCTGCTCGGACTTCCGGGGTCGCTGCTGCCTGCCGAGGGGGACGCGGTCATCGCGCCCGCGGATCGGGGATCCGCCGTGATCGTGGTCACGGCGCGCGAGGATGCTGAGATGGCGCGTGAGGCGCGCCGGGTGCTGGCCGGCTAAACCGCGACGCGGGCCTCGGTGACCGCCTCGGCGACGGGCGCCGCTTCGACCACACCTCGCGGCCTATGGCTGATCAGCGTGCACGCAATGCCCGAGAGCGCAGTGGCGGCGGCCGCATACCACCACAGGTTGTGGAAATGCGCCAGTGCCTCTGCGGGGCTGTGCGGCGTTCCCAGGATGACCACGAGCAAGGCGATGCCGAACGCGCCGCCAATCTGCCGCGCAGTCTGGTTGACCGCGCTGCCGACGGCGAAACGGTTGGGATGCAGGCTCGAGACCGCCGCGGCACTCAGCACGGGGAAGGTGAGCCCGATGCCGAGCCCGATGATCAGCGTCCCCGGCAACCACGTTGTCAGGTAGTCGTGCTGGAGCCCGACGCGAGTCGCGAGCCACACCAGCCCGGCCAGGAACACGGTGAAGCCGGCAATGAGGACCGGGCGAAATCCCACGCGAGCCGCGGTGCGGCCGGCGGGACCCGACACCAGCGCGACCACGAGCGGACCCGGCGTCACCGCAAGACCCGCCTCGAGAATCGGGTAGTGCCACACGCTCGTGAGGAACAGGATGTTGCCCAGGAGCATCGCGAAGAATCCCATCGCGTAGAGAAAGGTGGCGGCATTGGCGACGCTGAACGAGCGGGCCCTGAAGAGGGTCAGGTCGAGAACCGGATCGGGATGCCCTGCGGATCGGAGAAGGAAAACCGTGCCGACCACCAGCGCCCCGGCGAAGCATGCGACCACCGGTGCCGACGCCCAGCCCCAGGCCGGCCCTTCGGTGATGCCGAGGACGAGCGCCGAGAGCGTCAGCGCGATCAGCATCGCACCGAGGTAGTCCGGTGCCGCTCCCGGCGCGCCCGGGCGTGACCGCACGAGGACGCGGCGGCCCGCGATCCACGCGGCGGCCCCGATCGGCACATTCACGAAGAACGCCCAGCGCCACCCTCCCACAGTGATCAGCGCCGCCCCGAACGACGGCCCGGTGGCCACCGCCAGCGCACCGACACCACCCCAGAGCGCGACCACCTGCGAGCGGCGCTCGCTGGGAAATGCGGCAAGGAGCAGGCTCAGCGACGCGGGGAGGAGCGCGGCCGCGCCACACCCCTGGATCACCCGGCCGGCCACGAGCAGCGCCACCGACGGCGCCAGGCCGCAGAGTGCCGAGCCGGCGGTGAAGACGGTGAGGCCGGCGAAGAACACCCGCCGGCTGCCGAGGCGGTCCGCCGTGCGGCCGGCGATCACCAGCAGCGACCCGAAGACGATGCCGTAGCTCGTGATGACCCAGGCGAGCGTCGCGCGAGGGTCGCTCGGAAACGAGCGCTCGAGCGCGGGAAACGCCACGTTGACGATCGACAGATCCAGCGATGCCATGAAGGCGGCGAGCGCGGTGACCACGAAGATGACCCGATGCCGGCTCGACGGGTTCGCGGCCGGAATGCGCGGCGCGGGAGCGTGCACCTGGGTCATACGGTGACTGTAGAGGGTTGCGTTCTATTATGCAACTCACTATGCTGAGACTGTGGATCACAAAAGCTTTGCCGGGATGGACTGCTCGGTTGCGCAGTGCCTCGAGGTCGTCGGGGAGTGGTGGAGCATGCTCGTCGTCCGAGACGCCTTTCTCGGCGTGACCCGCTTCGACGACTTCCAGTGCCGGCTCGGCGTCTCTCGCAACATCCTGAACGAGCGGCTGAACACCCTCGTGGACGCCGGCGTACTGGTTCGAGTGCCGTACTCGGAGCGTCCGCCGCGGCACGACTACCGTCTCACCGACAAAGGGCGGGATCTCTGGCCCGTGCTCACCGCGATGCGTCAGTGGGGCGATCGCCATGCCGCGCCGAGCGGGCCGCCGCTACTGGTCACCCACAGGTCGTGCGGTGCGGTGACCGAGGCGGTCATGGTCTGCAGCTCGTGCGGCGAAAGCCTTGGAGCTCGCGATGTCGTCGCGGCCACGGGTCCCGGGCACATGCCCGGCGCACTCGTGTCCAACCCGGTCTGACCAGCCCTCGTCAGCGGACCAGGATTCCGACCCGGCGCTCCTACCTGGGGTCGGTCTCGGCGTCGACGTTCTGGCCTCGGGTGAGGAAGAGCGCGAGTGCCAGCACCAGGATGACACCCGCGTTGGTGCCGAGCTCGAAGAGCGACTGGGTGACGGTCGGCGTGCCTGCGGGCTGCGAACCGGCGGAGAAGGTCAGACGGGTCGAGACGGCGAGGATGTCCCGGACCGCGGCGATGATACCGATGACCAGAAACGGTCGAAACGGGAAGCCCCATCCCTCGAGGTGGGTGAGGACGGTTCGCATGATGTCGACGAGGATGATCACCACGAGCACGCCGTCGACCGCGCTGATCAGCGCCTGCGTATAGCCAGACGATGGTGACGTGAAAAAATCGATGAAGCTCCGCACCAGCACGTCCGCGGCGAGCACGAGCAACGCGATCGCCACGCCGTACTGCACGAGGTCGATGAGGACGCGAAGCGGGGTCCCACGACGGATCTCGGGCCACGAAAGCACGCGACCGATTCCACCCGGTCCCCTCGCATCGTGCTCGTGCACCCCGTGGTCCCCGGTCGGCTTTTCAGACATAGAGTGCCGGTCAGTGTACGGCGCTCCCGCTGACTGCGCCCGCTGAGCAGCGGAAGGCGTCTCCGTCGTCGATAAACGAAAAGACACGTCCCGCCAATGGGACGTGTCTTTCGGAACGTGTCCTGTCGGGGACCCGCTGCCTCAGTAGTAGTGGCGGCGGCCGCCCACCGCATGCCCGGCGATTCCGAGCAGCTCGAGCACGACCCCGATGACGATGAGAATGACCCCGATGGTCACCAGGACCGGGATCGCTGCCACCAACCCGATGATCAGCAGGATGATGCCCAGAACGATCATGCCTCGTCTCCCTGTGTCGCCAAATTCATGGTGTCTTCTTTTGTCGATCGGCGGGCCCGTCCGCTCTCAGAGGGGACGGTCGTCGACCGTGGTCGTGGTGGTTCCGTTGCGCCTGACGGAGCCCGGACCGCCCCAGGACGACCAGAAGATCAAGGAAAGAACGATCCCGAGGGCACCGACCCCCATCAGGATGTACCCGATGGTGTGAAGGTCGACCCCATTGGCTGTCACGTGGATCGCGAAAGCCAGCACGGCTCCCACGGCTATCAGAAAGATGCCTACTCCCAGACCCATTGATGTGCCTCCTTTCTCGTCGCTGCCTATCGCGGATACTGCCAGCGATCTTATAGCTGATTAGTATATCCAGACTATCATACTTGGACCGGCGTGGGGGCTGATTGCGTGTGACCAAGTGGCTGATGGTGACCGCCGGGCACTCGGCCAAGACCTCGCCGGCCGGGGCTCTACCCGGCTTACTCTGATACCGTAGCTTCCAAGAAATCTGCTAGTTAACCTAACAGCTTAGATGTCCCGCGGCAGAGTCGGCGCTCGCCCGCGGGCACTTCAACCAAGAACGCATGCGGAGTTTCGGCGTATGTCGTCTGCGAGCGCCCAGGCCCAACCCGGTCTGACTGCTCGAGCGCAAAGAGTGGCTTCGGCTGCACTGGCAAGCACGCTCGTCCTCGCCGCATGCGGTGGCGCTGTCTCAGTGCCCGCCAGTGGCGGGAGCCCGGCGACCAGCCGCCTTCGCACCGTGCTCGAGGCGGCATGGGCCGGGTACAGGCAGCTGTTCATCCAACCCGACGGACGGGTCGTCGACCCCACTCGCGGGGGTGTCACCACGTCGGAAGGCCAGAGCTACGCGCTCCTGCGCGCCGTCTGGATGGGCGATCAGGCCACGTTCGATACGGTGTGGCGCTGGACGGCGAGCCACCTCGAGGGAGGCGGCGGCTCGCCCTTCGCATCACTCTGGAGCAACGGCAGGATTGCCGACCACGACTCGGCGACCGATGCCGACTCCGACATCGCGCTCGCGCTGCTCTTCGCGGCGCGGCGCTTCGATGACCCGGCCCTGCATGAGGAGGCGCTCACCGTTCTCAACGCACTCTGGCAGGACGACGTGACTGCAATCGCCGGGATGAACGTCCTGACCGCGGGCAACTGGGCGACCCGGCAAGCGACACCTGGGCCGGTCATCAACCCCTCGTACTTCGCTCCCTACGCATATCGGACGTTCGCCGTCGAGGACCCGGCTCATCCGTGGTCCAGTCTCATCGACAGCTCGTACCGACTCGTCGGCGAGTGCAGCAATGCCGTGCTCGACGGGACGAGAGCGGTCGGCCTGCCGCCGAACTGGTGCGCCATCTCGCGTGCCACCGGTCGGGTCGTGTCGTTCCCGACGATCGCAAACGCCGACGACTATGGATATGACGCGTTCCGGGTCATGTGGCGGGTGGCGCTCGACGCGCTGTGGAATGACGAGCCGCGCGCTCGCGCCTACCTCGAGGGCAGCACGTTCCTGCGCACGCAGTGGAGCAACCACCATCGGCTGGATCCCGTCTACGCGCACGACGGCAGCGTGGTCAGCTCGTTCGACGACCCGACCATCTACGGCGGCGATATCGGGAACTTCGTGGTCACCGACCCTTCCGGGGCGGCGCAGATCGAGCAGTTGCTGCTGGCCTCGTTTCATCCGTCGTCGCCCGCGTACTTCGGTGATCCGCAGAACTATTACGAACAGAACTGGGTATGGTTCGGCCTCGCGCTCGCCAGCGGTTTGCTCGTCGACCTGGACCCAGGCAGCGCATGATCCTCGAGAGCGTCATCTTCTTCGCGCTGCTGCTCGCAACCACGCTGGTTGTCGCGGTCTTGCCGCGAACCATGACCTGGAGCGCATGGCTCGGAATCCCGTGCTGCGCGCTCGCACTCGCGGGAGCAGGGGCGGCGTTCCTGCCGATCGAACAAGACGAGCCGGGCATGATCATCCTGGGAATTGCCGCCATCGTCCTCGTCCTCATCATGCGCATCATCCAACCGCGCTGGAGCTTCGTCGGTGCGCAACTGTTCGTGGCGGTCACCACGGCCGCGGTCTGCTATCTGACGTACGCCACGTTGCAGACGTTCTTCGCTGGGCTGCCGATCGTCGCGCTGCTGGCGTCGATCGTCCTCCTCATCCTCGAGATCCTCGCCCTGGGGTTGTCCGTGTCCTTCACGTTCGAGATCTGCGACGTCCTGTCGCGCCGCACGCACCCGCGAGTGATGCCTCCGTTGACGCGGGAACCGTGGGTCGCGCTCCAGGTGCCGACGTACAACGAACCCGTCGAGGTGGTTCAACCCACACTCGAGTCACTGGCTCGGATCGATTACCCGCATCTCATGGTCCAGGTCGTCGACAACAACACGACCGACCCCGCGCTGTGGAAGCCGCTCGAGCAGCTCTGCGCTCAGCTGGGTCCACGGTTCGCCTTTGTCCACCTCGAGAACTGGCCGGGCTTCAAGGCGGGGGCGCTCAACGAGGCCACCCCGCGGCTTCCCGAGGAGATCGAGATTCTCGGCATCGTCGACGCCGACTACCAGGTCCATCCTCAGTGGCTGCGCAACACGATCGGTCATTTCGACGATCCGTCTGTGGCGTTCATGCAGACATCGCAGCACTACCGCGAGTGGCGCGACAACGCGTATCTTCGCGGCCTCTTCTACAGCTTCCGGTACTTCTTCGACATCACCATGATCGCGCGCAGTCACCGCAACGCGATCATCTTCTGCGGGACGATGGGGTTGATCCGGCGCTCGGCATTCAACGCGATCGGCGGCTGGAACCAGGAGTGCATCACCGAGGACGCGGAGGCATCGCTGCGCATGCTCGGTGCCGGTTATCGCGGCGTCTACGACTCGGTCGCATACGGAGAGGGCTTGATGCCGCTGGATTTTGACGGCCTCAAGAAGCAGCGCTTTCGCTGGGCGCTGGGCGGCATCCAGATTCTCAAGTTCCACTGGCGCGAGATGGTTCCCTTCGCGAGGCATCGCATGCGGCTCACCATCGCGCAGCGGATCCATTACCTACTCGGCAGCGTCCAGTGGTTCGCCGAGGTCCTCACGGCGACATTCACGGTGCTGCTGCTCGCCACCGCGCTGGCGACGTCGCTGCACGAGCGGCTGCCCATACGCCAGCTGACCGGGGCGGTGCTCGCGGTGCCTCTAGCCTTCGCGGGAACCGGCCTCCTCCGCGCCGTCTGGGCGATGCGCCGCGCTTGCGGAGCGAGCACTCGAGATGCGGTCAGCGCGCTGCGGGTCTGGTTCGCACTCTCGTGGGTGGTCACGCTCGCGTGCGTGCGCGGTGCCTTCCGCAAGCACGCGGAGTTCCTCCGCACCGCCAAGAGCAAGGAGGGTCGATCACTGCTCGGTGCTCTTCGGGCCTCACGCGCCGAGACCGCGCTGATGGTCGCCGGGGTCGCCGGCGGAGTCGCGATGCTGGTCCGTTCACCGAGCGTCGCCACCATTGTGCTGGCGGTGCTGCTCCTCTTCGAAGCCTTCGTCTACTCCAACGCGCCGTGGGCGAGCCTGGCGGCCGAGGGCATCATCCTCACGCCGGAGCGGCGCGCCTACGCCCGCTCCCCGCAGAACACCGGTGACCGCCCCGAACGCAGGCGTCCGCTGGTCGCTCCGCTCGGCGTGGTCGGCCTCGCTGCGGCCGCGGTTGCGGTGGCACTCGTGGTCTCGTCGCCAAGCCAGAACGCCCCATTCGGGGGTCCTCAGGCGGACCTGCCCCGCATCGGCAACATCGTCCCGAATATCAAGATCGGACCGATCCCGGACGTGACCCCTTCCCCGGTGCCGTCGAGCAGCGCGTCGCCGAGCGCACAGGCCTCTCCGAGCGCATCCGCGCAGCCGTCGCCCTCAGCGTCAGCGACGTCATCGCCAACCGCGGCGCCGACGCCGACCGCCGTCGCGACGCCAACCCCGGGGCCATCGCCGACACCGACCGCCGCTACCTGAACCCACACTTGATAGCCGGAGGGTTCTCTCGCGCAGCGCGTTCAGGGGAGCCGAACGCTCCCCGTCAGGTAGGCGTCGCAGCTTCGTGCGGCAGCGCGTCCGTCCGCGATCGCCCAGACGATCAGCGACGCACCTCGAATCGCGTCCCCGGCCGCGAAGACACCCGGTGGAGCGCACGCGAACCCCTCGTCGACACCGATATTCCCGCCGGCGTCGAACGTGACCGACAGCTCATCGAGCAGCGCGGATCGCGTGGCTCCCTGGTACCCGATTGCGATGAGCACGAGGTCGGCATCGAGCTGGACCTCCGCGTCGAAGGTCGGAACGAAGGTGCGGACCCCATGCTCGCGACGCGCCTCGACGCGAACTGCGCGAACGCTGCGCAGGTCGCCGTGCTCACCCTCGAAACGCGTCACCATGAGACCGAATTCCCGCGACCCGCCCTCGTCGTGGGCCGGGTAGGTGCGGAGGATCAACGGCCACTGCGGCCAGGGGTTTCCCTCCGCACGCGTGTCGGGTGGCTGCGCGTAGATGTACAGCTGCTGCACCTCGCTGCACTGCTCACGGATCACGTTGCCGAGGCAGTCCGCGCCGGTATCGCCACCTCCGACGATGATCACCTTGCGCCCGCGCGCAGTGATCTCGGGGTGAGCTTTGACGCGCTCGCCGGCGACCCGGCGGTTCTGCTGCACCAGGTAGTCCATCGCGAAATGGATCCCGCGCAGCCCGCGCCCGGGCACGTCCATGTCGCGCGGCCGGTCGGCGCCGACCGCGAGCACGACCGCGTCGAATCGCTCACGCAATTGCGCTGCGCTGACGTCGGCACCGATGTCGTAGCCGGTCTCAAAGGTGATCCCCTCTGCCTCGAGGAGATCGATGCGCCGGTCGATGAGCCATTTCTCCATCTTGAAATCGGGGATCCCGTACCGGAGCAGGCCACCGATGCGATCCGAACGCTCGAAGACCGTGACACGATGGCCCGCGCGGTTGAGCTGCTGCGCCGCGGCGAGTCCTGCCGGTCCGGAGCCGACGACGGCGACGCGCTGACCGGTGCGGTGCGCCGGCGGCTCCGGACGGATCCAGCCCTCGTCGAACGCGCGATCGATGATCGACTGCTCGATCTGCTTGATCGCCACCGG
>PKWB01000056.1:9210-10464 GCA_003131685.1 Candidatus Dormiibacterota bacterium
CCGCAGTCCATGCATCGCGATCCCTGCTCGCGCAGCACCTGGACCGGGAGCGGCAGATAGACCTCGCGGTAGTCCCCGATGCGCTCTGCGACAGGTCGCTTGTGAGCCGTGTGGCGCGTGTGCTCGAGGAAACCTGTTCGCGGGCCCATCAGCTCACCAGCTCGAGCTGGGCGCGGAGCGCGCGCCGGTACTCCTCGGGCATCACCTTGACGAAGCGCGCGCGGTCCTGGGTCCAGGTGCGGAGCACGCGTCTGGCGACCGCGCTCCCCGTCAATGCCGCATGGCGCTCGAGGAGCGACCGGACGAGCTCGTGATCGTCGACGCCGAGCTGCTCGAGCGACACCGACGCCCGGTTGCATCGCGCGGCGAAGGTCCGCTGCTCGTCGAGCACGTAGGCGACGCCACCGCTCATGCCGGCGGCGAAGTTCCGGCCCGTGGCGCCGAGGACGACGACCGTGCCTCCGGTCATGTATTCGCAACCATGGTCGCCGACGCCCTCGACGACCGCGATCGCACCGGAATTGCGAACGCCAAAGCGCTCGCCGGCGATACCGCGGATGAACGCCTCGCCGGAGGTGGCGCCGTAGAGCGCGACATTGCCGATGATGATGTTGTCCTCGGCCCGCCGGGTGGCCGCAGCCGGCGGCATGATCACCAGCCGGCCGCCGGACAGCCCCTTGCCGACGTAGTCATTTGCCTCGCCGTGAAGCGTGAGGGTCACCCCACCCGCCAGCCAGGCGCCGAACGACTGCCCCGCGGCGCCGTCCAGCGCGACGTCGATGGTGCCATCGGGAAGACCGGCAGCGCCGTATCGCCGGGCGATCTCCCCGCTGAGCATCGCGCCGACGCAGCGATGCACGTTGCGGACCGGGATCCGCATGCGGACGGGCGTGCCGTGTTCGAGCGAATCGCCGCAGCGGGCCAGCAGCTCGTTGTCGAGCATCTCGGTGAGGTCGGCGGTCTGCTGCCTGCTGTGCCGGCGATCCTCAGCCGCATCCACCTCGGGCACCATGAGCAGCGGAGCGAGGTCGAGCCCGCGCGCCTTCCAGTGATGCACGGCCGGATTGGCCTCGATGAGGTCGACACGGCCGATCATGTCCTCGAAGCGCCGGAAGCCCAGCCGCGACATCCAGCGGCGCACGTCCTCGGCGAGGAAGAGCATGAAGGCGACGACATGCTCGGGTCGGCCCGCGAACCTCGAGCGCAGCACCGGGTCCTGCGTGGCGATCCCAACCGGGCAGGTGTTGAGATGGC
>PKWB01000060.1 GCA_003131685.1 Candidatus Dormiibacterota bacterium
GACGACCGCTTGAATTCGGCCATGACGCTGGCCTCGGGATTCCAGCTGGCGCTCGGGCTCGGTAACCTCCAATCCCTCAACCCGAACCACGGGTGGCTGGTGGCATCGTTTGTCGTCGTCGGCGTCATGGCTACAGTCGCGCTTGGCATCCTCGAGCCCGCAAACATCGCCGTCCTCTTCGAGATGAAGAAGCCGCATCCCAACGGAGACCTCATCGCCCGGTTGATGCGCCGCTTCGTCTACGCGGCCGGGATCACCGGGGCGATGCAGATCGCCACCCTGGTGATCATGACCCGGGTGGCCACGCAATGACCGAGGTCGGCCGTCACACCCCGATGCCGGCCGACACAAGGGCTGGGTATCCGCCGGCGGCCGAACTCGCCACCGTGTCGCTGGGACTGGTGGTCGTGGGCGGGGTGTTCATGGCCGGGTACTTCCCGACCCGTCCGCCGCTGGCGCTCCCGATCGCGCTGGCGGCGTTCAGTGCCGCGCTACTGGGCAGCGCAATCGTGCTCCTCGTGCGCTGGCGCGGCTTTGCATGGGCAGCCTTCTGGTTGGTCGCGCGCTGGGCCTTGGTCGCATATGTCATCTCGGCCGGGATGATCGAGTTTTCCTTCGTGCGCAACCACGCCACCGGTGGGCCGCTCCTCGTGGTCTCGCTGATGCTGGTGTTGTTCGCTGTCGACGTGCCCGTGATCATCGCCGTCACCGTGGCGCGCTACCAGTCGTCGCCTCCTGTCTAATCCGCACGGGCAGCCGACTGCGCCAGGATCAGGCCGCCTCAGGGAGCCATGTCACCGCCGGCGGCAGGGGATTCCGGGACCGCTGACGGGCGACGGCACAGTCGCCCACCCCAGCGTGCCACTGTGTTTTATATCTAGACCTGGCGTGGGAGGATCCCCTTCGCGCCGCCTTTCCGCGAACGTCAGTCATGACTGGGGCACGCCGTTAGACCTCTGCGCACCTCGGAACACGAGCGGAACCGCACCATGAGCGAGGCTGCCTTATTCCGAACCGCGTTCTGGCGGACTTACATTCACCGCCTCGCATGTTCTAGCATGCAGGTACCGCGGGAATTGCCTGCGGTAGAGGAGGAACTCAGGATGAGGGGATACCGTCAACGCGACCTTTCGCGTGCTCACCGCCACGGAGGAAAGCTCGCCCGAACCGTCGGATATGGAGTCAGCTGCCTTGCCGTGGTCGCGTTCGGTCTGGTCACCGGCGGCGCGACCAGCGCGGCAGCCAGTAAGAATGCCGGGGATGTCTGGGTCGACAACGTCGGCCAGCCAGCAGGACCCGGCCACGAGAATGACCCGCACCTCGCGTGCGCGGACATCAACCTCTGGGGCAACGGGCTCGCCGGGAGCAGTGGCAGCTTCGTGATCGACGGCTGGCCGCCCAGCGGTTCCCAGGAACTCGTCTACCCGTCATCCCTCTCCACATGGACGTACAACCAGGCGACCGGTGGTGATCAGGTGGTCCAGGTCATCAACGTCAACACCCTGATCCAGGATGCGGTGGCCGCCGGGGACGTCCCGCTGAGCACGCAGGGCTTCCACTTCAAGCTGCAGTTCAGCTTGTTCCCGCAGAAGCACAAGACCTTCTGGGTCAATAATTGCCAGACACCACCGCCGGCTCCGACACTCAGGGTCTGCCAGATTGCCGGCCAGAGTATTTCGGTTGGTGACAAGTTCACCTTCACCGTCGGCAACCAGGCGCTGACGATTGCGGCCGGAGCCGCTCCCAACGGCAACTGCGTGCAGGCCACCGGCCCGTTCACAGTCGGTGAGCAGGTCACCGTCACGCAGACAGGTCCGACCACGAACCACACGATCGTGGACTTCATAACCGTCAACCCGGTGAGCAGCCTTCTGAGCGATAACGTGACAACGCGGACTGCGACCGTGATGCTCGGGAGCGGACTGACCACGGTGACGTACCAAGACTCGGACTGATACGCGAAGGCCGCTCGAGCGGCCCAGCGCTAGGGCGGTCCGCCTGCCGTAAGAAGCAGACGGGCCGCCGCTTAGCCCCGACGACACAGCTTCACGACGCGAGGAGCAGCACGCTCTCCCTGGGGTGAATGGGGCGGAGAGCGGATGTCCGACGATCCAATTAGCCGTACGGCCTCTTGGGTCCGTACAGGACCTGGGGAATCGCTCTCGCCGAGCGATCGGGGGAGGGGAGCATTGGCCACCCTGGCGATGCTTTTATTGTTTGTCAAGCTGCCGCGGTGAGTGCGGCGCGAGGTACGAGCTCGCGATAGATTTTGCGGGCGACGTAGCGCAGCAGCTGCCGAGGCCAGGCGCGGCGCGTGAGGATGGCGCCGAAATGTGGAGCAGTCCGACGATGATGAACGTCGCGGTCATCAGGCCGTGTAAGGGCGAGCAGACGTCGACGTGATAGCCGCCAGCGGAGTACGGCCCGCAAGCCGCGTTGCCCAGGTCGCAGCAGGTGGCGGAAGCGCGAGAACGAGGTAGACGCCGTTGCTGCAGGGACCACGTCGATATCCAAGTGCGACGACGCCCACCGAGCCCGAGCCGGTGGGCGACCTCGGGCGGCCGCCAACATCGTGACCTCGAGCAGAGCCACGGAGCCCTTGCATTTCACCTCCGACGACTTTGCGCGCCGCTATTTAGCTAGCCCAACGTAATCTGGGCAGGGCATCGTGGACCAGGCCAGCATCCGTAAAGGTACCTAGACAGACGGTCGATCAGCCGGAGCTCTCGCTCAGCTCGTTTCGTCGTAGTCGGCGACGAGTTCGACCTCGAAGCCATCGCTGTTCTCGAGGTAGCCGGCGTAGTGATCGGGTCCGCCAGCGTGCGGATGGCGGTCAGGGAACAGGAGCGTCCAACCGTGGTCGGTGGCGTCGGCGATGAGCTCGTCGAGCTGTGAGACGTCGCCGACGCCGAAGGCGAGGTGGTTGAGCCCCGGACGGCATCGGTCGTGGACGTCGTCGGTGAGCGCGGGAGAGTGTTCGACGACGATGTAGGTGTCCCCAAGGCGCCAGCTGCGCCCCTCTCCCCAGTCCTGGTACGGCGCGTACCCAAGTGCGGTGAGGAGCCACCCTATGCTGTCAATTGAGCGCGTGAGATCCGGGACCCACAGCTCGATGTGGTGGAGTCCTCCGCGCATCACGCCGCCGACGCGAAGCGCGCCACGAGCCCGCCGTTGCGGAAGGTGGCACCGGCGCTGAGGAGGGCGACGACATGCGCTCCGTTGACGTCTACCAGAGTTACGTGCATCGCTGATGAGAATACGGCAGCTGTCGGACAGTACATTTCATGAGACTAGGAGCCATAGAGCTCATGAGAGTGGAGCACTACTCGGGGCTCGACCTGGAATGCACCTTCAGCCATGCAGCATCCGTAAATGATGCTCCTATGCCTTGTC
>PKWB01000204.1:0-3203 GCA_003131685.1 Candidatus Dormiibacterota bacterium
CGCAGGTTCGCTTCGGTGAGCTGGTTCTTCGCCTCTTCGTCGCCCTGCTCGATCAGCTTTGCGTAGTGGACCTCCTGCTCGGCCTTGAGGAGCGCGACACGGCCGATCTCCTTGAGGTACATACGGACCGGGTCGTCGAGGGAGACGGAATCGATCGCCTCAGCTTTGGCGATGAGCTCCTCGTCGATCTCGTCGACGGTCTCGAAATCCTTGTCCCCGTCGCTGACCTCGATGCCCATCTCGCGGAAGACGTGGAAGATCCGCTCCAGATGATCGGGCTCGACATCGATCTCCGGAAAGGCGGCGAGGATGTCATCGGGCGTGAGGTAACCGTGGTCCTTGCCCTTGATGATCAGCGCCTCGGCGGCGGAGACCAGCAAATCAGCGCCCGTAGGCGGCGGCAGGGTGGCTGCTCGGGATCGGGCGGTGGTGGTGGCTGCGGTCATCTCAACTCTGTCTCATGCGGCGCAGGCTGACGCCCGCTTTGCGAGGTCCGCCGGACGATCGGTACAACGACAGTACTCACAATAATTCTGGAAGCCGTCTGCGTGTTCCAATTCGGGCGATCGGACAGGGAAAAGGATCCACGCGGGCACGAGGTTGATGGTGGCTCGGGAGGGCGCGGATCAAACATGCGCGACCGCCCGCGCGCGTCGCGCCCGATCAGCGGACCGCCAGGGTGCGGCGCAGGTGGGGCGCGTCGGCCGCGAGGCGGCTCAGCTTGGCGGCGAGCGCGTCGGCGTCCTCGGTGCGACCCTCGTCTCTCGCACGGTGCATCTCGGTCGAGATGCTCACCAGGGCGCGCCGCACGCTCTCCTCATGGATGAGGCGGACGCAATCGGCCATGAGCTGCTTGATCGCCTGTGGCTCGGCCTCGTCGGCGAATTCCGGCACCTCCCGGACGAGCAGGCCCGCCGCGCGTCGCTGGTCTCCCCCGCTGAGGCGCCGCAAGGTAAAACCCCCGGGATCGCTCGACGCCGCGTCGTAGATGCGCCTCGCGGTCGGATTGGTGAACTCGTCAGGACCGAGCCCGCTCTCCGATCGCAGCGCTGCCGCCATCTCAGGCCGGATCAGCACCACGCGCGCCAGCTGCGCCTCCCATGGCGGCATCGGCTCGTCCGCCTCAACCGCTTCCGATTCCTCCGCGGTGTCCGGCGTGGTGTCCGCAGGGGCGGCGACCACGATCCTGCCGGGCCGGCGCGTTCCATCACGCATCGAGTGGGCCAGGTCGGTGCTCAGCGATCGCGCCCCGAGGTCCAGGCGCCGGGCCGCCTGCTGGAGGTACAGCTCGCGTGTGGTCGCCTCCGGGATGCGGGCAAGCACCGAGACCGCACGTTCCGCCGCCGCCCGCCGCGCGTCGACGCTGCCGCCCTCGCCGGCGCCCAGCGCCGCGTCGAGGAGCACCTGCCACGCGGGGGGCGCCTCCTCGATCGCCTGGGCGAACGCGGCAGGGTCGCTGCGGACCAGCTCGTCGGGGTCCTTGAAGGCCGCCGGAAGCCGGCAGATCCGAGCCTGGACGCCCTCGACCGCGATGACATCCACGGCCCGAGTGGCCGCAACCCGGCCGGCCTCGTCGCCGTCGAAGCAGAGGATGAGCGTCTCCGCGAGCCGCCCGAGGCTGTGCACCTGTTCACGGGTGAGCGCGGTGCCGCTGCTCGCGACGGTGTGCTCCACACCTGCCGCGTGGGCGGCGATGACGTCGAAATACCCCTCCACAATCACCGCCGCGTGCTTCGCCACAATCGCCGTCCTGGCGAGGTCGATGCCGAAGATCGCCGACGACTTGTGATAGGCGGCGGAGTCCGGGCTATTCAGGTACTTCGGCCTGGCATCGCCGAGGGCTCGCGCCCCGAATCCGAGCACCTCGCCACGATCGTCGCGGATCGGAAACACAAGGCGATCCCGAAAGCGATCGCGGGTCCTGCCCCGCCCGGGCGGATGGGCCAGACCGGCTTCCACCACCTCATCGACGCCGGCTCCGGCCTTGCCGGTGAGGTACCGGGTCAGGGCATCCTCGCCGGCGCCCCCCGCAGGGGCGAACCCGACCCCGAATCGACGCGCCAGGGCTTCGTCGATGCGGCGATCGATGAGCAGGGCACGCCCGCGTTCGCCCGCGTCGGTCGCCCAGAGCACGTGCTGGTAGTACGCCTGCGCTTTGCCATTGAGCTCGATCGACCGTCTGCGCTTCCGCCCGGCGCCGCGGTCCGAGCGCGGCCCGCTCTCCAGCTCGACGCCGGCACGGTCGGCGAGCATCTCCAGCGCCTCGCGGAAATCGATCCGCTCGATCTGCTGGATGAAATGGAAGAGGTCGCCGCCCTTCCCGCAGCCATGGCAGAACCACACCTGACGCTCGGGGTTCACCGCGAATGACGGGGTCTTCTCGGCGTGGAACGGGCAGAGCCCGGTCAGCTCCCGGCCGGCTCGATGCAGGGTGACGTAGCCCCCGATGACCTCAACGAGATCAAGGCGCGACTTGACCTCCGCGACAGCGTCCCCAGCCATGGCCCGCCAGCCTCGACCGCTCGCTAGCGGCTGAAGAACCAGCGGCGGCGCCTGCCAGCGACGTCCTGTGGGTCGGGCGAACCGGCTTCGAGGTCGCTGATGCGACGATCGCGGTCGGCGAGGCGGCGATCCTTCTCGGCCTGGGCAGCCGCGTGTTCGGCGCGAGCCGTCTGCAACTCCAGCTGGAGTTGCTTGACGAGGTTCTGACGCGAATTCAGCTCCGCCTCGAAGCGTTGCCGCTGCTCGGAGTAGATGCGCTGCTCGAGCGTCCGCTCCCAGCGGTCGAGAAGGCCGGCGACGAGCTCGCGCGGATCGAGCGAGGTCATCGAGGCCACATCACGACGCGGCTCGTTCGATCCGATCTCGATCATCGCTCCGCCGCGGCCATGGCCGGTCGGTGCCTCGGCGGCGAGCTCCTCAGCTGGTGACGGAACGACCTTGTCAGGCCACGACGAGGGCTGCGCGGTGCCGACGACGTCGACGGTGGGGGAAAGATCAGCCGGTCCCTCGCCATCGAGCGCGGGTGGCGGAGGCGGGGCCGGGGCAGCGGCACCGTCCATCATCGGGCTCTCGATGCCGAGATCGCCGAGGCGGACCAGGTATCGGACGCCGTCCGGGCCTTCCTCGCGTCGTGATGGGACGTCGCCCGCTTCGACGCGCCGAAGCAGGATACCGAGCGGGAGATCCAACCTTTGCGCCAC
>PKWB01000204.1:3221-3417 GCA_003131685.1 Candidatus Dormiibacterota bacterium
AGCGTCCGACGACCTCGATCGCGTACTTCGAGTTGTCGGTCAGCAACACGATGCCACCGAGTTGCTCGGTGATCACCGCGCGAACCGGTGATGTTGCGAACACCTCGGGTGCGTCCGCATGTTCGGTCACGGTGCGGCGCACTGCATACGGCATTCCTGGTGTTGGCGGTGACAGCTCATCGCCTTCGACGACGTG
>PKWB01000073.1 GCA_003131685.1 Candidatus Dormiibacterota bacterium
CGACCGGTTGAACCTAAGCTGTACCCATACGTGCACTACTCTGAGCAGCGTGAACACCGGAGAGGCTGATGACCCCCCGTCGATGTCTCGTCGGGTTACCGGGATTGCATACTTCGGCCATTCGCGCGAGCCAGGAGGACATAACAGGGTCTTTCGTTTGTCGGGAAAAAGCGGCCCATTAGATCGGATTACCCCTGAAATTCGCTAGCGGAAAGGCGTACGCCCACGGTCCCTGGTGTAGCGGCGT
The DNA here is from genome assembly GCA_003131685.1 of Candidatus Dormiibacterota bacterium. Lineage (GTDB taxonomy): Bacteria > Chloroflexota > Dormibacteria > Aeolococcales > Aeolococcaceae > Palsa-851. The sequence continues at coordinate 248 of PKWB01000073.1, forward strand.
GCCCGGGTTGTAGGAGGGGACAGCGGTCGACTTGGGACGCCGCCTTCCCCTGAAGGGACACCGAGTCCTCATCAGACGAGACGTTCGTGGCCGAGTGCGTGGTGATGCATGGCTGATGGAGCCGGGTGTGGCACGCGACCACCCGAATCCGTTCCCACCTTGTCGAACGCCTCGAAGGACGCCAGGGTCCATCGGCTCGCGCGCGGGCGCAGGCCTTCTGCCGTGCAACCGTGACACCGGTTATTGAGTATCAGTTACGCCCAATACTGCGTATCCGCGCGATCGTCGGACTCCTCACCAGAGCGACGGGCAGTCCGGGTGGATCTAGGCTGCGCGGCTCGGATGCGTAGACGGTGCCGACCCGTGACCGGGGTGCCCGGAAGGGCTTGGCCCTCCCAACCGCGTGGGTCGCCACAAGCCGGCGCCGAAAGCCTCCACGACTGACGCCTGCGGCCGAGGTTTACCGCATCGTATTTGTCACCACATGAAGACTGCCTCGTCCACCCCAGCGTTCAATTAACACTGGGATGCTCTCGATGTGTCCACGACCGCCGGCATCCCCAGCTCGAGTGCGAGTGCCGTGATGCCATGTGCCAGGCTGCCATGATCCGCGCCGGAGAGCCTCTCGCCCGAGCCTGACCCGAATTAACACTGGCCGGGGTGCCTCCGAACGTGATCTGTCGACCCGCCAGCCGGAGGTTCCCCGGTGTCGTCAGCGAGGCGGAACGTGACTTGATAGAAGCGCGCTTGCGTAGCTCGTCCCAGTGCTGACCGTCCGCCCCGCTGACTCACCAACCCCAGTCAGACCCTGCACACAACAAGGGATATGAGGACATGAGGATGGCTTCCCGGAGCATGGCACAGCCGGATCACGGCGTCATCGTGGGCGTTGACACTCACGGTGATGGGCACGTCGCCGCCGCCTTCACGAGCGACCTCGGCCGGCCGCTCGGTCACCTCAACATTGCCACCACGCCGGCGGGATACCGGAGCCTGCTGGCGTGGGCACGCGACCTCGGCCACGAGCCACGGTTCGGGGTCGAAGGCACCGGATCGTATGGTGCGGGCCTCGCCCGGTTTCTGATCGCGGCCGGCTGCACGGTCATCGAGGTGAACCGACCCAACCGCCAGACCCGGTACGCGCGCGGCAAGTCGGACCCCGTTGACGCTGAGGCTGCGGCTCGCGCGATGCTCTCCGGTGAGGCCACCGGGCTTGCCAAGGTGGACACCGATCACGTCGGCATGATCCGGGCGCTCCGCGTGGCCCGGCGTTCTGCGGTGAAGATGCGCACCCAGACGTACCAACAAAATGAAGGCCCTGATCGTCACCGCGCCGGCTGACCTGCGTGAGCAGGTGCGATCGCTCTCGCACGATCGCCTCGTCGACACCGCAGCGAGCCTGCGGCCGGGTCCGGTCATCACCCCCGCTGCAGCAGTGAAGCTCGCCCTCAAGTGCCTGGCGCAGCGCCACCAACTGCTCAGCGCCGAAGTGGCGATCTTGGACCATGACCTGGCGCGACTGGTGGCTGAAGCCGCACCGGCACTCTGCGCGCTGAAAGGCGTTGGTACCGACGTCGCAGGTGCCGTGCTCGTGGCTGCAGGCGAGCACCCGGAGCGACTGCGCTCGGAGGGCGCCTTCGCGAACCTCTGCGGCGTCGCGCCGTTGCCAGCATCCTCCGGCAGGACGAGTGGTCGTCATCGCCTCAACCGTGGCGGCGACCGTCACGCCAACTGGCGCATTGTCATTGTGCGTCTCGCCACCGATGCGCCGACCAAGCAGTACATGGCTCGACGCACCCAGGAGGGCATGTCAAAGCCCGAGATCATCCGATGTCTCAAGCGGTATGTCGCACGCGAGATCTATCGCGAGCTCATCCCTCGAATTGCACTCGCCACAGCGGCTTGACAAACAATAGAAGCATCACCAGAGGATTCGCCCGCCGATCCCAACCAACACCGGCTGCATCGGAGGGCGACGCAAGAGTCAATTGCCAGGCGCCGCCCGGCAGCTGGCTGGCTTGACAGGGGCCGGTACCCTGGCCGACTCGGTGAGCGAGTAGAGCAGCATGAGCGGATGAACATCAGCGATGAGGCTGAGCGAGCGGCTCATACGTCAGCCACCCGGGAGCTTTGTTTGCCAGACGGCCGGATCCTGTCGTACTGCATGTACGGCCCCGAGGATGGCGAGCCCGTTGTTTTCCAATTCGGCACGCCGGGTACGCGGTTCTTGGCGCCGGATCGGATAAGCGTGATCGACGCTGTCGGCGTTCGGCTTCTGGTGGCCGATCGCCCGGGTTACGGGGGGTCGACGAGGTTGCCAGGGCGTAGCGTCGCTCACGTTGCGGCTGATGTGACGGTTCTGGTCGATCACCTCGGCTGGGAGCGGTTCGCCCTGTGGGGCGGGTCCGGCGGGGCGCCGCATGCGCTTGGGTGCGCCGCGCAGCTGGGTGACCGGGTGACACGCTGTGCCAGTGTGGTTGGCCCTGCCCCGTTCGACGCCGATGGGCTAGACTGGTTCAACGGAATGTCGCCGGGCAACGTCGAGGAGTTCACCCGGGCGCGATCCGGGGAGGCCGGGTACCGCCCCTTGGTCGAGCAGCTCGCACGCGACGCTGTCGCAGCGGTGGAACACGGCGATCCACCCACCTCAGACGACTACGAACTGCCTGAGGCCGACCGGGCGGCGCTCGTTGCACAGTCGAACGCACCTGGTCACCTGTTCCGCACGAAAATGGCCTTTGCCGGTGGCATCGATGGGTGGGTCGACGACGTGCTCGCCTTCACTCGCGTGTGGGGGTTCGACATCACGCGCATTCGCGCGCCGGTTTCGATCTGGTATGGACCGGACGATGTGTTGTGCCCGCGCGGTCACGCCGACTGGCTTCTCAGCCACATTCCCGGTGCAGAGGCCGACGTCCTGCCAGGCGGCCATCTCCTCGACGTGACCAGCCTGCAGCGGCTCTACCGCTGGCTCGTCGCATGATCGACTGGCTGCCGACAGGTTCCAGCTGACTTCTATGGTCGGATGTTCTGACCTGGAGCGCCGACCCAACACACGAGTGTCGAACTCGCAGGTCCGCACCGAGTAGGTGGAATCCAACGGAGCGCATTCGGCAAGCTCGAGGGTGAGCGTCCTCGCTCAGGCCAGCATATTCTCCCTTGGCGGGGGAAAGGCACCACTGTGTGGCCCTGCGCGGCGCGGAAGCCACCCACCACGACCTGGGAGACGACGGGGATTCCGCGAGTCTCACACCCGCTGACGGCTACCTACTCCGCCGCCGTTTCCGAATTCCTTGCGGTCGGAGCAAGGTCCGGTATAGCGAAGCCGTAAGGAAAGCCTTGCCCGCGAAAGACCGCTCCGACGACTCTACGAGCGGCGAGTGGGTGGCACCGGTTGGCGCTCCTGCAGCGTCCACGAGGCGCGGCGAAGGCGTCCAGAGAGCGCCGATTGGTGCCAGAACGTCACCCCAATTCCATGCCAGTTGAGCCCGACACAACGCGTCACTCACCGTACACGTACCGCCACACTGACCGGCGGTCGAGTTCACAGCGACCCTCCGCACCACCTCGCGACACCGGTCGATCACGCTTGAAACCTGCGCTGCGCGGCCTGCCCAGCGTCGGCCGCCCGATGAGCTCGCCGGCCGCGGAGACGACGACGGACGGGTGGTACGCTGAGGACGTCATGACCCGTGCCGATCTGCACCGCCTCGTGGACGAGCTGCCGGAGGAGTCCATCGAGCCGACGGCCGTGGTGCTGGAGCGCGCCCGCAACCCACTCTGGGCGGTCCTAGAGTCGGCTCCGCCGGACAACGAGTCGGTGACGGCTGAGGACATCGCCGCGATCGAGGAGGGCCGGAGGCATTCGGGCATCTCGGTGGAGGAGTTCCGGGCCGAGACCGCCTGAGTGCCAGCGCGGTTCGACCTGCGGCCCGCGGCCGCCAAGGCGCTGCGCCGCCTCTCTCAACCCGATCGCGCACGCATCCTCAATGCCATCGAAGCGCTGCCCGTGGGCGATGTGAAGCGCTTGATCGGGTGCCCCGGTGTCTACCGGCTGCGGGTTGGCACATGGCGCGTTCTCTTCGAGCTGGCAGATGGCGACGTCATCGTCGTCTATCGCATCGCCCCCCGAGGGTCGGCCTATCAGCCCTGAGCGGGCGCTCCGGCCGATGCCCAGCGACGGATCGGATCACCCGAATTTGTTGCCCATTTGTTGCCCATGTTGCCGGCACGAGGCGACACGCGCCGTCATGCAGCGGCCTTCCGACCCATCCCGCTGAGATCGAAATGGCACCTATAGGCACCGCCTGACACCTGATGACAGTGCCCGATTCGCCCTCTCAAGGCGGAGACCATCGGTTCGAATCCGATACGGGGTACCAGCTACGGAGAATTGCGGGGGAGGGCTGACGTCACGACCGGCATCCGAGGCGTAACAAGATGGATGCCATCACCGGGATCGGGGCGGAAAGGCGACTAGGCTGGGGTCCTGGCACCGATTCGTGGGTGCCGAGGAGTTAGCAACGTTGGACAAGATGAAGCCGTGGCAGCGGCTCTCGCGGAAGCAGACAGGCGGCAGCGGGCCGGCCGGAGGCGACCATGACGGGCTGGGCGAATGCCTCGACGGCGAATGCTCCAAGCCTGCGACCTGCCGCTGCACCTACGTCGACCGCCGACAGGTGAAGTGTGGAACCACCTGGTGCGACGAGCACAGCCGCGTCGTCCTCGGGCTCCCGTATTGCCGCCGCCACGCTACCGTGGCGCCCTCGCTCTCGAACGGTTTCTTCACGCACATGCTCCCCGATGTCGAGAACCGCGCCCCATCGCTCGCCACCTGGGTCGGCGGTGAGCTCGACACCGCGGTTCGCATCGCGCTCACTGCGGATGCTCCCCACAAGGACTCGTACGTCGTCAGCGGCGCCGTCCGTCCGGTACGCGTTCCGGGAAGCACGATGCCCGTGTGGCTGCGCTCCTGGACACTCGTCGACAGCACCGGCGTCCTCCAGCACGTGTCCATCGAGGTCGACGAGGAGGACGATCGCGCGGTGATCGTGCGGGTCGGCGGCGAGCCCATGGGCCGTCACCAACCGCCCTGGATCGGCCGCCCGCGCGACGAGACCATCGCACCCGAACTCGACGCCGCGGCGCGCCAGGCATTCCGGATCACGGTGATGCATGACATCGAGCTCGGCCTCCTCGGCGCCCGCATGGAAGTCGCCTCCTGACCTGACCCCGTCAGCCGGGTTTGGGATCGCCGTGGGCGGTATGCTTCACAGGCATGCTCGCAACCTCGGCTCCCGGCCTCTCAGTGGTGATCGGCATCCCGGTCGGATTCGTGCTGCTCTCCGCGGGAGCGTGCCTCGGCCTGTTCATCCTCTGGACCCGAGCACGCTCGTAGGCCCGTGCTGAGCCGCAACTCAGCTCAGTGAGACCAGCTCGACGTCGACGACCAGCGTGGCGTTGGCCGGCACATTCGCCGACGAATTCCCGGCTGCACCGAACCCCAGCGCCGGCGGCACGATCAGCCTTCGCGTCCCTCCGACCTTCATGCCGGGCACGCCCACTCTCCAGAACGGGAGGGTCGAGGGGTTGGACAGTTGCAGGGCGTTGGCCGGCTGACTCGGACCGCGGGTGGTGATCACCAGCTTTCCCGTCGAAAGCCAGACCGTGAACTGGACGTTCACGTTCGACGTCGTCTTGGCGACCTTCCCGCAGCCGACGCTGATATCGCCGTACTGCAGGCCCGACGCACCCGGCTGGAGCGCCACCGAGGTCGCGAATGAGTCGGAAGCGCTGACCGGGCGCGGCGTCGAGCAGTTCGGAGGCGGAGGAGTGATCTGGCTGCTCACGGTGACCAGGCTGCCGCACGCGCCAAGCGCCAGAACCGCCAGCGCTGCGCCTGCCGCGGTGCCGACGAGACGCAGCCGCAGGGTGCCGAGGTGTTGAGACATCGGCGGCGAATCGTACCCCGACGCCGCGTACAATCGAGTTAGCCCACCCCTCAAGGAGCCCCAGCAGCCATGGCAAACACGATCAAGGAATCCAAAGGTGTCGCCTCCCAGCGCGACATCCTGACGCACGTCCGGTGCCCGATCTGCAACAACCTCATGCGTCAGAACGAGATCGGCGTTGAGATCGCATTCCGGCATAGCCGCCGTCCCGGCGAGCCTCGCCGCGAGCGGATCATCAAGCACACCAAGAACTGCAAAGCCGCCTAGGCGGTGAAGCGGGCGCGGACCGTCACCTGATGGCCATCGAAGTCCCGCTGTTTCCCCTTGGCACTGTGCTCTTCCCGCACATGCCGATGTCGCTCCACATCTTCGAGGAGCGCTACAAGGCGATGATGCGGGACTGCCGAAAGGCGTCGACCACGTTCGGAATTGTCGCGATCCGTTCGGGCCAGGAGACCGGAGGCGGTGCGGTCCCCTACGAGGTGGGCACCCTTGCCCAGCTCGACGAGGTCGAGGATCTCCCCGACGGGGGGTACAACCTCACGGTCGTGGGCGCGTCTCGCTTTCAAATCGACGGGTACTCCCACAACCGGCCATACCTGGTCGGCTCGGTGCACTACCTCCAGGACATCCCTGCCGCGGCCGATGACACTGAGCGCCTCGCGGCCGCGGTGACCGCCGCGTTTCGCGGGTACGCCGGGCAGCTCCGCGGAATCGGCCAGGAGGATCCGTTCGAGTTCGGGCTCCCCTCCGACCCGGAGTTGCTCTCGTATCTCGTGTCGGCTGCAATGCAGGTCGAGACCGCGCAGCGCCAGCGACTGCTCGAGACGGACGGCACCGCCGAGCGGCTCGCCGCGTGCCTGCGCCTGCTCCGCCGTGAGGCCGCGCTGCTCGATCGCATGCTGGTCCGTTCGAAGGACCACGCCGGCACCTCCAGCCTCAACTGAGCATGAGCGTCGCCGAGCGTTTCGCTCTCGACGGCCGGGTAGCGCTGGTCACGGGCGGGAGTCGCGGCATCGGACTGGCCATCGCCACAGCGCTGGCGGAGGCCGGGGCAACTGTGGCGCTCAACGCCCGGCACGCCGACGCATGTGAGGCGGCGGCGGCGGAGCTCGTCGCCGCGGGAGGGATGGCCATTGCGGTGCCCGGGCACGTCGGCGACGCCGCGACCTGCGAGGCGCTGGTCGCCGAGGTGATGCGCCGGGCGGGGCGGCTCGACATCCTGGTGAACAACGCCGCGACCAACCCGCAATACGGGCCGATCCTCGACGCCGACGAGAGTGCGATCGACAAGATCTGGGGGGTCAACGTCATGGGCCCCATCCGCCTCACCCGCCACGCGGTTGCCGCGTGGATGCGCGACCACGGCGGCAGCGTCATTAACATGGCGTCGGTCGCCGGAATCCGTCCGGAGGCCCTCACCGGCGCGTACAACATGAGCAAGGCGGCGCTCATCACCCTCACGCGCACGATGTCGCGTGAGTTGGGACCGCTCGGGATCCGAGTCAATGCGATCGCCCCGGGCCTCGTCGAGACCAAGCTCGCGCGCTTCCTGGTTGAGACCACCGAGATCCACGACCACATCCTCGCGCAGACCGCGCTCGGCCGCCACGCGGTGCCGGACGAGATCGCGGGAGCCGCGCTCTTCCTTGCATCTGATGCCGCATCGTTCGTCACCGGGTCGGTCCTGGTCGTCGACGGAGGTTGGACCGCCTAGCGAAACACTCCCATGCGGTGGATGGGAGAATCGCAAAGCGGCGAAGTGGGCAATCGGAGGGTTCCAGCTATGGCGAACGACCAGGGCATCGGTTTCACGCTCAGCCGGCGTGCGCAGCTCAACCCGAACGACATCGCGCTCATCTTCCGCGACGAGCAGTGGACCTACGGGGAGCTCGACGAGCTCACCAACAAGATGGCTCACGGCCTCCATGCGCTGGGAGTGAACCCTGGCGACCGAGTCGGGTTCCTCGGCCTCAATCACCCACGTTTCTTCTTCACGCTCTTCGCCGCGGCCAAGCTCGATGCAATCTTCGTGCCGCTCAACTTCCGGCTGACCGGACCGGAGCTAAGCTTCATCATTCGCGACGCCGGCCTGCACACCCTCGTGTACGAGGAGGCGTTCTCGGCGATCGTCGACTCGATCCGGGATGGCCTCAGCGTGCGCGAGTACGTCTGTGCCGTCGAGCAGAGTGGTGCGCGCGGCTTCGAGTCGCTGCTCCACGACCAGCGTGACACGAACCTCGATTACCCGGTGGCGATGAGCGACGTCGCGCTGATCATGTACACCTCGGGGACGACCGGCCGGCCGAAGGGAGCGATGCTCACCCACGGCAACATCATCTGGAACAACATCAACGCGATCCTTGCGGATGACGTGACCTCACAGGAGATCACGCTCGTCGTGGCGCCGCTGTTCCACATCGGCGGCCTCAACGTCACCCCGCTCCTCAGCTTTTTGAAAGGTGCCACCGTGGTGCTCGAGCAGATGTTCGAGCCCGGCATGGTGCTCGAGAATATCGAGAAGTTCCACATCACGTCGATGTTCGGCGTCCCCGCCATGTACCTGTTCATGGCGCAGCATCCCGAGTTCGCCACTCGCGATCTGACGAGCATCCGCGTGCTGTCGTGCGGCGGGGCACCCGTCCCGGAGGCGCTGATCAAGATCTACGGCGCCCGCGGCCTCCCCTTCAACCAGGGCTATGGGCTCACCGAGACCTCGCCGTTCGCGTCCTTCCTGCCCTCGTCGATGGCTTCACAGAAGCTCGGCTCCGCCGGCATCGCGCCATTCTTCACCGACGTCAAGGTCGTCGGCGACGACGGTCGCGACGTTCCCGATGGTGAGCGCGGCGAAATTGTCGTTCGTGGCCCAAACGTCATGAAGGGTTACTGGAATCGACCCGACGCCACCGCGGAGGTGCTGATCGAGGGGTGGTTCCACACCGGTGACGTGGGCATCCGCGATGCCGACGGGTACTTCTTCATCGTCGATCGCAAGAAGGACATGATCATCACCGGCGGCGAGAACGTCTATCCCGCCGAGGTCGAGGACGCGCTGTACCAGCATCCCGGCATCAAGGAGGTCGCCGTGATCGGCGTGCAGGATCCGCGCTGGGGCGAATCGGTGCGCGCGGTGGTGGTGCCCAAGGAGGGCGTGTCCCTCACCGAGCAGGAGGTCATCGCGTTCTCACAGGACAAGCTGGCTCGCTACAAGCAGCCGAAGTCGGTTGTCTTCATCGATGTGCTGCCCCGCAACCCCGCGGGCAAGGTGCTGAAGTTCGAGCTTCGCGAGCACCACGGCGCGCCCAACGTCGACGCAGAAGCTCCTGCGTCGCATGAGGAGGCGAGGACGGCCGCCGGATGAGGGCGCCGACTACGTGATGTCGATGACCAGGCGAGCGCCCGAGAGATAGTACGGGTCGAAGGCCGCATGCTTGCTCAGGGTGATCTTGAAGACCAGCCGGTCCGTGTTGCGGACTGCCGGAAGCGCCACCACTGACACGACCACCTGGTGGGGCGGCATTGCCGCGATGTTGGATGCTCCGCTGACGCCGGTGAGCTCGACGTAGAGCGTCGTCGCCCCGTCGAAGCCGATCACCGTGGCCGGGTCCCCGGTGACGGTATTCGCGAATGCCATGTCGAACACCAGGCGGAAGTCGTTGGGATGCTCGCCGTAGCGGACGTCCGCGACCGAGAATCCACTGCTCCCGCTGCCGAGCGTTTTCGCTCCGGTGAGCTGCTGCGGCGTCGGCGCCGTCGGCAGGATCGCGATGGGCGTGAGCGCTGGAGTCGTCACCGGGAGCGGCGCCGTCGTCGGTGGCGTGATGGTGGTTGCGTGGTGCGTCGGAGTCGAAGGCGGCAGGGTCGCGGCGAGTGGCCCCGTCTGGGTGACCTGCCTGCCGACCAGCAGCCCGAGCAGCATCAGCACCACCGTGATCGCGCCGAACAGCCAGAGGCGACGGTCGCGATCCGCGGCACCGACGGCAGGTCCGCCGAGCGGAAGCACATGGCGGCCGGTGACCGGTTGGGTTGGATTCCACTCGCGCCGATCGGGGCGGTGCGACTGCAGACGCCGCACATGGCGCCCGGGCGCCGGCGGAGATGCGCCTTCGTCCCTCAACCCAAACTGGGTCGCGTCTTCCTCGACGGTCGCGGCGTCGAGCTCGGGAGCGGGCGCTGGGGCCCCTCCGGCGCCTCGGTACTCGAAGGTCGGCTCTGCGGGCGTGTCGTCCATCCAGGACGACGGCTCCGCGTAGGTGCCGTTGGCAATCGGTGCGTGGGGGCGCTCGAGCGGCGCAGCAAGGCTTGCCACCTCACTCAGCACGTCTGCGAGCTCCGGTGGGGGCGTCGCCTTGGCCGGGTTCTGGGTTGCCTTCACCTCGTCGAGTGGGGCCACGCTCTGATCCGCCGGCTCGATGACAGGTTCGAGGTGTGTCTCGTCCGGTCCTGCGTCGTCGAGGTCGGCGACCGCCGGGGCCGCGGTGATGCGTGCCATGAACCTGCTGAAGGGATTCGGCCTGGCGACGTTCGGCGACTGCGACTCGACGGCCGCGGGGGCGGGAGCAGGGGCGGCGGGGGCCACGATCGGTGGACTGTCGCTCACATGCCGAGAACGGGCGCGCTGATCCCATCGAGGGGCACCCACCCCGCTCACGATCTCCACTCCGGAGTCGAACTCGGCGTCGCCGCGACGGCGAAGCGCGAAGCGAACTGCGACCGCGTCGCGAACGCGTTGGAATGCGTTCGGCCCGGCGGCCAGACGTGGTGGGGCCACCATCGGCGCCGACGTCGAGAGATCCGGTGGTTGCGGCTCTTGGGCCATGACCTCGGGTGGTTGCGGCTCGCTGAACGTGGGCTTGGGGAGCGACGACTCGGCCTCGAAGGATGTGGCCGGGTGTCGATCGAAATGATCCACGGGTTCGGGCTCGAGCGCACCATCGGTCGCAGGTTCGAAACCGACAAGAGCAATCGGGTACGGCTCGACCGGTGTCACCACCCCCGGCTCGATCTCGGGGATGGGCGCGGGTTCGGGAGCGGGCACCACATGCACCGGCGGCACAGGCGCCTCTGTCGCAATCTGGTCGATCGTCTCGTCCCACAACAAGAGTTCCGGCGGTTCCGCGACGGCCGTGATCGGCGAGCGCTCGCCGACCAACTCGCGGGGCCGCGAGGGATCGTGTCCGGTCGGCCGAGGCGCCCACGGCAACGCCGCACCCCGTTCGGCGCCGAACCACGGCGGAGCCTCGACAGGAGCCGGTCGATCGCGATGCACAGGTCCTTCGGGCAACTCGTCGTCCTCCGCAATCAAACCGATCTGACTGAACAGGTCGTGCACTGCGTCGTCGGGCACGTGGACGCGGGCGAGCGCGCCGATACGCCCCGATTCCTCGCGGAGGTGGCCGATCGCCGTTCGACAGCGATCGCACGCCACGAGGTGCGCCTCGAGCTCACCGGCCGGCTCCTGGTCGAGCTCGGTGTCGATGTAGCTGCTGAGCGCGAGGAGGCTGCACCTCATAGAACGATCTCTCGATAGATGGAACCGAACTCGCGGCGGGCGGCCGCCACCAGCCGCGCCGCGGCCTCGGGTGAGCACTCTAGTGCACGAGACATCTCGTGGTAGTCGAGTCCACAGAGATCCCGGAGGAGCAGGGCGGCCCTGCGGTCGAAGCCGAGCATCGCGAGAGCGCGCTTGACGGTATTGATGCGACCGGCATTGCCTTCGTCGATCTCGACGCGGATCGCACCGGCGCCGCGCCGGAACATCCTGCCGATGCCCTGTGGCCGCGGTGGGAATCGCTGCCCGTGCCGGCAGGCCCTGGTCACGGCACGATAGAGCGCCGCGCGGCCGTCGACGCGAAGGCGTGCGGGGGGATACCTGCTGGCGTGATGGATCCCCCCCGCGACGAAGGCCACCGCGTCGGCCTGGTGATTCACCAGATGCGTGGCATACGTGACGAGATCGTCGAGCTGCTCGCGTGCGGTTGCGGCAAGCTCGCGCGCCTCGGGAGCGATGTGTGCTGAGACGTTGATCATGACGTTTGCGCTGTGGGCGCGGAGTACGGGTCGAAGAATAGCCGGGACTCGGCTCTGCGGTCAAGGGGAGATCAGGACGAAGTGTGCACCAACTCCCCGCCTGTGACACGTGGTGGTCGCTCCAGCCCCGCCCGGAGCCACGCGGTTGCGGGCATCCCGATGTCGGCAATCCAGACGGCGCCTGCGTGCGCGGCGGCGTCGCGGCGGCGCAAGCCCCGCTTCATCGCGGTGAGCGTGCAGGTGAGCGCCGCACGAACCGTGGGGTCGAAGGCCTCGCCGGTCGTGGCATCGAGACCGCTCGGGACATCGACGCTGAGGACGGGAATCCCCGACTCATTGATGGCTCGGATTCCGCTCGCCTGGGGCTCGCGCGGCGCGCTGCGCAGCCCGGTGCCGAGGATGGCGTCAATGACAAGATCGGCCCCAACCATGACACCGCGGACGGCGTCGGGATCCGCGTTCACGACAACGTCGACGCCGCACCTTCGTGCGGATATGACGTGGTCCAGCACCACACCGGACACGCGCTCGTCCTCGGCAAGGACGAGCACCCGCACCGTACATCCCCAGGTCGCGAGGTGCCGCGCCGCCACCAGCCCGTCGCCGCCGTTGTTGCCATACCCGGCCATAACGCCCAGGTTGGCGGTGCCACCGAGGTGGCGCCATGCGCATCGCGCGACCTGCCATCCGGCGATCTCCATGAGCTGCAGAGTCGATAGGCCGCACTCGGCGGCGGCAGCATCCACGCGAGCGACCTGCTCGGCGGTCAGGTCCCCCAGCGGCGCGGACTCAGCGCTCGCGCTCATGCCAGCTCCACCTCCACGGTGTCGCCGAGGTGCGGACCACCGACCGCAGCCGCAGCGGCGCCCCGACCGGCGACCTCGAGGTGGCCGGCGCTCCCGATCAGCGCTCCTGGACCGCTGTCAATGCCGGCGTAGGTGGTGACCAGGCCGGCGCACGCGCCCCCAGGCCAGGTCACGGCGCGGACCTCGGCGCCACCGAAGTCGGAGACGCGAATGGTGGTGATCGCGTTGCCGAAGTGATCGACCACCGCGACCCGCCCGGTGACGCGGCTCCCGCCGCGCCGGGCAAAAGCTTCGTCCAGGACCACCGGGTCGTCAACGAGATCGCCGTCGACGTCGAACTTCTCTCGTGATGCCAGCACCGCGGCAAACGGCGCGAACACGTCCCGCCCGTGAAAGGTGGGCGAGGCGCCCGGCGCGATGCCCACACGCAGCGCTCGGCGGTCGCCCGGCGCTGTCTCCTCCCAGAGATACGAGATCAAGCCGTTGTCCGGGCCGACGCACCTGACGTCGCCGGCCTGGATGGCGATGGCTCTCCGGTCGGTGCCGACGCCGGGGTCGACCACCGCGCAGAAGACCACCCCGGCCACAAAGGACCGAGCGAGAGCCTTCAACTGGTACGCGCCGGCGAGGACATCTCCGGCCGGGATCCCGTGCGTCCCCTCGATACACAGCGCATGGGGGTCGACACGCCAGACAGCACCGATCAGCGCCGCCGCGTATGCGTCGTCGCGCCCATAGTCGGTGACGAAGACAATCGGCTGCCGCATGGGGGACTTCGGTACCGTACCAGTGCCATGGACAATCCGCCGAGCGCCCCGGAGCAGGCTTCCGCGGCGGCCGCCACGGGTGAGCCGGCCGTCGGGCGCCGGCGACCGTTCTGGGGCGTGCCGGTGGTGGTGATCGCCGTGGTCGTGATCGTGGTGCTCTTCGTCGTGGGATTCACCGGGCTCTTCGGCAACCCCGTGCGATCCGTCAACTCGGACGGAACCGCGACACTTTCGGGGAGCTTCGAGCCGTACGTCTGCAACAACACCACCTGCGATGGGTACATCTCTGCGGGGGCTCGGAGCGTGTTCGTGGTCTTTCCCCGAGGATGCACGCCCCCGGCGCGCGACGCGACGATCACCGTCACCGGGAGGCTCGCGCCAGCCCTAGGAAACGCCGCGTACCGGGCCACCGCCTGCGCCTGATCCGCCGCCAAAGGTGGCCCTTATGCTGCGGCCGCGATCCCTGTCAGGCGCCATCCACGATGCGCGACGAGCCATCCGCCATCGGCGACCTCATGATCCTCGTCGTCCGCGCTGGTATCGATCGAGGGGTCGCGCTCGAAGGTCCAGTCCTGGCTGATCGAGGTGGCGCCATTGATCCCGAAACGGACCACGACTCGTTCGCGACCGGCCATCAGCGCGGCGGTGGTGACCTCCGCCGACGCGATGTCAGCGTCGAGAGCTGGAGCGCCCGCTGTGTGCGAGTCCTGCAAGACGCGGAACGTGTCTCTCGCGATCAGCAGGAACGAGTCCGCGGTGAACGCGGGGTCGACCGCGGTGACGGAGGTCAGGTCGAGATCCGGGCCGGCATCCTCTCCGCGCTCGTGAAACTCACGGTCGAGGTCGGTGAGCAGCGTGCCGTCGAGGGCGTCGAGTTGCGCCTCATCGGCCTCACGTTTCGAGATGCGGGCCCCAATTCCGGTAACGTGGAGGAATGCCGAGCCGAGTGCCTCGCCGACAGAGTGATCCGGCAGCGGGTCGCCCATTGAAGTACCTCTGAAAACGGGGATTCGAAGCTCGAATCTAAACAGTCGCTGGGCATGCTGGTTCCGGTGTCGCCGTGTTGTAGCCGATCGTTGATCGAGTCATCGCTGCGTGACCGGGTAACCACAGTGCTGAACAAAAGAAAAGAGCGGCCCGGGAACCCCGGACCGCCCTTTCAGGAATCGGATCAGTTGCCGATCAGTACTCCGGCATCGGCGGACCGGCCGGTGCTCCCTTCTTCTCGGGGATGTCGGTGATCAGCGCCTCGGTGGTGAGCAGCAG
>PKWB01000118.1:0-10401 GCA_003131685.1 Candidatus Dormiibacterota bacterium
ACCAGGGGAGCGTGGTGCGCTCGTGGCTCCTCGAGCTGGCCGAGCGAGCATTCGAGCGTGACCCGCAGCTGCATGAGCTGCGCGGCTGGGTCGACGACTCCGGTGAGGGACGCTGGACCATGGAGGAGGCGATGCAGCTTTCGGTTCCCGCTCCCGTGCTCGCGCTCTCGCTGATCATGCGTTACCAGTCGCGGCTCCCCGACGGCTTCGGCAACAAGGTGATTGCGGNNCGCTGCGCAACGAGTTCGGCGGGCACCCGGTGAAGGCCGAGGCTCCTGTGGGGAATCCGGCATCACACTGACCGCGGAGCACCCGCTGCAAGAGCGACGCCGCCAACCGCGGACACCGGTTCCCTTCTGCGTGGTGATCTTCGGTGCGAGCGGTGACCTGACCAAACGGAAGCTCGTTCCCGCCCTCTACGCGCTCGCCGCCGAGGGGAGCGTGCCGGACGGATTCACCGTCATCGGCGCCGCACGCAGCCCACTCTCAGACGACGAATTCCGCGCCGATATGCGTGAGGGCGT
Organism: Candidatus Dormiibacterota bacterium; assembly: GCA_003131685.1. GTDB lineage: Bacteria > Chloroflexota > Dormibacteria > Aeolococcales > Aeolococcaceae > Palsa-851. Next base: position 525 of record PKWB01000118.1, read on the forward strand.
CGAGAAATACGGGCGCATCCATCTTCGCGAGGACGTGTGGGCGCGCTTCGCCGCGGGGCTGCGCTACGTGACCTACAACCTGGACGCCGAGGACGGCTTTGATCACCTCAAGCAGGCGCTCGAAGCAGCCGATCGTGAACGCGGCACCGCCGGCAATCGCCTCCTGTACTTCAGCACCCCGCCGAATGCGGTCATCCCACTCACGGACCGGCTCAACGCAGCTGGGCTGACCACGCAGGCGCCGGGAACCTTCGTGCGGGTGATCATCGAGAAGCCGTTCGGACGGGATCTCGCAACCGCACGCGAGTTGAACACACGTCTGCACACCGCGTTCGTCGAAGAGCAGATCTACCGCATCGACCACTACCTCGGCAAGGAGACAGTTCAGAACCTCCTGGTTTTCCGCTTTGCCAACGGGATCTTCGAGCCACTGTGGAACCGGCAGTACATCGACCATGTGCAGATCACGGTTGCGGAAGAGATCGGCGTCGAAGGGCGGGGTTCGTACTACGAGGAGGCCGGCGCGCTGCGCGACATCGTGCAGAACCACATCATGCAGCTGGTCGCGATCATGGGCATGGAGGCGCCGTCCAACTTTCAAGCCGAGATGGTTCGCGATGAGAAGGTCAAGCTGCTCCGCGCGGTGCGGCCGATTCACCCGGATGACGCACTCTCGCACTCGGTCCGCGGTCAGTACTCCTCGGGGTACATCAACGGTCAACCTGTGCCGGGATATCGCGAGGAGAGAGGCGTCGCGCCCGGCTCACTTCGCGAGACATTCGTCGCGCTCAAGGTTGACATCGACAACTGGCGTTGGGCGGGGACGCCCTTCTATCTGCGCACCGGCAAGCGTCTGCCGAAGCGCTCGACGGAGATCGTCATCCAGTTCCGGCGTGTGCCCCATTCGCCGTTCGCGGGCAGCGTGCCGCTCGCGGCGGGCGCCGTGCCGGAGGACGGCATCGATCCGAACCTGCTCATCCTGCGGATCCAGCCCGATGAGGGAATCAGCCTTCGCTTCGGAGCGAAGATCCCAGGACAGGCACTCCGAATCGAGTCGGTGAACATGGATTTCATGTACGGCACCGCGTTCCGCGAGCAGTCGCCGGATGCGTACGAGCGTCTCCTCCTCGACTGCATGCTCGGTGACCCGACGCTCTTCGCCCGCGAGGACGAGGTCGAGGAGGCGTGGCGATTCTGCACCGCGATCCTCGACGGGTGGCGTGCGCACCCGCCGGATCGGACCAACTCCCCGAACTATCCGGCGGGCACGTGGGGACCCGAGGAGTCCCACGCATTCATGGCACGCGACGGACGCGCCTGGCACGTCCCCTGACGTGAGCGCGAGCTCCCTGGACGCGCTCGCCGGCGAGCGCGTCGTCAACGAAACCGCCCAGGAGGTCGCGGACACCGTCGCCACCTGGATCGCGGCACAGAGCCGTCGCGCGTTCGGCGATCACGGCAGCTTCTCCATCGCCCTCTCCGGCGGCAGCACCCCGCGCCTGCTCAACGAGATCCTCAGCGGTCCGGAATGGCGTGATCGCATGAGCTGGAACTGGTGGAACGTGTACTTCGCCGATGAGCGCGCCTGCGCGCCGGATGATCCCGCGAGCAACTACCACCTCGCCGAGACCACCCTGCTGAGCCGGGTTCCGATCGACCCCGCCCGCGTGCATCGGATGCCTGCCGAACGTCCCGACCTGGATGCGGCAGCAGCGGAATATTCGGACCTGCTGACGAGCTCGTTGCCGCCGGGCCCTGACGGCGCACCCCGGCTTGACGTGATCCTTCTCGGTCTCGGTGAGAACGGCCACACCGCGTCATTGTTCCCGGGGACGCCGGCCCTGAAGGTCACCGACCGCTGGGCGACGCGCGGCCTTGCCGACTACGAGCCATTCGATCGCATCACCCTCACCTACCCGGCCATCAACGCCGCGGGGGCCGTCGGGTTCATGGTCACCGGGGCCGCCAAGCACGAGGCGCTGCTTGCCACCGCGCGCGGTGAGGTGCCCGCCTCCCGCGTCCGACCGATCGACGGCACCCTCGCCTGGTTTCTCGACGCCGCTGCCGCGGGCGCGTGACGGCTCGGACAATTCCCGAAGCCTTTTGACCCGCGTCTGCCAGAATCCGCGGGATGCCGCGATCGACGTGGAAGCCCTGCCGAGATGCCATCCGGATCGCGCCGAGCCTGCTCGCCGCTGATTTCGGACAGATAGCGAAGGCCGCGCACGACCTCGAGGAGAGCGGCGCGGAGCGCATCCATGTCGACGTGATGGACGGCGTGTTCGTTCCCAACTTCACCTTCGGGATCGAGACCGTGCGCGTGCTGAAGCGCGTGACCGCACTGCCACTCGAGCTGCATCTCATGATCGTCAACCCAGATGCGCACCTGAGCACCTTCGCGACCGCCGGTGCGGACGCGATCACCGTGCACTACGAGGTGTGTCCGAACCTGCACCGCACGCTCTCATCCATCCGCGCACTCGACTGCCGCTCGGGCGCGGCGATCAACCCCAGCACGCCGGCGACGATGCTCGACGATATTCTCGAGTCGTGTGACCTTGCGCTGGTGATGACCATCGACCCCGGCTTCGGAGGACAGGCTCTGATACCGCGCACGCTGCGCAAGGTCGAGCACATCCGCCGCGAGGTGGAACGACAGGGCCTGGACACCGAGGTCGAGGTTGACGGCGGCGTCGACGCGACCAACGCGAAAGCCTGTGTCGATGCCGGCGCCGACGTGCTCGTGGCCGGGACCGCGGTCTTCCGCCACCCGGGTGGTCCGAAGGGCGGCGTGGAAGCTCTGCAGCAGGCGGTCGCCGGGCCCGGCGCGCAGTGACCGAGCTCGCGACCGCAACGCTCACCGACGGACGCGAGGACATCGCACGCGCCGCTGCGGATCTCGCTGCACGGCTGCCGTCATCACTCGAGCCGGTGGCGCGACTCGCATACAACTACGTCTGGTCGTGGTGGAAGGGCGGCGACGACATCTTTCGGATGATCGACCCGGTGCGCTGGGAGGCGAGCAATCGCAACCCGATCCGTCTGCTCGACGAGACCTCGTCTGCGACCCTCGAGCGCGCGGCGTCGGACAGCACGCTGCTGCACCGGCTGGCCGAACTGCGCGGCATGCTCGACCATGAGCTGGGCCGTCCATCCATGCCCGGCAAGGCCTCGCCCCACCAGCCCGTGGCCTTTCTCTGCGCCGAATTCGCGGTGCATCGCTCGCTACCCATCTATGCCGGCGGCCTCGGCGTGCTGGCCGGCGACATTCTCAAAGAGGCGTCCGACATGGCGCTGCCCATGGTCGGTGTCGGACTCCTCTACCGCCAGGGCTACTTCCAGCAGCGCATGGATCGTTCCGGGTATCAGCTCGAGTACTGGCTCCAGGTCGATCCCGAGCGAGTTCCCGCCGCTCTTGTCTACAACGGGGACGTGCCCCTGACCGTGACCGTGCCGCTGCGCGGGCGCGATGTCGTCGTCCAGGTATGGAGGCTCGACATCGGGCGCACGCCGCTCTATCTCCTCGATGCGCAGCGCCCCGAGAACTCGCCGATCGACCAGTGGATCACGAGCCGCCTCTATGTGGCCGACCGGCCGACCCGGCTCGCTCAGTACGCGCTGCTCGGCATCGGCTCGATGCGCGTCCTCGATGCCATGGGAATGGACCCGTGCGTCGTCCACCTCAACGAGGGCCATGCCGCGCTTGCTCCGCTCGAGATGGCTCGCCGCGAGATGGCGCTCGGGCGTTCGCGCCACGAGGCGTTCACCGCTGCCCGCGAGCGCACCGTCTTCACGACTCACACGCCGGTGAGCGCGGGCAACGAGGGGTATGACGTCAGCGAGATCGTCGAGGTCCTCGGTGACTACCCCGAGCAGGCCGGCCTCGATCTCGAGGGTTTCCTCCATCTCGGGCGCACCCGTCCGGACAACCCCCACGAGCAATTCGTCATGACCCCTCTCGGGATCAAGATGAGCCGCTCGCGCAACGGCGTGAGCCGCCGCCACGGCGAGGTCGCCCGCCAGATGTGGCAGGCACTCTTCCCCGAGCGGCCTGCCGATACCGTCCCGATCGGACACGTCACCAATGGCGTGCACGTCCCGACCTGGACGGTGCCGCGCATGCGCGACCTCCTCGATCGTTACCTTGGGGCGGGATGGGAGGCGCGCGCCGCCGACCCCGACACCTGGCGCGGCGTCGACGACATCCCCGACGCCGAGCTGTGGGCTGTCCGCAACGCGCTGCGCGCCGAGTTCGTGCGGAACGTTCGCGAGCGCAGCGTCGCCAACCGCCTCGCTCGTGATGAGCCACGCTGGTATGTCGAGGCTGCCGAGCACGGGTTCGACGAGAATGCGCTCACCTTCGGGTTCGCCCGCCGTCTCGCCGGATACAAGCGGATCCAGCTGCTGACACTCGACCCCGCGCGCGCCACCAGCGTCCTCGAGAACAAGGATCGTGCGGCGCAGATGGTCTTCGCGGGCAAGGCGCATCCGCAGGACGAGGAGGCGAAGCACGCCGCGCAGGGACTCTTCAGCTTCGAGCGCGAGCCCGCTGCGATGAGCCGGATCGCGTTCCTCGACAACTACAGCCTGTCCATCGCCGAGCACATGGTGTCGGGATGCGACGTCTGGATCAACGTCCCCAGGCCGCCGCTGGAGGCGAGCGGGACGAGCGGCATGAAGTCCGCGCTCAACGGCGGCCTCAACCTGTCGGTCCTCGACGGATGGTGGGCCGAGGCATACAACGGCACCAACGGATGGGCGATCCCCGGCGACATCCTGTTCGACCACGGCATGCAGGACTCACGTGATGCGGCAATGCTTTTCGACATCATCGAGCACGAGGTCGTTCCACTCTTCTACCAGCGCGATGAGCAGGGCATCCCGCGCGGCTGGGTGCAGCGGATCCGTGCCTCGCTGCGCACCAACGGGCCGCGATTCTCAGCGCAACGGATGATGCTCGACTACGCGCGCGACGTGTACAACCTCACGCCGTCGCGCTGAGGCACGGATCCGTCCGGATCAGTGCGTCGGACCTGGCGACGGTGACCCGGCGCTCGGACTCGGTGTCTGAGTCGGCGACGGTGCGATGGTGATCGGCATCGTGTTCGGGGGCGGCGTCGGAGCCGGGGTGGCCGTGGGTCGCGGCGTCGGGGTCGCGGTCGCTCCGCCTGCGGTGTCGATGCTCGTGGGCAGACCACCCGCGTCGGTCGGGCCCGGCGTATCGGTCGGGGTGAAGAGTGGTGCCGGTGGCGGAGTCGGAGACACCTGAGTCCCCGGGCCGCCGAGCGCCTGGGCGGCGAAGATGATCATCACCACCAGAGCGACCACGGCCGCTGCGGCCACCAACCAGACCTTCCATCCGACGCCTCCCGGCCGTATCTCGTCAGCGGCGCTGTCGATCGCGAGCCCTGGGACCGGCGCGTCGTCGTCATCGATGAATTCCACATCCGGCGCCGCGGGAGCCGGGTCGGCGAGTCGATCGGCGACGATCACCGCCAGCCACGCGCGCCCCTGGTCCCGCCAGCTTGCGCCGAGAAAAGCTGTTCCGGCGGTCTCGACGTCGCGGCGGAAGGACGCGGCACTCGCCGGCCGGTCATGCGGGTCCTTTGCCAGCCCACGGATCACGAGGTCGCGCGCGAGGAGGGGAACGGCCTCGCTCGGCAGCGCTCCCTGCGTGTGCTGCACCCCGAGCCCGGTGAGGTCGGTGCCGAGGTATGGCGGTCGCCCGGTGAGTGCTTCCACCAGCACCCCGGTAGCCGCATAGATGTCGGTCGCGACGGTGTGCGGTCTGCCCGCCCACAGCTCCGGGGCCATGTACTGCGGGGTCCCCGATCGCCAGCCGCGACGGAGTGGTGGGGCAGGGAGCGCCGCGTCGCGCAGGATGCCGGTCCCGTCGGTGTCGAGCAGCACCGCGTTCGGCGTCACATCACGATGCATGACCCCGGCCGCGTGGAGCGCCTCCAGGGCGGCGAGCGTGTCGTCGAAGACGACCATGGCGGCGGTCGCCGTGAGCCGGCCGGAGACATCGATGAGATGGCGCACCGTGATCGCGTCCACCCATTCGTAGACGATCGCCGCGTGCCGGTCATCGAATGCGATGACCGAGAGCAGGTGCTGATGACGCAGCACGCACAGCACCGCCATGTCGTGGCGGACCTGGCGGCGATAGGCGGCGTCTGAGGACAGCGCCGGGCTGAGCAGGCGAACCACGACACGCGAGCCGGTGGCGTTGTCGTGCGCGTCGACGAGCGCACCGGCACGGTCGACGCTTATCCCCCGATCCAGGGTGTAGCCGGGAACGTATACCCGCGACCCGACGACGTCGGGGCCTCCAGCCTGGTCCATTCATCTCAGTATGCCGTGGCAAAAGGGCCATTGAGTCGCATTCGTGTACGGAGCCCAACGGCGGCGGGCACTAGAATGGCCGGGCAGTGGAGTACGTCGAGAGCATCCTCGACCTGGTCGGCAACACCCCGTTGGTCCGGCTCAACAAGGTCACCGAGGGGCTCAGGCCGCTTGTGCTGGCCAAGCTCGAGCAACTCAACCCCGGTGGGAGTGTGAAGGACCGTATCGGCCTCTCCATGCTCGAGGACGCCGAGGGCCGCGGCCTGCTCAGGCCGGGGGGCACGATCGTCGAGCCCACGTCGGGCAACACCGGCCACGGACTCGCCATGGCGGCTGCGATCAAGGGCTACAAGATGATCTTCGTCATGCCCGACAAGATGTCGGCGGAGAAGATCAGCCTGCTGCGCGCATACGGCGCCGAAGTGGTCATCTGCCCCACCAACGTCGAGCGTGAGTCATCGCAGTCGTATTACTCGGTCGCCGACCGGCTGACCCGCGAGGTCCCGGGAGCATTTCAGCCGAACCAGTACTTCAACCCGCGCAACCCCGAGGCCCACTATCGGACCACGGGTCCGGAGATCTGGCGGCAGACCGACGGCCGGATCACGACGTTCGTTGCCGGCGTCGGGACCGGCGGCACGATCACCGGGGTCGGCAAGTACCTGAAGGAGCAGAACCCCGCGGTTCGTGTGATCGGCGCCGACCCGGAAGGGTCGATCTACAGCGGTGAGATCGCGCCGTACAAGGTCGAGGGTGTGGGCGAGGACTTCTGGCCGGGCACGTTCGATCGTGAGGTGGTCGACGAGTTCATCCAGGTCACCGATCGCGAGAGCTTCGTGGCCGCGAGGAAGCTCGCGCGCCAGGAGGGCATCCTGGTGGGCGGGTCTGCCGGGCTCGCGCTCCACGCGGCCATCCAGGTCGCCGTCGACTCCAAGCCCGACGACGTCATCGTCGTGCTCCTCCCCGACACCGGTCGCAACTACCTGAGCAAGTTCTTCTCCGACGAGTGGATGCGCCAGAACGGCTACCTCCAGCGGCTCGTCCCCGCCCGCGTTCGCGAGGTCATCGATTCGCACACCGACGGGGTCCCGGAGCTGGTCAGCGTCGGCGCCGGGAAGTCTGTCGGCGAGGCGATCGACCTCATGCAGCAGTACGGGATCTCGCAGCTCCTGGTCACCGAGAACGGGGCCACGGCCGGCGGCGGCGTGGTCGGCAGCATCCAGGAGCGCACCCTCCTCGACCGTATCTACCGCGACCCAGCGGTGGTGACCACCTCGGTGTCGACCGCGATGGATCCGCCCTTCGCGCGCGTTGCAGCCGGGGCACCGATCGAGGAGGCGTTCGAGGCACTGCTGGGGGGCGAGCCTGCGCTGATGATCGTGGAAGGCGACCTCCCGGTGGGCGTGATCACCCGAAGCGACCTGCTCGAATTCGTCGCCCGCCGCGGACGCACCTGATCGGCGTGGAGCACCGGCGGCACGGTCTGGCCACGCGTGCCCTGCACGTCGGGCAGGGCCCCGATCCCTCGACCGGTGCGGTGGTCGTCCCCATCCACCTGGCTACGACATTCGCGCAGGAGTCGCCCGGGCGGCACCGGGGATTCGAGTACTCGCGCTCCGGCAATCCGACTCGCGGCAATCTCGAGGAGTGCCTCGCGTCGCTCGAGAACGCGGAGCACGGTCTCGCCTTCTCCTCGGGTCTGGCCGCGACCACAGCGGTGATGCTGCTGCTCGACCCCGGCGACCACGTCGTCTTCACCGAGGATGTGTACGGTGGCACGTTCCGGCTCTTCGACAAGGTCTTCCGGCGCTATGGCCTCACCTTCACGGCGGTCGACCCCACCGACCCCGAAGCGATCGCAGCAGCCATGACCGATCGAACCCGATTGGTCTGGCTCGAGTCGCCCACCAATCCGCTGCTTCGCGTGGTCGACCTCGACGCCGTCAGCGAGCTCGTTCATGGTGCGGGCGCGATCGTCGCGGTGGACAGCACCTTCGCGAGCCCGGTGCTGCAGCGACCGCTCGAGCTCGGCGCCGACCTGGTCATCCACAGCTCGACGAAATTTCTCGGCGGCCACAGCGATGTGCTCGGCGGCGCCGTGCTCACCTCCGACGACACCCTCGCCGAGGGATTGCGCTTCCACCAGAACGCGGTGGGCGCGGTGCCGTCACCGTTCGACTGCTGGCTGCTGCTCCGAGGGTTGAAGACGCTGCAACTTCGCGTGTTGCGCCAATGCGAGAACGCTCTGGCCATCGCGAGATGGCTCGAAGGTCAGGACGCGGTGACCCAGGTGTACTACCCGGGTCTCGAGAGCAGCCCCGGTCATGCGCTCGCCCGGCGCCAGATGGGCGGCCACTACGGCGGCGTGGTGTCGTTCGAGGTCTCCTCGCGCGCCGCCGCGGTCTCATTTCTCGAACGCCTGCGCGTCTTCACGCTCGCCGAGTCACTGGGTGCGGTCGAATCTCTGGCCGAGAGCCCGGCGCTCATGACTCACGCGTCGATTCCGGAAGACATGCGGACGCGGGTCGGCGTCAGCGACGGGCTGCTGCGCCTGTCCGTCGGTATTGAGGACGTCGACGACTTAGTGGCCGACCTGGAGCAGGCGCTGGCGTAACCTCGCGCGGCGGAGCGCCGAGCTTCCACTCACCGGTGGTCAGCAGGAGCGTCCCGTCGATCTCGGGCAGTGCCGGCGCGCCGAGGCGGCGGAGCTTGCGCCACTGTTCACCGTCCTCCTCGCTGAGGAAGGTGATGGCCTTGCCCTCGTTGCCGTTGCGCGCTGTGCGGCCGACCCGATGGGTGAGCCACTGCGGTGTCTCGGGCAGCTCGAAGTTGATGACCAGTCCCACATTCACGACGTCGATGCCTCGGGCCGCGACGTTGGTGGCGACCAGCACCTCGGTCCGATTTGCGCGGAACGAATCCAGCGCGCGGTCGCGCGCATTCTGCGAGAGATTGCCCTGCAGCTCGCCGGCGGTGTGCCCCATGCGGAGCAGGTCACGTACCAGCTTCTTGGCTCCGTGCTTGGTGCGATGGAAGACGATCGTCTGGTTGAGCTCGGATGCGCGCTGGCGGCGCAGCAGCCGTGACAGTGCGTCGATCTTCTGCGACTTGACGACGCTCATGACGCCGTGCTCGAGCGCCGGCACCTGCTCGTTGACGACGCGAACGCGCGCCGGCTCGTAGAGATGCTTGGTGATCATCCTCTGCACCCAGTCGGGCATCGTCGCCGACGCGAGCACCGTCTGCCGGCGCGCGCTGCTGCTGAAGTTGGGGCACATCGAGATGATCTTCTCGACATCTTTCGCGAAGCCCTGGTCGAGCATCTCGTCCGCCTCNNGTCCGCCTCGTCGAGCACCAGGTACTCGATGTCGCGAAGCCGTGCGAGCCCGTTGCTCGCGAGGTCGAGGAGCCGCCCCGGGCACCCGACGATCACGTCCGGCGCGTTGCGCAGGCCACCGGTCTGCGGACCGTAGCCGACGCCGCCGATGCAGATCACCGTGCGCAGGGCCGGGTCGACCTTGCGGATCACCGC
>PKWB01000118.1:10516-10736 GCA_003131685.1 Candidatus Dormiibacterota bacterium
GCGGACGTGCGCGGACGCACGCCGATGGATTCAAACGTTGTCAACCGTGTTACCTCGGGAGCCGGGGCCTTTCCCGTTATCCCAGAATCCCCTCGCTGGACTGTCGTGTGCCGGATTCTTGAGACCCGCCGTTCACCGGCGGAGAGAGGGTTCACCAAGAGGCATGGCTCGCCGATTCGCGAGCACTTGCCAAGACAGTACCACAGGTTGGTGCAGACGC
>PKWB01000093.1 GCA_003131685.1 Candidatus Dormiibacterota bacterium
CTTCGCGACAAGGAACAGCTCCTCGAACTCGTGGCGGAAGCGGTGATCGACCGCGTGACCGTGCCAATCTCGCCACCCTCGTGGCGCGCCCAGATCACCGCGGCCTGCGATGAGCTGGCCCAGTTCCTGGGAGAGCACCGGGCCGCGGCGGCCGTCGTGCTCAGCCGTCTCCCTGTGGTGCAGCGAAGCCGCGTGGCGCGCGACCTGGCCAGGATCCTTGCGGCTGAGGGTCTCCAAACGGCCGAGAGTGCGGCGTTCGCACTCATCGCCGAGGCGGCTGCGTCGGCGTTCGTGACTCCGCACCCGGACGTGCATCGACGCGGCGGCCAGGTCATGACGCTGGCGATCGACTCCGGCTCGTGGCGCGTCCTTGTTCGTGCCGCCGCACCTGGCGCCGCGGATCTGGCGACCTCGGTTGGTGGAGGAGGGGCCGCCTCGGTGGAGGTCCGCCCGGACAACCTCGTGCTGGTCAAGAACCGCCGCGGCGGCAACCATGGCGCCGTGGAGCTGAACCCCGACTACACGTGGTACTTCAAGATCCACGGGGGTACCTGGAACACCGTCCTCGACCTCAGCGCGCTGAGCGTCAACGGGATCGAGCTGGACAGCGGCGCGGGGAACGTGACGTGCACCCTGCCCGCCCCGCGCGGCGTCGTTCCGATCCGCGTCAACAGCGGCATCGTCGGGGTGACCATGCATCGGCCGCGCAATACCGCAGTCCACGCGGTCGTGTCATCCGGTTCGGTGAAGGTTCGCCTCGATGACAAACCGGTCCGGGCGGTGACGTCGGACCTGCAGTGGGATTCGCCGGGAGCGCAAAGCAGCCCCGACCGCTATGACCTCACGGTCTCAAGTGGCTGCGTCCGGGTGACCATGGACACCGAAGCCCCCGCCGCCCGCAGTGTGACGCGGCAGGCCAACGCCCAGGACGCGCCGGCCTTGCGTGCCGACGAGGGCGTCAGCCTGCTTCTCGACGGGATCGAGAAGCGGCTGAGCACGCCTCACACCGGCTGAGACCGGTCGTTCTTTTCCTGAGCTGCCTCAGGCCGCGGCGGCGGCCTCGGTCGCGACCGGTTCGAGCGCCACGGTGATGGCTTCCTCGACCCGGCCGGCCAGATGGAACGTCATCGCGTTGCGCACGCTCTCGGGCACATCGTCGATGTCCTTCTCATTGCGCTTGGGCAGGATCACCTCGCGCAGGCCCATCCGATGGGCTGCGAGCACCTTCTGTTTGACGCCTCCGATCGGAAGCACCAGGCCCTGGAGCGTAACCTCACCGGTCATCGCCACGCTGCTGCGCATCGGCCGTCCGGTGAGCAGGCTGACGATCGCGGTGGTCATGGCGACACCTGCGGATGGTCCGTCCTTGGGCACGGCTCCGGCCGGCACATGGACGTGGATGCTCTGACGAGCGGCCTCCGGGTCGATCCCCAGCGCTTCAGCGTGAGCCCGGACGTACGACAGAGCGATCTGCGCCGACTCCTTCATCACATCGCCGAGCTGGCCGGTCAGGGTGAGCTTGCCGTCCCCAGGGGCATTGGCCGCCTCGATGAAGAGGACATCTCCTCCGGTGCCGGTGACCGCGAGCCCGGTGGCGACACCGGCGACGGCAGTCCGCTCGGCAACCTCGTTGTCGAACTTCGGCTTGCCGAGGAGCTCGCGCACCTGCGCGGGGGTGATCTCCAACGGGGCGATGAGGTCGCCGGACGCGATACGGGTCGCGACCTTGCGGGTCATCTTGCCGAGCTCTCGCTCGAGATTTCGCACGCCCGCCTCGCGGGTGTGATCCGTGATCACGGTGAGGATGGCAGCGTCACTGACGCTGACCTCGTCAGGCCTCAGGCCCGCGTGCTCCACCTGGCGGCGGAGGAGATGATCGCGCGCGATCGCGACCTTCTCGTTCTCTGTATAGCCATCAAGGCGGATCAGCTCCATGCGGTCGAGCAGCGGCGCGGGAATGGTTTCCCACACGTTCGCCGTCGGGATGAAGAGCACCTCGGACAGGTCGAGGTCGACCTCGAGGTAGTGATCGCGGAACGTGTTGTTCTGCGCGGGATCGAGGACCTCGAGCAGTGCCGACGACGGGTCGCCGCGCCAGTCGCTGCCAACCTTGTCAATTTCGTCGAGCATGATCACCGGGTTCTTGGTGCCCGCTTCCTTCAGGGCGCGGACGATCCGGCCGGGAAGCGCGCCGACGTAGGTGCGCCGGTGGCCGCGGATATCGGCCTCGTCGTGGATGCCGCCCAGCGAGATGCGGGCGAACTTGCGGCCGAGCGCGCGGGCGACCGACTCGCCCAGCGACGTCTTGCCGACGCCAGGAGGTCCGACCAGCGTGATGATCGCTCCAGACCCGCCACCCAGGACGGTGATGCCACGCTCACTGCGGAGCTTGCGGACCGCGAGGAATTCGATGATGCGTTGCTTCACATCCTCGAGGCCCGTGTGGTCCTCATCAAGGATGCGCCGTGCCGCGGCGAGGTCGAGGTTGTCGTCGGAGCGCACATTCCAGGGGATCTCGAACATCCAGTCGAGGTACGTCCTGATCCAGCCGTGCTCCGGGCTCTGCTCGCTGGTCCGCTCGAAGCGCTCGAGCTCGCGCTCAACCTCGGCGCGGACGTTATCGGGCATGCCCGCGCTCTCGAGGCGAGCGCGATAGCCGGCAGCGACGTCGTCGCCGCCTTCGCCGAGCTGCTTCTTGATCGCATCCAGCTGCTGACGGAGCAGGAAGTCCCGCTGCGTCTTCTCCATGCCCTCGTTAACCTCGGTCCGAACCTTCTCTCGGACCGACGCGTCGGCGAGGACGTCCTTGGTCCAGCCGATCAGCCGGGACAGGCGCTGCTCGATGTCGAGGGTCTCGAGGACCTCGAGCTTCTGCTCGATGCTGAAGTCGGGCGAGTAGCCGGCGAGGTCCGCGAGGTGGCCGGGATGGCGCACCGAGCGGACGGCCTCGATGGCACGGCCGGCGCCGCGCAGCTCGAGGAGGTTCTCGATGAGCGCGCGATACTCGCGGGCCAGCTCACGCGCCGCCTCGGTTGGATCGCCGTCGGGGAGGGGTTCGACCTGCACCCAGAGGGCCCCGCCGATGTCGGACTGGCCGCCGCCGAGGCGGGCGCGGTGCAATCCCTTGAGGATGGTGACCTCGGCGCCGGAGGGCAGCTGACCCGATTCGACGACCTGCGCGACCGTGCCGATCGCCGAGAACCGACCGTCAACGTGGGGCACCAGCAGGATCAGCTTGTTGCCGTTCTGAGCGGCCGTCAGGGCAGCCCGCTGCGGGTCACTCTCGACGGCGAGGGTGGCGGTCATTCCCGGCAGAACGACGACGTCGTTCAGCTGCAGGATGGGAAGAAGTTCGGAAGTCAGTTCAGCCATGTTCAGTCTCTTGTGGCCGGCCGTCAGGGACGATCGGCTCGTTTGGTTTTCGAAATCTCTATACCCGTGGTCGGGATTTCCGAACCACCCCAAGCGGGGCACGCCATCGTCCCGGCGGAGGCTTCAGAGCGGCCTTGATGCGGTACAGACAGGGCATGGATGTCGAGATCTGGTCTGACGTGGTCTGCCCCTGGTGCTACATCGGCAAGCGTCGCTTCGAGCACGCGCTGGCCGAGTTCGATCATCGCGGCGAGGTCAACGTCACGTGGCGGAGCTTCCAGCTCGACCCCACTGCGGCCGCGACGTCGGAGGGTGATCCCATCGACCGGCTGGCCGCCAAGTACGGCATGAGCCGTGCGACCGCCGAGGCGGCGCAGGCGCGGGTCACCGCGAATGCGGCCACCGCCGGCCTGGACTTCCACCTCGAGCGCGCGCGCTCCGGCAACACCTTTGACGCGCACCGCCTCATCCACTATGCGAAGTCGGTCGGGAAGCAGGACATGGTCAAGGAGCGGCTGATGGCGGCCTATTTCGTCGAGGGAGCGGCCATCGGCGAGCGCGAGACCCTCGCCCGGCTCGCGGTCGAGGTCGGCCTCGACGAAGCGGCGGTTCGGGAGGTGCTCGCCGGCAACGCCTACGCCGACGACGTGCGTCATGACGAGCTCGAGGCTCGCGAGCTCGGGATCACGGGGGTTCCGTTCTTTGTCCTCGACCGCGCGTACGGCGTGTCTGGAGCTCAGCCGTCCGAGATGATGCTCGCGGCCCTGCAGCAGGCGTGGACTGCGGCCCACCCCCTGCAGATGGTCGGCGCCGGCGATACCGACACGACCTGTACCGACGACAGCTGCGCTGTCTGACCCCGCCGGGATCCGGGCCTAACGCCGCGGGCAGGGGAGTCCCAGCTCGCGGACGAACAGGGCGTGGAATGCGCCACCAAGCACCTGGCGGATGTCGTCGTCGGGCCATCCGCGCCTCAGGAGTTCGTCGGTGATCAGCGGCAGCCCACCCGGACCCTCCAGCCCGGGAACGTAGCTGATCACGGTCCCACCGCCGTCCATCGACTGGGCCGCGGGACCGTGAAGCTCCTCCGCGATCTCCTTGTAGAAATCGGGGCCGAGCCCGACGTGGTCGACGCCGATCGTCGAGGCGGCATGCTCGATGTGATCGGCCACGCGCGCCACCGTGCGCACGTTCTCGTCGATGAAGGTCGCGAGCACGTTGATCCCAACCACCCCGCCCGTCGCCGCGATCCCGCGGAGGCGAGCGTCGGTGAGGTTGCGGTGGTGCCGGCGCAGCGAGAACGCCGACGAGTGCGACGCGATCACCGGTCGGGTCGCGAGTTCGAGCAGATGATCGGTGCACGCGGCCCCCAGGTGCGACACGTCGAGCATGATGCCGAGCGCCTCGCAGATCGCGACGGCATCGATGCCGGCCTCGGTGAGCCTGCCGCCGGTTCCATCCTCCGCGGATCCGTCGGCCAGCATGGTTCGCCGGAAATGCGTGAACGACGCGACGCGAACTCCGAGCCGGTGCAGGGATGCGAAGAGGGCGACGTCGGTCCCGACCGCTTCGCATCCCTCGAGCGCCAGCACGAAGGCGATCAGTCCGTCGGCGAGCGCTGCGTCGACGTCGGCGCCGGTCAGACAGATGCGCACCGCGTCTGTGTTCTCGGCTGCGATTCGCCACCCGGTCTCGAGCATCCGCAGGGTCTGGCGCAGCGCCCCCTCGGGACGGAAGTCGTCGTCGATGAAGACCGGGAGCACCTGGATGTTGACGCCGCCCGCACGCAACCGGGGCAGCCAGACACGCCGGAAGTACGCGCCCTGCTCCGAGGGCTTCCGGCGCACACAGAGCATGAGCAGGTCGTTGTGCGTGTCGACGACGATCGACTGCTCGTGGAGCGCCGCCGCCGCGGCGGAGATGTCAGGCATGACCGGGTCAGTACACTCCTGCGTCACTCGCGCCGGGTGGCGCACCGTCGCAGCCTAGTCCTTCATCGCCGCGGCCAGCCTGGAGAAGCCCACCATGCGCGCTCTGATCACGACCGGGGACGACGACCTCCTGAGTCTCGCTGAGGTGCCCGATCCGGTGCCCGGAGCGAACGAGGTGCTGGTGCGTGTTCGCGCGACCAGCCTCAACCGCGGCGAGGTGGTTCGTGCCAAGAACGCGCCGCCCGGACAGCAGGTCGGATGGGATGTGGTTGGCGTCGTCGAGCGTGCGGCAGACCAATCGGGCGGTCCGGCTGTGGGGACCACGGTACTCGGCCTGGTGGACAACGGAGCGTGGGCTGAGCTGGTGGCGATGCCGCTGGATTACCTCGCGACGGTGCCCGACGGGGTGTCAATCACGCAGGCTGCTTGCGTGCCGCTTGCCGGCATCACGGCGTTCCGTGCGCTGGCTCTCGGCGGATTCCCGGTGGGCAAGCGCGTGCTGGTGACCGGTGCGAGCGGAGGAGTGGGGCACCTCGCGGTCCAGCTGGCGCGCGCCGCGCGCACGACGGTGACCGGGTTGATCCGCAACCCCGAGGGGAATGAAGTCGCGGTCGCCGCATGCCACCACGTTCTTCGCGATATTCATGATGCGCAAGGTCCGTTCGATCACGTCCTCGATGGTGTGGGTGGTGAGGTGCTCACGCGCTGCATGGACGTCGTGGCGCCGCACGGCACGGTTGTCTCGTACGCGTCGACGCTGATGGATCCTGCAATCCTCGGGCCGCGCTGGTTCGGCGCGCACCTCGGCGCGACGTTGCGGTCGATGCTGATCTTCGACGAGCTGCGCTACACGCAGAGTGCGGTGTCGGATCTCAACACCCTCTGCGCATTGGTGGCGGCCGGCGAGCTCACGCCGCATATCAACGTCGAGGCGGACTGGCACCGCGGCGGAGAGCTGGCGCGCGCTCTTCTGGCGAGAGACGTCACCGGCAAGGTGGTCCTCAACGTCGGGGCCTAGATGCATATCCCCGCGCTGGACTGGCCGACCGATGGGTGATATTCTGTAGCGGTCGCGCCGCTCGCGGCATCGGTGATGGGTCTCACCGTTCTCGGCCGTAAGGCCTGATGGGCCCTACCAGAATGCTGGTAGGAGGACACCCGTGAACTGTTGCCCGTTGCACATCGGCGTG
This sequence comes from Candidatus Dormiibacterota bacterium, assembly GCA_003131685.1. Lineage (GTDB taxonomy): Bacteria > Chloroflexota > Dormibacteria > Aeolococcales > Aeolococcaceae > Palsa-851. Next base: position 6,494 of record PKWB01000093.1, read on the forward strand.
CTCGACGCCCTGAACAACAGTTATGGAATTGCGACTCTCTGGATAGCACTCGCATTCGTTGCCAGCATCATCTCGGTGCGCGTAGGGCTCTCGGTCGCACTCGTCGAAATCCTCATGGGCGTGCTCGGCGGAAACCTGTTCGGCATGTCCTCGAACCAGTGGATCGACTTCCTGGCCGGGTTCGGGTCGGTGCTCCTGACCTTTCTCGCCGGCGCCGAGATTGACCCGAAGTCGTTCCGCCGATTCTTGACGCCGAGCCTCGTGATCGGAGGGATCGGCTTCCTGGCCCCCTGCGCCGCGGCGTGGGTCTTCGCGCTCGCGGTCCTGCACTGGCCGCTCCATGGAAGCGAGATTGCCGGCATCGCACTGTCGACGACGTCGGTGGCTGTTGTCTACGCGGTCATGCTCGAGACGGGGCTCAACAGGACGGACCTGGGGAAACTGATCCTCTGCGCGTGTTTCGTCTGCGACCTTGGCACCGTGCTGGCACTCGGCGTCGTGTTTGCCAACTACAACAGCGTCCTCATCGCCTTTGGGATCGCCACCGCGATCGTCATGGTCTTCCTGCCGCGGTCGCTCCGCTTTGTCATTCGGCATATCGGGCATCCGATCAGCGAGCCCGAGGTGAAATATGTGTTTCTGTTGCTCTTCGGACTCGGCGCGCTCGCGACTGCTGCGAAATCAGAAGCGGTGTTACCCGCATACCTGCTCGGACTCGGTGCCGCCGTTATCTTTCATTCCGACCCGAAGATGGTCGGGCGGGTGCGCGGCGTCGCGTTCACGTTCCTGACGCCGTTCTTCTTTCTTCGAGCCGGAACCCTGATCGAGCTGCCCGCGGTGATCGCCGGCAGTCTGACCATTCTCATGCTGTTCGGGGTCAAGGTCGCTGCGAAGGTGATCGGCGTGTTTCCGGCAACGCGCCCGTTCCGCATTCGTGTCCGGGAAGCCTGGTACACGACCATGATGATGTCGACCGGCCTCACATTCGGGACCATCGCAGCGCTCTTCGGATACACCAACGGTTACATCGACCGATCGCAGTACTCGATCCTGGTCACGGTCGTGGTGCTGACCGCGCTGGTGCCGACCCTGATCGCCCAGCTGGTCTTCAAGCCGCGGGTTACCGCTCTGCTCCACGGAGCCCCGGAGCCGGACCCGGACCCGGGGGTGCTGGTTGCATGACCGCAAGACGCATGTAGCGGTAGGTGGTGACCGTCTCGAATCCGAAGCGCTCGTAGAGGCGCACCGCGGGGATGTTCTCGGGATCGACCTCGAGGCCGACCTCGGGGACGCCGTCGGCTCGCAGGCGCGACATCACCGCCTCGAGCATCCGCGTGCCGAGCCGCGTGCCTCGGCGGCGCTCGTCGATCACGAATCCGTAAATCATCGTGCGCCGCGACGATTCGGTCAGCCGCAGGGTGCCGATGAGCTGGCCGGCATCGAGACCGACGAGTCGTTGTTCGCCGGGGTAGTCGCTGAAATCCTCACCGATGATCGCGACCACGGTGTTGTGATCTGTCTCGGTGGCGGGGCGGACCTCCAGGGGAGAATCCGTCCCGGTGCGCGACGCCGCCGTGGCGCCGAGCGGGGCGACCATACGACGCTCGGCGGATTCGAGTCGTGCGCCGAGGCGCTGCATCCAGGCGAGCGCGACCGGTGCCGCGTCCTCGCAGATGACCAGGATGCTCTCCCGCTCCAGGCTCGCGGCCGCGCCGCGAAGCTCCGCGAGCAGCGCGGTGGCGATGCCGCGACGCTGCCAGGAGGGGTGCACCATGCCGCATGCCTCGGCTTCATCACCCGCGGTCAGACCGGCGTACCCGATCACCTCGTCGGCGGCGGCGGCAAGAAAGTGAATCGGGCGATCGAGGTGGTCGGCCTCATCAAGCTCGACCTTGAGGTCGAGGTGCTCCGCTGCCTCGCAGGCCCGCCGGAGCCGGTCGACCTCGGTTCGGTCCGTGCCACCCAGGTGGCCGTGCCCAAAGACCCTCCAAGCACCCATCGGCTCAAGCCTGACATGGCGGCACGACGGCCGAAGCGGCCCCCGCGGGGGGCGACCTGTCGATTTGGCCGATCCCCATTCGTCGTCATCATTGGGGCGACCTATCCGAAATCAAGGAGCTGGATTCATGAAGTACGTGCTGCTGTTGATCAGGAACGAGGAGACAGTCCTCGACGACGCGACCCGCGCGACCAAGCACGCGGCTATTGATGAGTGGTTCGGGGAGCTCGCTCGCAACGACAAGCTTCGCGGCGGTGAGGAGCTGCAACCCTCCAACACCGCCACCACGATCCGTCCCAACGGAGGCCGCCCGCTGGTCACCGACGGTCCATTCATGGAGAGCAAGGAGAACGTCGCCGGCTTCGTCACCATCGATGTGGCCGACCTCGACGAGGCGATTGCGATCGCGAAGAGGTGGCCGTACGAGGACCAGGTCGTCGAGATTCGCCCGGTGATTATCCACGACGATCTGCCCAATCACCCGGCCGGCTGAGACCACCGAGCCCCCGGCACCATGCAGAGTGATCCGACCGTCGAGGCGATGAATGCGGTCTTCCGTGCAGAGGTCGGTTTGATCTGCGGCTCGCTGGTGCGGATGACCGGTGACTTCGACCTCGCCGAAGACCTCGTCCAGGACGCGGTCGTCGTCGCCCTGCAGCGGTGGCCGGTCGACGGTGTGCCGGAGCGTCCGGCCGCCTGGCTCCTGCAGACCGCGCGAAGGCGAGCCATCGACCGGCTGCGGCGCGACTCGACCTACCGCGAGAAGCTGCAGTTGCTGACCGACGGCTGGGCGCCCGACGTGCGCACCGACCCCGACGATCGCCTTCGCCTCATCTTCACCTGCTGCCATCCGGCACTCGCCCGGGACGCTCAGGTCGCTCTGACGCTTCGTGCGGTCATGGGCATGACCACCGGTCAGATCGCCCACGCGTTCCTGGTCTCCGAGGCGACCATGGCGCAGCGCATCGTCCGCGCCAAGCGAAAGATCGTCGGCGCTCGCATCCCGTACCGGGTTCCCCGCGCGGACGAGTTGGCCGAGCGGCTCGCCGAGGTGCTCGCCTCGCTGTACATCGTGTTCAACGAGGGCTACCTGGGCAGCGGCCCCGACCTCGCGACCAGTCGCGACCTGTGCGTCGACGCCCTCTGGCTCTGCGGGCTGCTCGCGCGGATGCTGCCCGAGGAGCCCGAGGTCCTCGCCCTGCTCGCGCTGATGCGGCTTCATGAGTCGCGCCGGGCGACACGATTCGATGCCTCAGGCGCGCTGGTGCTGCTCCGCGACCAGGACCGCCCACGATGGGACCACGCCGCGATCGCCGAGGCAGGCGCGCTGCTCGAGCAGGCGCGACGGCTGGGCCGCCCGGGGTCGTACTGGCTGCAGGCGGCGATCGCGGCCTGCCACGCGGAGGCGCCGACGTTCGAGGAGACCGACTGGGCGCAGATCCTTGCGCTCTACGGCGCGCTGGTGCGGATCAACCCCGGACCCGTCGTCCGGCTCAACCGCGCTATCGCGCTCGAGCACGTGGCCGGACCGGTACCCGCCATGGAAGAGATCGACGCCCTGCGAGCCGACCTGGACGGGTATCACCTCTATTGGGCAACGCGCGGGGAGCTCCTGCGCCGCTTCGGCAGGCTCGACGAGGCTGCCGACGCTGATCGTCGCGCCATCGAGCTCACCGACAACCCTTCCGAGCGCGCGCTCCTCGAGACGCGCCTCGAACCCAGCGTCATCCGCGCCATCGGCGCAAACAACAACTGACCAGCCAGGAGGCATGACATGGCGAAATATCTGCTCAACTACCACGGGGGCGGCATGGCCGAGGGCGAGGAAGCTCAGGCGAAGGTGATGGCCGCCTGGGGGGCCTGGTTCCAGAACCTGGGCCCTGCACTCGCCGACGGTGGCAATCCCGTCTCGCAGGCCAGGACGGTCGCCGCTGACGGATCGGTTTCGGACGGAGGTGGCTCAAACCCGTCGACCGGCTACAGCCTGATCGAGGCCGACACCATCGACGCGGCGGTCGCGCTGGCCAAGGGGTGCCCGGTGCTCGACAGCGGCGGGAGCATCGAGGTCGCAGAAACCTTCAACGCGATGTAGTNNGGCGCGGTTCGCGGGACGTCCCGTCATGCAGCCGACAGTCGAACCCGCGACAATAAGGTCACCATGAGCGAGGAGGAGGTCCCCGCCGGACCGCCGGCGTGGCCTGGGGGAGCGACGTACTCGAACGACCCATGGGTTGGCAACGGCTGGACGCCGGCACCGCCGATGTCGGGATGGTGGTCGCAGCAGCACTACACCTATGAGCCGCCGCCCCCGCCGAGACGCACCTCGCGCCTGGTCATGTTCGGGGTCTTCATCGTCATCTTTATCTTTGCCGCGAGCGCGGCTGCGACCGCGGTCATCGCGACACGGGGAATCGGTGGCTCGGGGAGCACCTCCGGCGTCCAGGCGGCGACGGTGGACATCAACACGTCGCTCGGCGGTGGCTCCGCCGCGGCAGGGACGGGCATGGTGCTGACGTCCTCGGGGGTCATCCTCACCAACGACCATGTCGTCGCCCACGGGCTGCAGCCGTACAGCGTCCGGCTCACCTCGACCGGCGTGAGCTATCCCGCGACCCTGATCGGCGAGGACAGCGCACACGACATCGCGGTCATCCAGGTCGAGGGGGTCAGCGGACTCGCGACGGCGCCGATGGGTGATTCGTCGACGGTTCACGTCGGGGACAGCGTCACCGCGCTCGGCAACGCCGAAGGCCGCGGGGGCGCACCGGCGGTCGCCGCCGGCCAGGTGACCGCGCTCGGGCAGTCCATCACCGCGTCGGACCAGACCGGGCAGGCTCTCGAGAACCTGACCGGCATGATCCAGACCAGCGCTCCGATCCTTCCCGGCGACTCCGGGGGTCCCCTGGTCAACGGCAACGGCCAGGTCATCGGCATGGACACCGCGGCGAGCGGCGGACGCAGAGGCCCCCAGGCGGGCTCGATCCAGGCGTTCGCGATCCCCATCGACACGGCCCTCAACTACGCGCACCAGTTGATCGCACATCCCACCGCACCCCCGTCCCCGGCGCTGCTGGGGGTCTGCGTGGGGCCGAGCACCTCGCCGCCGGGGGCTGTCGTGGTGGCGGGCGCCCCGTGCGGAGCCACCGGTGTCGAGAGCGGCACTCCCGCGGCCGCCATCGGGCTCGGCGCCGGCGACGTGATCACATCGGTCGGCGGCGCCGCGGTGGTCTCCGACTCATCGCTGAGAGCGATCCTGGAAGGCGACCACCCCGGCCAGTCGGTGGTGGTCGCCTGGGCAGATCCGAAAGGGCAGGAGCACCAGGCAACCGTCACGCTCGCCGCAGCCCCGCAGCAATAGATTCGCGCCCCGGTGGGCGGTCGAAGCCGATTTGATGCCTGCCTGGACCACAATCCGCCTGTGGACGAGTCGCTCTCCGATGTGCTCGTCGAGTACGAGCTGGCTGCTCGCTCGACCCTGACTCAGACTGCGTTCGACTACATCGCCGTGGGCGCCGGCGACGGGATCTCGCTCGAGGAATCTCGGGCCGCGTGGCGCCGCTACCGGCTCCGCCCGCGCATCCTGCGCGGAGGGGCGACACCCGATGTTTCGACGGAGATACTCGGAACGAAACTGGCGATGCCGCTCGTGGTCGCGCCGACCGCGTACCAGGTGGTCGCGCACACGGAAGGGGAGGTCGAGACCGCCAGGGGCGTGACTGCGGCAGGCGGGCTCATGGTCGTGACCACACGAGCCACACGCGCGCTCGAGGAGATCGCCGCCGAGCTCCACGGACCGTGGTGGTACCAGGTCTACGTGGTGAGCGACCGCCGCCTGACCGAGGCGCTGGTACGTCGTGCGACCGGGCTTGGCGCGACGGCACTGATGCTGACCGTCGACACGCCGTATATCGGTTTCAAACGTCGCGGCCACTTCGCGCCGATCACCATGGAGCAGCACCTGGTGAATTTCGGGACCCATCTCACCCCCGGCGCCGCGCTCGAGGATGTCACCGCCGGGATGGCACAGGATCAGTCGATCACCCTCGACACCATCGCGTGGTTGCGCGACCTCGCCGGCCTGCCCGTGATCGTCAAGGGGGTGCTCCGCGCCGATGACGCCGTAGCCTGTCTCGACGCCGGGGCGGCGGGAGTCGTGGTGTCCAACCACGGCGGGCGCCAGCTCGACCGCGCCATCGCGACGGCGGTTGCGCTCCCCGAGGTTGTCGTCGCAGTCGAAGGCCGGGCCCCGGTCCTCGTGGACGGCGGCATCCTGAGTGGTACCGATGTGTTCGTGGCGCTCGCACTCGGCGCCGCCGCGGCCATGGTGGGCCGGCCGATCCTCTGGGGCCTCGCGGCCGCCGGCGCCGCTGGGGTGCGGCGGGTTCTCGACGGCTACCGCAATGAGCTCGACCACGCCATGGGCCTGGCGGGTGTGAGCGGGATCGGGGACTTCGGTCGCGACCTCGTGGTGTGACCCCAGACGTTTCGCAGTTTGTAACCTCGACGCCCGACTCGGGATGCTGACCGACCCGTACGATACCGGCCACCGAAGTCCCGCTGAGCCGTGAGCGAAGGAGCCGCAATGGACACGAGCGATACCGGAGCATCGACATCGAGCAGGGCGCGCGGCCGTCGTGGTGCAGCGATGCCGGCGGCGCCTGAAGCAGCCGGGATCGTCGTCCTGGGACCGCGTGACTCCCTGGTCGGATCACTCACCGTCGACGGAGATGTCCGCATCGAAGGCAGGCTGGAGGGTGAGGTTTCCGCGACCGGCGAGGTCGGCATCCATTCGAGCGGCACCGTCCGCGCGCAGATCGGTGCGCGCGACATCGTCGTCGCCGGAAGCGTCGAGGGCAATGCTGTCGCACGTGATCTGGTGGCGCTCACAGAGACCGCGTCATTTGCCGGCGAAATCCGAGCAGGCCGCCTGCGCGTGGAGGAGGGTGCAACGGTGAACGCCACCATCTCCATGACTCCAAGCGGCGACGCGCCTCCAGCGCGGCGCATGGAAGAGCACGACGACGAAGCCACACTTGACGTGACCGGATCGCCGGTCAGCGAGGGCGACCACGGAGCCGCTGACGAGAATGCGGGCTCCGAATCCGATGCGTACAGCGACGAGCGTGCCGCGGAGACTTCGGGCGTCTCTTCAGGTTCGGACTCAGAAGAGGGCTGAGCCGGGGGACTCGTCGCGAAACCGCCCCGTGGCGAGGGTGAATGCGCCGTGAAACGCGTAGTCACCTTCGCCCAGGCGGTGCATGGTGCGGTCGAGTTCCTCCTCGAAGGTGCTCCGCGCACCCGGGCTCAACAGCCCGATCATGGCGTGTGGCCACGGTCCCGACCACTCCATCATCTCGGTCCATTCGCGCACGTCATCGGCGCGCACACCGACAAGCAATTGAGTCATGCGGATATCGGTGAATCCCGCCAGCTCCAGCATGTTGGTGAGCACCCACGGCTCGCCGAACAGGGCGTGGTGCGCAGGCGTACGCGCACGACGAATCGCGAGTCGCTCGAGTCGCTCGAAGAACACTCCCTGCGCGGGCGTTGAGAGACTCCGGCAACGGCACGAGATCGCGATTCTGCCGTGCGGTTTCAGCACACGGCGAATTTCCGCAAACGCCTGCCACGGGTCCTCGAAATACGCAAGCGATTGTCCAAGGATCGCGAGGTCGAACATTCCGTCGTTGAACACAAGGTGATGTGCGTCCATCACCGAGTAATGGATGCCACGCTCATCGCCGCCCTGGCGGCGCGCGTGCATGATCATGTCGGGGGAGAGATCGACCGCCATGTGGTCGAGTGTCGACGCGCCGACACCCATCGATCTGATCACCAGTCCGGTGCCGCAGCCGACATCGATGACGCGCTCATCAGGCTGGACGCCCGCAAGCTCGGCAAGACGCTCGGCGGCACGAACGTTTGCGCCACCCGCCCATGAATCGTACCGATGTGCGCCGTCACGATAGAAGTCGAGTTGCAGCTGCCGAATCGTGTCGGGGACGCCGGGCAGCGTTATCGAGTCGTGCGCACCGTCAAGCCGCGAAGAAGTCGCAGGATCAGTACGATATGCGCCGTGTAGCGGACGAGAAGGAGAGGTCACGTTCATGGAAAACATCGCCGAAGTCGAGGAGGCAGCTGCGTCGATTCCACGCGGAGGTCACCGAAACGGCGCAGCAGGCGCCAAGGGCGTGACCCTGGGCCCGCGCGACGTCCTCAACGGGTCGCTCACGATCGAGGGCGATCTCCACATCGAGGGGACCGTCGAGGGTGAGATCAGCGCCTCGGGTGATGTCGACGTCGAGGCGTCGGCGGCCGTCCGCGCCCGGGTGGACGGGCGCAACGTGACGGTCCGCGGCAACGTGAGCGGGAACGTGACCGCACGCGGACGGCTGACCGTCGCCGGCAGTGGCGTCGTTCTCGGGGACGTACGAGCTGCACGGCTTCGAGTTGACGATGGCGGCACCGTGAACGGCAGCGTCACCATGGGCGCGATCGAGTAGGAGTTCATCCGGCCTGATCGCATCTGGGAATTATCCCCTGTCCGGGGGTCAATGACTCAGACGGGTTTCTGCAGACCTTCGAGCAGCCGAGTGGTCGCGGCGGTCACCTCCTGCACGGCCGCGTCGAAGGCCGGCTGGTTTGCCCTGGACGGAGCACGGTAGCCACTGATCTTGCGTACGAATTGGAGCGCGGCGGCGCGAGCGTCGTCGTCATCGGCAGCAGGCTCGGCGCCACGGAGCGTCTTGATGCTTCGGCACATGCACCGAGAATAGCGCGGGTCTCATGCCGTAACGCAAGGGCGTATGCCTTCCATCGATCAAAGCGGAGGTTCTCAAGATGCGACGTATGGTTTTGACCCTGGCCGGAGCAGCGGTGCTTGCCGCCTGTGGCGGCGCAGGGCCCAGTAGCACGGCCCCGCCGGCCACAAGCGGCGCCGGGTCATCAGGCACGGCCGTCTCGACGGGCTCCACGTCCCTCGGCACGGTGCTGACCGACTCCAGGGGCTTCACCCTCTACTACTTCCTGCCCGAGAAGAATTCGACGATCGGCGCCTGCACCGGCGGCTGCCTCACGACGTGGCCAGCCCTGGTGGTCACCGGCACGCCGACCGCCGCGAGCGGGGTCACCGGCACGCTTGCCACGGTGTCGGTGATGGTCAATGGGGCCTCCGCCACCGAGGTCACGTACAACGGCTGGCCGCTCCACACGTTCTCCGGCGACACCGCCGCGGCGCAGACGAGCGGCAACGGGATCGGCGGCAACTGGTTCGCTGCGATGCCCGGCACGACCGCCACCTCGACCGGCGCGGCAAGCGGATCCGGCGCAACGGCGACTCCGAGCAACACCCCCGGAGGTTATGGATACTGACGCCTCACAAATGTGAGCGTCTTTCAATACATCTCCGAGAACTGGGACCAGATCGGCCCCCAGGTCGTCACGCACCTCGAGATCGTCGGCGAATGCGTCGCGATCACGAGCGCGATCGGGCTCGCCCTCGGGATCGCTGCCGCCCGTTCTGAGGCGCTGTCCACGGTGATCATGGCGGTCGCCAGCACCATCCTGACGGTGCCGAGCTTCGCGCTCTTCGGGCTGCTCTCCATCTGGTTCGGGCTGGCCAACCCGCCGGTGATCATCGGCCTCGTCCTCTACGGACTGCTGCCGGTCGCCCGGAACACGCGAGCGGGCATCAAAACGGTCGACCCCGCGGTGGTGGAGTCCGCGCGGGGCATGGGGATGAGCCCGCTGCAGGTGCTGCTGAAGGTCGAGCTGCCACTCGCGGTGCCGGTGGTCCTCGGGGGGATCCGCCAGGCAACCGTGATGATCGTCGCCGTCGCCACCGTCGGAGCCACCGTCGGGGTCGACGACCTTGGACAGACCATCCTCTCGGCCATCGGGCGGAGCACGGGGACGCTCGACGCGGTCCTGGCCGGGATCATCCCCGTCGCCGTGATCGGCATCCTCGCCGACGCCATCCTGGCGGGCATCCAGCGTGCTCTCTCCCGCGGACGTGTCTCGGTGGCGGCGACATGATCACCTTCGACCGCGTGGTGAAGCGCTACGGAGACCAGCTGGCGGTGGATCACCTGTCGCTCGAGATCAAGTCGGGTGAGGTGGTCATGCTGGTCGGGCCGTCGGGCTGCGGCAAGACGACATCGCTCAAGATGATCAACCGTCTGATCGAGCCCACCGATGGCACCATCAGCATCGATGATCGCGATACCCGGACCTACGACGTCAACGATCTCCGCCGCTCGATCGGGTACGTCATCCAGCAGGTCGGGCTCTTTCCCCATCAATCGGTCGCCGAGAACATCGCCACGGTGCCCCGGCTGCTCGGCTGGCCCAAGCAGCGAATCCAGGCGCGGGTGGAGGAGCTCCTCGATCTGATCGGTCTGCCGGCGCCGAGCTACGCCCGACGCCTTCCCGCGGAATTGAGCGGGGGCGAGCGTCAGCGCGTCGGGGTCGCTCGCGCGCTCGGCGCTGATCCCAACATCCTGCTCATGGACGAGCCGTTCTCCGCGCNNTGCTCATGGACGAGCCCTTCGGGGCCATCGATCCGATCGCCCGGGAGCGCCTCCAGAACGAGTTGCTCCGACTCCAGCGGGTGGTGCGCAAGACGATAGTCTTCGTGACCCACGACATCGACGAGGCGGTCAAGCTCGGTGATCGGGTCGCGCTCCTCTCGAAGGGTGGCGTGCTCGAGCAGTTCGCGACCCCGGAAGAGTTGCTCGCGCATCCGCAGTCCGAATTCGTCACCGGGTTCCTCGGCGAGGGGCCGCTGGTGCGGCGGCTGGCGGGGCAGCCGGCGTACGTGATCTTCACGTCGGGATCGACCGG